>NZ_JBFBIL010000083.1:0-29489 GCF_040685575.1 Kitasatospora sp. NPDC088351 | reverse complement strand
GAAAGCTACCTCGCCGGCCTTCACCTCCGCGGCGCAATGATCTGGATCAAGGACCTCACCCGAACCCATTGATCACGACCGAATACGCGGCCTAGCAGGGCTCGTGCGGAGTCCGCGTAACGCATCGCGGTCTTCTCGTCGAGCCCGAGGACCTCGGCGAGGTGGAGCGGGTCGGGCCCGTGGGTCAGGGTCTCTTCGGGGCATGACCCAGATACGCCGGAAACCCGCCACGGGATGATCTTGCAGACCGGAGGACTCGCTACAGGGTGTTGCTCGCGAGGGCGGCGACGCGGTTCTCGTACTCGCGGCGCGCCTTGCGCTGAGCTGGGATCGCTGGGGCGCCCGGGGTGCCGTCGAGGGACTGGCAGCGGATGAGGAGCTGGGGTCCATGGCGGAGAACGCGCCGTCGTGGATGCGCAGCGCGACTTGGTCGCGGTGGAGGACGTCGAGCACGTCGAGGATGTGCCCGGTGCCGCGTACGAGGCGGAACATCTCGGAGATGTGCACGGTGTCGCCCGGCCGGGTGTAGGCGAGCAGTTCGCCGAACTTCGGCCGCTCAAGGGGGCGGAGGCGGCTGGAGGTGCCGGCCTGTTCCTCGAAGACGACCGGGTCTTCGATCCCGGCCTCGGTTAGGACGAGGTTTTGCCGGTCGGTCGACTGCTGGTCCGTCGACACCCGTTTGTAGACCAGGTTGGCCATGCCGCTCCCCGCTCTCGGTGGTCGCATTCGACCCCAGCTGTCAGCAAACCCTGTCATCATCCGCCATCGGATCTGATTGGATCGGCGCCGCCGTCGGGCCCCGGAAAGTCTGGGTTCATTGGACGCCCGGCGCGCCAGTCGTCATTCGTTCGTTTGCCGACACCGGCCTTCAGGGGATGGAACACGCGTCGGGGCCTGCGTCGCCGTTGGGGCACGCGATCTTCTTCGTACGACTGCGGCGGGTTCTGCGGTGCTGTTAGCCTGCGGTCCATGATCAAGGGCGGTTTGGCAGGTCGAATAGGCCGGATGGCGGGGGGCAGTGGGCCGGAGCGCGTGCTGGTCGCCGCCAGTTTCGTCAACCGGGTCGGCAATGGTCTGTTCAACGCGGCGTCGGCGCTCTATTTCACCTTGGTCGTGGGCCTGCCTGCGGTGCAGGTCGGCGCCGCGCTCACCATCGCCGGAGTGATCGGCTTGTGCGCGGGGATACCTGGGGGTCATCTCGCCGACCGGCGCGGTGCACGCGTGATCATGATGCTGGCCCTCGCGGTCCAGGCGGTATCGATGGCGGCCCTCGTCCTCGTCGAGAGCTGGGCCGCGCTCACGATCATCGCGACGGTCGACCAGATCGCCGCGGCGGCCGGAGGGGCGGCGTGGGGGGCTCTGGTGGCCCGGGTCGGGGGTGAGCGACCGGCCATGTTCCGGGCGAAGCTGCGCACCTTCGTCAACCTGGGCGTCGTCCTGGGAACGGCGGGTGCCGGGCTGGCGCTGGCCGCGGACACCCGCGGCGCCTATGTCACGCTGATTCTCGGCAACGCGGCGAGCTTCGCCCTGTGCGCGGTGCTTCTGCTTCTGCTGCCCCGCTATCCGGTGCTGGCAGCGTCACCGCGGCAGCGGCGCTGGCTCGTCTTCGCGGACCGTCCGTTCCTGACGTTCACCGCCCTCTACGGGGCCATGGGACTGCAGTACCCGGTGGTCTCCCTGCTCCTGCCGATCTGGATCTCCGAGCACACCGAAACGCCGCGTTGGACGGTGGCCGCGCTGTTCGCAGTCAATTCCGCCTTCTGCGTACTGATGCAGACCAAGATCGGCTCCCGTATCGAGACCCCGTACGACGGCGGCAGGGCGTTTCGCACTGCGGGGCTGCTCTTCCTCGTCAGCTGTCCGATGATGGCGCTGGCGGCGTACGCACCTGTCTGGGCGGCAGCAGGACTGGTCCTGGCGGCGATCTTCGTCCATAGCCTGGGAGAGGTCTGGGAGTCCTCGGCGTGCTTCGCCCTGGGTTTCGGTCTTGCCCCCGACCATGCCCAGGGCCAGTACCAAGGTGTCCTCGGCCTCGGCTTCAACGCGGGCCAGGCTCTTGCCCCTGCGATCCTCACCACGGTGGTGCTAGGCCTCGGCACGGCGGGCTGGCTGCTGCTGGCGTTGTTCTTCGCAATGCTGGGTGCTGCTGGCCCATCTCTTGCCCGCTGGGGTATGCGGACCCGGCCGCAGCCGGGCGTTGCTGCGGAAGCGACGAGATGACCAGGGAGTAGGTGCCAGGAGCCTTCCGCGTGGCATGGAACAGTGCGTGTGCATCGCGTGGCCGCTGGAGTAGCGACATGACATGGGTGATCAGGCCGCCTGACCGTAGCCGTCCGGCGCGGGCGGGGCGTCACCGCGCAGCGGGCTGAAGTCGACGTCCAGATGCGGGTCGTACGCCTCGGGCACGAGGCCGAGCTCATGGGTGGAGTACTCGCCGAAGCGGCGGACGTGCTCGTTCGCGGCCAGCGACAGCTCGTGCCCGCTCACGCCGGGGGTGTGCCGGGCAGCCTCGTAGGGGCCCATGTTGGTGCCCTCCACGAAGGTGGTGATCACGTACCGGCCGAAGGGGTCTTTCAGCTTCGGCTCGTTGCCCGAGGCGGGGCCGAAGCGACGCCACCACTCCACCCAGTACGCCGTGCGGGAGATGATCCCGAGCAGGGAGCGCTCCGGCATCCGGGCCTTGATCTCCTGCTCCAGGGCCTTCGCTGACTGCTTCAGCCTGTTGTACTTCGTGGTGCCGGAAGTGTCCTTCTCCGACAGCAGCGCCAGCAGTTGTTCCCGGTGGGCCTCGCTGAGCTGGTCGTAGACGCCCATGCAGATCGCGGCGTTCACCTCGGTGCGGACCTTCGCCGCGAGCGCGTCCAGCGTGGTGAAGCCCGGCAGCTCCAGCCCGGCCTCCACGACCTTCTCCAGCGCGATGTTGATCAGGTCCGCCGGGCGGTTCTTCGACACGGCCTCGCTCCGCATTACCGCCTCGGCGATCTTCCGGGCCTTCGCCTTGTCGTACGACAAGCCCGTCCGCTGACGTACGGCGGTTCGCTGCCGCTCCGCCGTACGGTTCGCGGCCTTCGGCACCGTGCCTTCTGGCAGGTCCACCGCGCGGCGGACGAAGTCGACCACCGTCTCCGGGATCTCGTCCAGCTTCGGGAAGCACCCCATGCGCTGGTACGACTTCAGCGCGAGCAGCTGGGCCAGGAGGTGCTCGTCGCAGTCGGTCCGGCCGGCAACCCACTCGACCTCGTCACGGCTCGGCGCGAAGAACAGATGCAGCTCATGCGCGGTGATCAGCCGCTTGAACCGCGGATACGCGGTCCTCTCGATCGAGGTCACAGCCCACCCCGCCCCTGAGGGAATCCAACATCACCACCAACGACACTGGGCTCGCACAATCGGACCTGCCAGGGACGTTGCGTTGGCAGTACTTGGGATCACGGTGGCGACTGCGCCGGCCTGGCGCGGCTCCTTCACTCCGTCGGGCGACTGAGCTGGGAAACGCCGCCGTCTCGCATCTGATGCGAAAAACTCGCGTCCAATGCGATCGACGGAAAGTGATGGCGATGGGTGAGGACGGCCTCGCACCGGGGTCTGCTCGCCTCCACCTGGTCGATGGCCTGCCGATGCTGCGGCCGGGCGAGCAGGTCTTCGAAGCGATGCTCCAGGGCTGGCGCAACCCGTGGGAAGGCCCACTACCCTGGGGCGATGCTGCTTCCCACCGTCCCGCGCATCCGCCTGCGGTCCGCCGTTCAGCCGGCTATCGACACGCCATTCGGCCCGCTGACCTTCACCACGGCCATTGGGAACACGGGCCTTCCGCTGCTGCCCGATGAGCTGTTCGAGCTGCCGGGCGGCCGCACGGTCGCCCGCTGGGTCCGTCCCGCGGCCCGCGTAGAGCTGCTGCTGACCCCGTACGATCCCGAGCTCTGCCCCGAGACCTGGGGGCCGCTGACCGACTGCCGTGCGGCGGTCTGGCGCATCGACGCCTTTGCTCCGTTCGGCCGTGTGCAGTTCTCGGCGGGGCTGTCGGCGCGGCTTCCGGAGGGTGTCGACGCGGGGTACGACGGGGGGCAGGCACTGGCCGCGATCACGGTGGAGGACGAGAAGACCCGGCTCACCGTCGGGGGTGACGACGCGGAGGCGATCTGCTGGGCGGCCGACGCGGGCGAGGTGCCCCGACGATGGGCGGCGCTGATCGACGAGGTGTACAACCACTCGTTCAGCACGTGGGGCGTGGACTTCGGCCACAACGGCATGTCCTGGACGCTGCCCCCGCTGGAGGCCGGTGACCACTGTGAACTGCCGGTGATCGCTGCCTGGGCTCCGGTCACGGACGAGAGCGCGAACACTTGGTACGCCGTCATGGCATCGCCAACGGTGCTGCTGCGTCAGGTTGCTGCCGAGTCGGCACAGCGGGCCGACGCTCCAGAAGCCGGCTGATCACGGTCTGAGCCGAAGACGGATCGACGCGACGGTGACCGCGCCGTGGAAGACGTAGGCGCGCTTGTCATAGCGCGTGGCCAGGCTCGGACGCCTGGCACGCAGACCAGTACGCCACCCGGGGCCCGGCCCAGCCCTTCCTGCGCTGGTGCATGGACAACGACACCATGCACCGAGTCTTCACGGCGGCCGTCCCCTTGACCACCGCTCAGCTGATCGAGACCGCGGAGGAAGCGGATCGACTGAGCGTGCGTGAGGACCACGGCGTGTGGCAGCCCGTTTCGCAGGGCTTTGCCGAGGAGTGCCCGGACTTCCCCTGACAGCGAGGGCTTCCTTGGTGCCTTCTGACATGGCTGGGCGCCTTCGCACGTTGTCCGCGCCAGACAGCGATAGCCATGGCGATCGACGTCCGCCGAGCTCGCGTTGATCACTCAGCGCGAGCTCCATTCGGACTCGGCTGCGAACAGGCGACGCCTGAACAAGCGAGCTCACCAGTCTCAACCCCCGGTTCCGTGGACCACCGCGGACGACGGCCACCGGACCCGGAGCACGGGCACCCGGGTCACCCCGCCCGGGCCCACGCCCGTCACCCACGCGATGGCCCCGGACGCAGCTGTGCCGCGCGCGGGCGGCCGGGCCCGTGCGGTGGGGATCGGAAATTCGTTCGGACTTTCTGTTATCGGCGCGCCGCCGGGAGGTCTCCCAGGTGTCGGCACCCGTACCCGCCGACCCGAACAGGAAGCGTGCTCAGGTGAACAGCGAAGACAGGACGACGATTCTCCCGGCGGCCGGGCGCCCCGGTGGCCGGGCCGAGCGGCGCGCCGCCGCCGTGCGGCGGGGGCGTGGGCGGCGGGCCCGTCGGCGGAGCGGGGTCGGTCCGGTGGTGGCCGTGATCGCCGCCGTGGCCGGTACCGGGGTGATCGCCGCGCTCGCCGGCGCCGGGTACGCGGCGTACGACGGGGCGGACGGCGACCGGGACGGCCGGCGGGCGGTGGCGCTCGACCCGCAGATCGCGGCGGAGGCGGGGAACCACGACGGCGTCCAGGTGCCCGGCGCGGGCGGCGTCGACTCCGCTCTCCTCGCCGGCCCGGCCGGCTCCCCGTCCGCCGCCGACCCGGCGCAGGCCGCGTCCGCTTCCCCTGCGACCACCGGCCCCGCGACCACCGGCCCCGCGGCCCCTACCGGCGTGACTCCGCCGTCCACCCCTGCCGCACCGGCCGTGCCGACCCCGTCCGCGCCCGTCAAGCCCGGCCCGGGCGCCACCGCCAGGCCGACCGCGGCCACTGGGGCCGCCTCCGCCGCGGCGACGTCCGCGGCCCCGAAGAACGCCGGGGCGCCCGCGAGCGGTACCTCGGCGCAGTTCGCCCAGCAGGTGGTGGACCTGGTCAACGCCCAGCGCGCCCAGCAGGGTTGCGGTCCGCTCACCGCCGAACCCCGGCTGGCCGCGGCCGCGCAGGGGCACAGCGAGGACATGGCGGCGCGTAACTTCTTCGACCACGCCAGCCCCGAGGGCTACCACGCGGACCACCGGATAGACGCGACCGGCTACCGCTGGAGCACCTGGGGCGAGAACATAGCGCGCGGTCAGAAGGACCCGGCCGCCGTGATGGAGTCCTGGATGAACAGCCCGGGCCACCGCGCCAACATCCTCAACTGCGCGTTCAAGCAGATCGGCGTCGGCGTGCGGACCGGCTCCGGCGGCCCCTGGTGGACGCAGGTCTTCGCGGCTCCGTCCTGACCGGCCGGCCTCACGCGCGAGCCCGCTCCAGTGCACCGTGCAGGGTCCCCGTTTTCCGAATCCGCGCAAATTGTTGTTATCTGATCACTCCCCAGAGGTCTCCGAGGAGGCAGCGGCGGACGGAAGAACGGCAAGACGGAGTGCGGACCCATGAACGTTGACGTGCAGAACAGGACCGGGACGACCCTGGTGCTCGCGGCCCAGGCGGGCGACCCGCAGGCCCGGGAGGCGCTGGTCGCCACCTGGCTGCCGTTGGTCTACAACGTCGCCGGGCGCGCGCTGAACGGCCACGCCGACGTCGACGACATCGCGCAGGAGACCATGATCCGCGCGCTGGACGGCCTGGACGGGCTGCGCGACCCGGAGTCCTTCCGGTCCTGGCTGGTCGCGATCACCATGAACCAGGTCCGCCGCCGGTCCGCGAGCCAGCAGCAGACGGCCGTCGGCGGCCTTGACGAGACCTGGGAACTGCCCGACCCCGAAGGTGACTTCACCGACCTCACCATCCTGCGCCTGGGCCTGTCCGGCCAGCGCAGGGAGGTCGCCGAGGCCACCCGCTGGCTGGACCCGGACGACCGCGAACTGCTCGCCCTGTGGTGGTTGGAGGCCTGCGGCGAACTCACCCGCGCCGAACTCACCGAGGCGCTCGACCTGACGCCGCAGCACACGGCCGTCCGGATCCAGCGGATGAAGAAGCAGCTGGAGGCGGGGCGCCTGGTGGTCCGGGCGCTCACCGCCTACCCGCGCTGCCCGGAGCTGGCCGACCTCACCGCGGGCTGGGACGGCGCCCCGGGTTCGGTGTGGCGCAAGCGCATCGTCCGGCACATCCGGGCCTGCCCCGCCTGCGACCGGCTGGGGCGCGACCTCTTCCCGGCCGAGGGGCTGCTGGCGGGCCTGGTCCTGGTGCCCCTCCCGTCGGGTACGCCGACCGCCCTTCCGGTGCAGCCCACCGCGGCCGCGGGCCTGGCCGACCCGAGCGGGGGGCCCGGTGGCCGGGGCGGTCCCACCCGGCGGAGGGCGGCGGTCGCGGGCGGCGCGGCCGCGGTGCTGGCGGTGGCGACCCTCGCGCTGGTCTGGCCGCACCACGCCGCCCCCGAGCCGCCCGTGACCGAACCGACCACCCCGGCGGGCGCACCGGACACATCGGTGGCGGCGATACCGACCCCGCCCACGACGACGCCCCCGACCCCGCCGACGACGGCCGAGCCGGTGACGGCCCCGGCCGCTCCGCTGCCCACCCGGGCGCCCGAGCCCGCGCCGACGACGCCAACGCCCGTCAGTGCCAGGCCGACCACCCCGCCGAGCCCGGAGCGCCAGCTCGTCGACCTGGTCAACGCCGAACGCGCCAGGGCCGGTTGCGGCCCGCTGCGGATCGACCCCAAGCTGCACGCGGCCGCCCAGAAGCACGCCGAGGACATGGTGACCCGCGCCTTCTTCGACCACGTCAACCCGGACGGCGCGCGGGCGGACGCGCGGCTCGCCGCCGCCGGTTACCGCTGGTCCCAGTGGGGCGAGAACCTCGACCGGGGACCGGGATCGGCCGCCGCCGTCTTCTCCCGCTGGATGGACGGCGGAATTCACCAGTCCAACATGCTGGACTGCGGCTTCAAGGACGTCGGCGTCGGCGTCGCGACCGGCCCCGGTGGCCCCTACTGGACCCAGGACCTCGGTACCGCGCTCGGCTGAGGGTGCGGCCGGACCTGCCGCGCGGGGGCCGGCGTCAGGCGGGAATCAGCCGGATCAGACCGGGCGCCTGCCCGGTCACATAGCCCGTCCCCTCGCCGACCACACCGCCGGCGTCCCCGACCGGGCCCTGGAGGCCGTCCGGCACCGCGTCGAGCGCTCCGCCGTGCTGGAGCGGGCCGGTCAGATTCCCCTGGCCGCCGATCGCGCTGGCGTGTGCGCTGGGAGCGGTCAGGGAGGCCACGACGCCCACGGCGAGCGAGGCGACGGCGAGCATGCTGCGCTTCTTCATGCCCCGCCCAACGATGCTCCGCCACCCGGGTTACGGGTGCCGGCGGGAGTCCACTCGTTCTTGTCCGGCCACCCCGGCGCGAGCGGCCCGCGGGCACCTTTCCGGTGGCGCGGAGCACAGGACGGCGGTGGGATGGGGAAGGGTCGGAGATTAAACCCGACAAAACAGCACATTGACTGACCAAGTCGAGGCAACCGCGACAAGAAGGGCACCTGATGTACGCAGCCGAGCTCACGCCAGCCGTCCTCGCCGAGCTGCGCCGCCCCCGGCGCTACCCGGCCGTCTCCGTTCTGCTGCCCACCCACCGCAGCGAGCCGGACAACGCCCAGGACCCGGTGCGCCTGCGCAATCTGATCGCCGAGGCGAAGAACCGGCTGCACGCCGACGAGGCGGTCTCCCGGGCCGACCGGATCGACGTGGTCGAGCAGTTGGACCGGGCCCTGACCGAGGTCGACCTGGTGCACGCCGAGGACGGCCTGGTGATCTTCGCAGCGCCCGGTGAGCACCAGGTGTGGTCGCTGCCGCGCACCGTGCCCGCCCGCGTGGTGCTCTCCGAGACCTTCCTGACCCGCAACCTGGTCTCCGCCTACACGGCCGGCGCCCCGTACTGGGTGCTGACCGTCGCCGCCGACCGGGTCGCCCTGTTCAGCGGGGCCGGGCCGCGGCTGGTCGAGCACGCCGCGGACGGCTTCCCGCTGGACCAGGTCCCGCCGGACTGGGACGTGGAGCGGAAGGAGCGGATCGGCGACGTGCCCAGCACCTTCCGCGACGAGGAGACCCGCCGGTTCCTGCGCGAGGCCGACACGGCGCTCGCCACCCTGCTGGAGGCCGACCCGCGCCCGCTGTACGTGCTCGGCGAGGCCGCCGCGCTCGCCCTGCTGGACGAGGTGGGCGCCGCCGCCAAGCGCGCCGCCGCCCAGGTGCCCAGGGGCGGCCTCGGCCACGCCCAGCCCGCCGCCGTCGCCGAGGCCGTCCGGGCCACCGTCGCCCAGCAGGAGCAGAAGGCCGTCGCCGAACTGCACAAGCGCCTCGACCAGGCCCAGAGCGACAAGGGACTGGCCGCCGGGATCGACGAGGTCTGGCAGAGCGTCGCCGAGGGCCGGGCCGCCGTGGTGGCGGTCGAGGAGGACTACTGGGAGCCGGTCAGGGTGACCGACAACCACCTGGTGCCCGCCCCCGCCGGCGAGCCCGACGTCCGCGAGGACATGGTCGACGAGATCGTCGAACGGGCGCTGGACACGGGGGCCAAGGTCCTCTTCGTCCCCGCCGACGAACTCGCCGGCCGAGGCCGGATCGCCGCCGCCCTGCGGTACTGACCGACGCCCCGCCCGCCCCGCCCTTCGGCCCCGGCCTTGCCAGACCGGGGCCGACGGCATGTCCGCCGTCGTGGGGCCGGGGTCGGTGTGGCCGGCGCCGGTGCCGCTGACCGTCGGTGATTGCGGTGGACCGGCTGCCGGGCGTGCGCGGCGACGCTAGGGTGCTGCACGGATCGGGGCGTGGAGAGGGTGGGGGCGGCATGCGATTCCTGTTCGTGCACGGCACCGGGGTACGGCGCGAGGGGTACGACCCGCTGTTCGAGCTGGTCGCCCGCGAGCTGGGTGCCCGGTTCCCGGACGCCGGGGTGGAGCCCTGCTACTGGGGGGACGAGTACGGCGCGACGCTGAGCGCGGGCGGCGCCTCGATCCCGGGCTTCGCCGGCCTGTCCGGCGGCGGCCGGCCGGAGCCCGTCGAGCCCGCGGGGCTGGTCGGCCGGGCGGACGGCGGCTGGACGCTGCTGTTCGTCGATCCGCTCTGCGAGCTGCGTGTCCTGGCCGAACCGCCCGGCGAGGACGACGGGTTCGGCGCGCCCGGCACCCGGACGCCCGGGCAGGCCGTCGGCGAGCACCTGGCCGCGCTCGCCGCCGACACCGTCGATGCCGACGCCGTTTCCGCCGCAGCCGACCAGCTGACCGCCGTCCTGGCCGCCACCGGTCTGGCCCGGCACCTCCCCGGCGCCCTCCAACGGCTCGCCGCCGCCGAGGAGTTCACCGGGGCCTGCGAGCAGGCCGCCGACCCGGCGGCGGCCGCCGAACTCACCGCCGTCACCGCCCGCGCGCTCACGGCCGAACTGCTCACCGCCGCCGGCTCCGAGGCGCTCTGCACCGCCGAGGAGCGCGACCGGCTGGTCGAACTCCTCGCCGACCGCCTCGGCGGCGCCGCCCGCGGACCGCTCGGCCGGACGGCGGGCGTCCTCGGCAAGCTCGGGATGCGCCTCGGCGGCCAGCGGCTGCTGGACCGTCATCGCGGCGCCCTGACCGTCGGCGCCACCCCCGCGCTCGGCGACATCCTGCGCTACCAGGCGCGCGGCGGCCCGCTGCGCGCCTACCTGGCGGAGCGGATCGCCGCCGCCCCGGGCCCGACCGTCGTCATCGGGCACAGCCTCGGCGGCATCGCCCTGGTGGACTCGCTGGCCCTCGCCGCCGCCCGCCGGGAGGCACCGGAGGGGCTGTGCCTGCTGGTCACCGTCGGCTCGCAGGCCCCCTTCCTGCACGAACTCGGCGCGCTCAACGGCCTTGAGCCCGGCGCCGCCCTGCCGCCCGGCTTCCCCGCCTGGCTGAACGTCTACGACCCCGCGGACCTCCTCGGCTACCGGGCCGCCCCGGTCTTCCCCGGCGATGCCAGGGTCACCGACCACGAGGTGACCAGCCGGCAGCCGTTCCCGTACTGCCACAGCGCCTACTTCAAGCTCCCCGCCCTGTACGACCGGATCGCCGCCGCCGTGGCCGGCGCCGCTTCCTGAGCCGGGGTCGCTCCGTCGGCCGGCAGGGTCGCCTGACACGTCGTCCGCCGGAGTCGCCGGGTGACCCTCGCCGCCGACGTCCCCCGTCCGCTGCCCGACCGGGTGTTCGCCGTCGGCACCGAGGCGTGCCGGGCGGGCTCCGAGCCCCCTTACCGACCCGCTCACGAGCGGCAGCACCGGCCCCGGCGAGGGCATGACGGGGTGGGGCATGGCGGTACCGCCTCGGTGAAGAGCGTGGCGGGGGAGCGGGTCAGCCGCGGCGGCTGCCCGGGGCGGCGGGGGCGTTCCCGGTGACGCGGACCGAGCTGAGGATCTGCTGCACCGACTGCAGGGTCCGCTCGGACGGCTTGTTCAGACAGGCCTTCAGTTCGACCACCGTCACCGGGTCGGCCTCGGCGACCGTCCGGTGGCCGAGGAGGGCGAGGGTGCCGCCGAGGCCGAAGCAGTCCTTGTCGAGCCCGGCTTCGGCCGCCGGCTCGCTGGTTCCGGACAGCTTGGCGGCGAGGGTCTGGTCGTCGATCAGTCCGATGGCGATCAGCGCGCCGTCTTCGCCCAGTTCGTCGGCCGGTGCCGTGGCGCACGCGCTCTGCTTCGCCGTGCAGGACGGCCTCACCGTGAGCGGCTGGGAGGCCAGGTAGCCGGTGCTCCGGCGCGGGTCGGCGGCCGGGACGAGCAGGGTGGACCAGCCGATCGGCACGTAGACGACCAGTCCGCCGAGCTCCGGGAAGCCGACGGGCCGCACGGGGTATCCGAAGGCGCCGCCGGGCCCGGCGGAGGTCGGGGCCGGCGAAGCGGTGACGGTCGGGGAAGCGGCGGCGGTCGGCGCCGGCGGCGTGGCCGCCGGACGGATGACCCCGGCCGGCGGCGCGGGCGCGATGGCCGGGGCGGCGGCCAGTGCGGCGGCGACCAGACCGGTGGTCAGCCCGGCCGCGAGCCCGGCGGTCCGCCTGCGGCGACGGGTCCGGGCGGCGCGTTCGAGGACCCGGTCCAGCAGGTCGGCCGGAGGCGGGAGGTGGGGAGCGGCCTGCCGCAGCAGGTACCGCAGCTCCTGCTCCTCCTCCGTGTCGGCGGCCGAAGACCCGCCGGAGCGGCCGGAGCCGGGCCGCTCGAAGCCCGAGCGGTCGAACTCCGAGCGGTCGAACTCCAGGGGGCCGGACTCCGGATGGGTGCCATCAGATCCCGTCACGGCGTCCCCCGTCCAGCATCAGTTCCCGGGAGGGCAGCTTGCCGCGCAGCGCCTGCAAGGCGCGATGGGTCTGGCTCTTGACCGTCCCCGGATTGCAGCCCAGCGCCTCGGCCGTGTCCTCGACGCTGAGGTCCTCGAAGTACCGCAGCACCACCACGGCCCGCTGGCGCGGTGGCAGCGCCCGCACGGCCGCGGCCACCACCTGGCCGACCACCACGTCCTCGAACGGGTCCGTGTGCACCGGGGACTCCGGCAGTTCGCCGTGCGGCAGCTCCCCGTGCCAGCGCCGCCGCCACCAGGAGACGTGCGAGTTCACCAGCACCCGGCGCACGTACGCCTCCGGCCGGTCGATGGAGATCTTCTCCCAGCGGGGCCAGACCTTGGCCAGCGCCGTCTGCAGCAGATCCTCGGCCAGATGCGGATCGCCGGTCAGCAGCCAGGCCATGCGCAGCAGGCGTGGGCTGCGGGCGGCGACGAACTCCTCGAAGTCCGGTGTCGCGTCCCTCATCGTGCCGCCCCCGCCATGGTGTTCCCGTCGTTCCTGTCAGCAGTGCCGGCCGTGCCGGCGGTCGTGGTGTTCGTCTCACGGCTGCATGAACGCGATGGGAGTCCGTACGGGTTGCCTGCCGAAGGCGGCCATTTTTCCGGACGTGTTGGACGGCCCGCGAGCCGGCCGGAACTCGGCCGGGCGGCGGGCGGGCCGTGGGCACCACGATGCGCCCGCCGGTCCCCACCGCACAGGGGCGCGTGGACGGCGCCCTGGCGCACCGCCCCGGCGCGCCGGGGCAGCACGGCGTACCCGCCCACGACGGACGGGCCCGGCCGGGTCAGAGCGTCCCGGTGCCGCGCGGCGTGCCCGCCGGCCCGCGGACGGCGGGTCCGGCCGGATCGACCGGCGTCACCGTCCAGTCCGGGTGGCCCGGCATCGGCGGGGTGCGCCGCCCGTAGAGCCAGTCGGTGAGGAAGCCCGTCAGGTCCTCGCCGGAGACCTCGGAGGCCGTCCGCAGGTAGTCGGCGGTGGTGGCGGTGGCGTACCGGTGCCGTCGGAGGAAGGCCCGCTCGATCCGGTCGAAGGCGGTCGCCCCGACCCGCTCGCGCAGCGCGAACAGCACCAGCGCGCCGCCGGTGTAGCGCTGGCTGTCGAAGAGGTTCACGGCGTTCGGCGCGGCGACCGGCCCGGAGTCGTGGCGCCACTGGTCGCCCCTGGCGTAGAGGTCGCGCATCCGGTCCGTCAGAGCGGTGAAACCGCCCGGGTCCGGCCAGCCGCGCTCGTAGCGGTACATCAGGCCGTAGAAGTCGGCGTGGCCCTCGTTCAGCCAGAGGTCCGCCCAGCTGCGCGGCGAGACGCTGTCACCGAACCACGAGTGGATCAGCTCGTGCATCATGTGCGAGCCGATCGCGGGCTCGGGCCGGCGCAGGAAGTCCGGTTTGTAGAGGGTGAGGGTCTGCGTCTCCAGACCGGTGAAGCCGAAGGCGGCCGGGTCGTCGCTGTTGACGGGCAGCAGCCCGTACGTCTCGAACGGGAAGCGTCCGAGACGCTGTTCGGCCCACTCCAGCTGGGCGGGGGTGAGCGCGAGGGCCGGCTCCAGACCGGCGGCGCGGGCGGTCGGGACGACGTCCCGCAGCGGGAGCCCGTGCGGGCCGGAACGCTCGCGCACGGTGTAGTCGCCGACCGCCACCTGCAGCAGCTCCGTCGCCATCGGCTCACGCGACACGTACCGCCGGGTGGTCCGCCCGTCGCCGGCCGGTTCGGTGGCGGCGAGCCTCCCGTTGGCGACGCCGAGCACGTCGTCCGGCGCGGTGACACTGATCGTGAAGCGGGCCTTGTCGCTCGGGTGGTCGTTGCAGGGGAAGACGGTGTGGGCGCTGTCGGGCTGTCCGGCGACGGCGAAGCCGTCGGGCGTGGGCACCCAGCCGGTGTGCGGCAGCCGGGCCCCCGGGTCGGCCGTGTAGTCGACGGACACCCGCAGCAGGGCGCCCCGCGGCACCGCCCTGGCCGGAACGACGGTCAGCTTCTCGTCGTGCGTGCGGAACGCCGCAGGGCGGCCGTCGACCCGGACGCTTCGGACGTCCAGCCCGAGCGCGTCCAGCTCCAGGCCCGGCAGCGCGGTGAGCGCGCGGGCGGTGAGCACGGTGCGGCCGTCCACGGTGCGGGTGTCGGGCCGGTAGTCGAACGAGAGGTCGTAGGCGAGCGCGTCGTAGCCCGGGTTGCCGAGCGCGGGGAAGACCGGGTCGCCGAGGCCGTCCGCCGCCGCGGCGGACGGCACGGTGGCGCAGAGCACCGCCGAGGCGAGCGCGAGGGCGACGGCGAGGCTGGAACGGGTCCTGGGGATGGTGACCACCGCTTTCGTGTCCTGCTGTTCGGGCCATGGGCCGGGTCCTGGGCGACCGGCGCCGTTGAGTGACCTTACGGACACGGATCGTAGTGGAGGGGCCGGGCGGTCCGGGACGCCTCCGAGGCCTGCGGCGTCCCCCGAACGGGTCAGTCCGGTAGCCGGTCGGCAGCGGACTGTCATAACGTTCGAAGTGCTCCGCCCCCTGACGGACGGGGCCACGGCCGTCGGAGAACCTGGCCAGGTCCGGCGGCCGTCCTTCATGTCCGGGCCCGCCTGCCCGTAGGCTGGGCGGCTGCAACCCACGCTGACGTTCCGGACCGGCAGGAGCAGCCTTGACCAGCCCCGCCCCGAGCTTCCTGGTGATCGGTGAGTGCGTCGCCGACATCGTCCGTACGGACGGCGCGCCCGACCGGGTCCACCCCGGCGGCAGCCCCGCCAACGTCGCGTACGGGCTGGCGCGGCTCGGGCTGCCGACCGCGCTGCTCACCCAGCTCGGCGCCGACCCCAACGGCCGGCTGATCCGGGCGCACCTGGAGTCCGCGGGTGTCACCGTCCTCGCGGACGCCGAGGAGGGTGCCCGGACGCCGTCCGCGGTGGTCGAGCTGGACGAGCACGGCCGGGCGCGCTACACCTTCGACATCGGCTGGACGCTGACGCCGCGCGATCTCCCGTACACGCCGGGCCACTTGCACATCGGGTCCATCGCGGCCGTCGGAGAACCCGGGGCGTCGGCCGTGCTCGCCCTGGTGGAACGCTTCCGCTCCCGGGCCACCGTCAGCTACGACCCGAATGTGCGGCCCGCGCTGATGGGCGAACGGGAGCAGGCCGTCCGGCGGGTCGAACGCTGCGTGGCGCTCAGCGACCTGGTCAAGGCCAGCGACGAGGACCTGGCCTGGCTCTACCCGGGGCAGGACCCGGAGCAGGTGGCCCGGCGCTGGCTCGGCCTCGGCCCGGCCGTGGTCGCCGTCACCCGGGGCGGTGACGGCGCCTTCGCCCTCACCGCGGACGGGCGGCGGGTGGAGGCGGCCGCGGTACCCGTGACGGTCGCCGACACGGTGGGCGCCGGTGACGCCTTCATGGCCGCCCTGTTGCGCGCCCGCCACTCCGGTGCCGCCCTCGCCGAGGCGCTCGTCGAGGCGGTCACGGCCGCCGCCCTCACCGTCACCCGGGCCGGCGCCAACCCGCCCGACGCCGGCGAACTGCGCGCCGCTCTGCGCGCCGGTACGCCGGGCGTCGGCTGAGCCGGGCGCCTACTGGTCTGCCGGTGCCGCCGGTGCCGCCGGTGCCGTTCGCGGCTCCGGTGCGCCCAGCCAACGGGACTGCTGCGCCTCGGAGTCGAAGCTGCGGGCGGCGGTGAGGACGCCGGTGAGGTCGGGGTGGCGGCCGAGGAGGGCGTGGGCCCGGGTCAGGGCGTCCGGCGTGAGCCGGCGGGTGAGACCGAGGTGCGGGGACCAGCGGCCGGGGACGTAGTGCGGGTCGGGTTCCTCGGCGTCGGCGAGGATCTGCCAGACCCGGTGGTGGAGCAGGATCAGGTCCACGGTGGGCACGACCGACCAGGAGAGCACCCGGCGCCTGCTGCGTGCGGCGAAGGAGAGCAGGCCGGTCAGCCGGACGGTCAACGGCAGTGCGTCGGCGAGGAGTTCGTCGAGCCGCGCCGGGGCGTCGGCCGGCATCCGGGCGCAGGAGGCCAGGGTGAGGTGCGGGCGGTGGTCGGGGTGGGTGTTGTGGGCGAGGCTGTCCACGCCGCCGTCGGCGAGCGTCTGCCAGACCGCGCGTACGGCGCGGTCGAAGGAGGCGTCGCAGACCAGCTCAACGGTCTGCATGGACGGGCGCCGTGATGTCCTTGCCGTACCAGACCTGGGCGTACGGCCCGCTGCTGTACGCCGGGATCTCGCGGTATCCGTGTCGCGAGTAGAGCGCGCGGGCCTCGACCAGGTCGAGCCGGGTGTCCAGCACGATCCGCTCGGCGCCGAGCGCGCGGGCGGCCTCGTCCACGGCGGCCAGCAGCCGGGCGCCGCCGCCGGTGCCGCGCAGACCGGGCCGGACGAAGACCCTGGTCAGCTCGACCGTGCGGGCGTCCCGCACCCGCAGACCGGCACAGGACTGGGCCTCGCCGCGGTAGCGGCCGAGCAGGAAGAGCCCGGTGGGCCCGGCGAGGTCGTCACTCGGCGAGCCGGCCAGGCCGGCCTCGATCTCCTCGGGCGTGCCCTCGCGGCCGAGGTGCAACCGGTAGTACCGGTTGGCGACATCGGTGTAGTACTCGCGCAGCAGCGCCAGCGCCTCCTCGGAGCCGACATCGGCCCGGGCGACGGCCCAGGGATCGGTGGTACGCGGCGCACTGTTCGTCATGCGCGCATTATCGGTGGCGGCCCACCCCGCCCGCGAACCGTTTTCCCAGGCCGACGGGGGTGCGCCCGCCGCCCGGGCTAGGCTGCCGAGCGTGAACCCGAGCCCGGATCCCGGGCGCACCACGCGGGGCCCGCGCTGCTGCACCGGGTGCACCCCGGACGGGGGCTGGTGGACGCGGACTTCGCCGTGCTGGCCGCGTGGGCGGAGGGTCTGCGGGGCGGCTCCCGTGCTTAGCCCGCGGGGGTGACGAGGGGGTTGGCCGAGGGGTGGCACGGGGGAGCAGTGCTGCATGGACAAAATGGCAGATAATCAGATTAATGGGGGATCGAAGGGCCGTCACCGAGCAGGCCGCCGGGCCGGGGCCGGTCTGGTGGCGGCCGTCTGCCTGACGGCCGTGATGGCGGGCTGCGCCGCACCGTCCGGGCAGGGCGGGAGGCCCTCCCGCACCGCCGCGAGCACCGCCGCCGCAGCGGACGAGAGCGAGGCGGCCGACCGCGGCGGGCCCCGGCCCCCGGCCGCGCCGCTGGGGATGCCGGGCCTGGCCCGGCAGGAGGAGGAGCGCGGCGGTGAGGCGCTCGCCCGCCGGGAGGCCGCCGTCCGGGCCAGGCTGGAGGCCGTCCACCGCTGGGGTCTGGAGCGGGTGCCGCTGCCCGCGCCGCAGCGTCCGGCGAGCAGGCCGGAACTGCGGCCGGCCCAGGGCGTGAAGCTCAGCGACGGGCGGCCACCGGTGGTCTACCGCGTCCCGACCGACGAGAAGATCGTCTTCCTGACCGTCGACGACGGCGCCGAGAAGGATCCCGCCTTCTCCCGGATGGCGAAGGAACTGGGGATCCCGCTCAGCACCTTCGTCGCCGACTACCTGGCCCGCTCCGACTACGGCTACTTCCGCAACCTCGCCGCCCAGGGCGCCGCCGTCAACAACCACACCATCAACCACCGCAACCTCAAGGTGCTCGGCTACGACGTGCAGCACGACGAGATCTGCCGCCAGCAGGACCAGCTGGAGCAGCAGATCGGCGCCCGCCCCCGGCTGTTCCGGCCGCCGTACGGCGAGTACAACGACGACACGCTGCGCGCCGCCGCCTCCTGCGGCATCGAGGCGGTGCCGCTCTGGAACGAGGAGGCCTTCCCCGACCGCATGGAGTACCGCTACGCCGACCAGCGCCTGCACCCGGGCGACATCATCCTCACCCACTTCCGGGGCACCGACCTCTGGCGCGGCACCATGCCCGACCTGCTCCGCAAGGTCGTGAACGACGTCACCGCGCAGGGCTTCGCGCTCGCCCGCCTGGACGACTACCTGTAGGCCCGTCGGCGGGGCGTCACTGGAGCGAGAGGGCGTCGAGGTAGACCCAGGCGCCCTCGTGGCGGACGAAGCGGCTGTGCTCGGTGAGGACGCCCTCCTCGCGGCCCTCGGTGTAGTGGGCGCGGAAGGCGACCGTGCCCTCGCTGTGGAAGGGGCCGCCGTCGGTGCTGGAGAGCACCTCCAGCCGGACCCAGCGCAGCGCGGGGTCGAAGTCGACGGTGGCGGGCCGGGTGTCGGGGTGCCAGCTGCGCAGCAGGTACGCCTCGTCCTGGGCGGCGAAGGCGCTGAACCGGGAGCGCATCAGGGCCTCGGCGGTGGCGGCCGCGGCCTGGCCCCGGTGCAGCCGGCCGCAGCACTCGGCGTAGGCGGCGGGCAGCCCGCACGGGCAGGGCGAGGAGGGCAGCAGCCGGGGGGCGGTGGCTCGGGGCGTGGCGCGGGCGGCGGAGCGGCGTCGGGACATGGCGTCCATTCTCGCCCCTCGCCGGAGTGCCCCGCGCCCTGGCCCGCTCACGCCCCGCTCCCCGCCCCGTTCCGGCGGTCAGCGGGCCCGGTCGAGGAAGCGCCGCAGGCGGTCCGCGAGGCCGTCGGACGGGACGGTCGCCGCGAACCAGGCGGCCTCGACGGCCAGGCCCTCGTCGATCGGCAGGCTGATGCCGCGGGTGACGGCGGCCGTGGACCGGCTGACGGTGGCCTGGGAGGAGCACTCCCGCAGGCTCGCGGCCGGCCCGGCCTGAGGCCTGTCCGAAGGAGGCCGGCCCGCCGGTCCCGCGCGCCGACACCTGAACCCGGACAGCCCGGGCAGGCCCGCGCGAGGACATGGCAGAGGGAAAAGAGCAGGTCAAGGCGGAGGCGCCAAAGACGCCGCGCGACCGAGAGCTGACGCCTCGTCCGTTGCTGCGACGACCGTAGCGTCAGAAGACCCGGATGTCACGGGCACTGACAATCTGTACGAAATCGTCAACGAACCGTCACACCTCGGCACCGTTGAGTGGCAAAGAGAAAGTGATCTTTCCGGCATATCGAACGAGTGACGGAAATGTGCTGGTCATCCGGAGATCTTTACCCCACCATCTCCGAGGGCACACCGCCCATTTCTCGCCGACCACAAGTCGGCGCAGGGCCATCCCTCAGGAGAGTTGATGAGTTCGACGGGACTTCCTCCACTGGACCCGGCAGCCTCGCTGGCCGATCTGGTCGACGCGCAGGTCAGACGGACCCCCGATGCCATCGCCGTGATCGACGGCGAGCGGCGTCTGACCTACCGCGAACTGGCCGCGGCCGTGGACACGGTGGCGGGCCGGCTGGCCGGCGCCGGGGTGGGCGCCGAGACCCTGGTGGGGGTCTGCCTACCGCGAACGGCGGACCTGGTGGTCACGCTGCTGGCGGTGCTGCGCGCGGGCGGCGCCTACGTACCGCTGGACCCGGCGTACCCGCGCGACCGGCTGGAACTGGTGATCGGCGACGCCCAGGCACCCGTCGTGGTCACCGACCGGGCGCACGAGCACCTGCTGTCCGCCGCCGGTGCCGCGCTGCTCCACGTCGACGGGGACGGCCCCGCCGCGCCCCTCGCGCCGGCGGGCGGCGCCGACGCGCTGGCGTACGTCCTGTACACCTCCGGCTCCACCGGCCGGCCGAAGGGCGTCTCGGTCACCCAGCGCGGCGTCAACGCCATGCTGCGCTGGGCCGCGCGCACCTACACGCCGTCCGACCTGGCCGGGGTGCTGTTCGGCACCTCGGTCTGCTTCGACATCTCGGTGTACGAGTTGTTCCTCCCGCTCGCGGTCGGCGGCACCGTCGTGGTGGCCGAGAACGTCCTTGCGCTGCCGGAGCTGTCCGCCCGCGACGAGGTCACCCTGGTCAACACCGTGCCCAGCGCCATGGCGGCGCTGCTGCGCGGCGGCGGCCTTCCCGGCGGCGGGGGTCTGCCGGGCGGCGTACGGGTCGTCAACCTGGCGGGCGAGGCGCTACCACGCCATCTGGCCGACCAGGTCTACGCCCAGCCCCAGGTCGAACGCCTGTACAACCTCTACGGGCCGACCGAGGACACCGTCTACTCCACCTGGTCGCTGGTCGGCCGGGACGAGCCCGGCGAGCCCCTGATCGGCCGCCCGCTCGACGGCACCACCGGCCATGTGCTCGACGAGCGGCGGACCGCCGTCCCGGACGGCGGGATCGGCGAGCTCTACCTCTCCGGCGAGGGCCTGGCCCGTGGCTACCACGGCCGCCCGGACCTCACCGAGGAGCGCTTCGTCACCGTCGGCGGCGAACGCTGCTACCGCACCGGCGACCTGGTGCGCCGCCTGCCGAACGGCGAGCTGGAGTACCACGGCCGGGTCGACCACCAGGTCAAGGTGCGCGGCTTCCGGGTCGAACTCGGCGAGATCGAGGCCGTGCTCGCCGCCCACCCCGCGGTCGAGGCCGCCGCCGCCGTCGTCCAGCAGGACGAGGCCGGCGACTACCTGGCCGCCTTCGTCCAGCCCGCCCCGGGCACGGCCGAGCCGACCCCCGCCGAGCTGCGGGCCCACTGCGCCGCCGCGCTGCCCGGCTACATGGTGCCGCTGGCCGTCGGCGTGCTGGCGCGGCTGCCGCTCACCCCCAACGGCAAGACCGACCGCAAGGCGCTGCCGCCCGCCGCCCGCAGCCGCGCCGGGCAGGAGCTGTTCGTCGCCCCCCGCACGCCCGTCGAGGAGCGCATCGCCGAACTCTGGCGCGGCGTCCTCGGCGTCCCCCAGGTCGGTGTGCACGACGTCTTCCTCGACCTCGGCGGCCACTCGCTGCTCGCCGCCGGGGTGCTCGCCCGGATCGAGCGCGAGTACGGCACCCGGGTGCCGCTCGGCGAGTTCTTCGCCGCGCCGACCGTCGCCGCGCTCGCCGTCCGGGTCGCGAACGGCGGCGGCGGACGTCCGTCCGTCGCACCCCCCAAGCGTGAGGCCGAACTGCCCGCCCGCGCCACCGGTTTTCAGCGCGAGCTCTGGCTGCACGAGTCCGTCCAGCCCGGCAGCTCGCTCTACAACGTCCCGCTGCGGATCCACGCCGCCGGCGCCCTCGACCGGACCGCCCTCGGCCGCGCGCTGACCGAGGTGGTCCGCCGGCACGAGGTGCTGCGCACCGCGCTGACCGGCCGCGACGGCGACCCGGTCGCCGAGATCCGCCCGCCGTACGCCGTCGAGGTGCCGCTGCTCGACCTCACCGGCGCCGACGAGGAGAAGCTCGACGCCGCGCTGCGCGCCGAGGCCGCCCGGCCGCTGGACCTCACCGGGGGCCGGCTGCTGCGCGCCCTCGCCCTGCGCACCGGTGCGGACGCGCACGAACTGCTGATCACCGTCCACCACGCCGCGATGGACGGCTGGGCCGCCGGCCTGCTGCTCGCCGAGCTCGGCCGCGCCTACCAGGACGGCGAACTCGCCGAGCCCGACCTGCAGTTCTCCGACGTCGCCCGCTGGGAGGAGCGCGCCGACGAGGCCGCCCGCGAGGACGCGCTGCGCTGGGGCGAGCACCTGCTCGGCGTCGAGGTCGAACAGCACCTGCCCGGCGACCGGCCGCACCCCAACCCGCACGACACCGCGGGGCGCCGGATCGCCCGCCGGCTCGACACCGGCCTGGTCCGCTCGGCCGAGCGCTGGGCCGCCCAGGAGGGCGCCAGCCTCTACATGGCGGTGCTGGCCGCCCTCGGCGGGGTGCTGCACCGCTACACCGGCCGCACCGATGTCGCCGTGCTCAGCCCGTTCGCGGTCCGCCCGGTCCCCGAGCTGGAGCAGGTGCTCGGGTCGCTGATCAACACGGTGGCGCTCCGCTTCGGCGTGGCCGGCACCGACACCTTCCGCGACCTGGTCGCCCGGGTCCGCCCGGTGGTGCTGGACGCCGCCGAGCACAGCGGATTCCCGTTCCTGGAGCACGCCCGCCGGGTGGGCACCCCGGCCGGGCTGACCGCCTCGCCGATCGCCCAGGTCATGCTCGCGGTCCAGAACCACCCCGTGGCCGGGGTCGAACTGCCGGGGCTCAGCCTGCGGTTCGTCGCCGAGGTGTGCAACGGCACGGCCAAGACCGACCTCTCGCTGTTCCTGGAGTTCCCGGCCGAGGGCCCGCTGCTCTCGGCCGAGTACCGCACCTCGCGCTACGACGAGCGGTCCGTCCTGGCCGCGCTCGACCACCTGACCGCGCTGCTCGGTGCGGCCGTCGCCGAACCCGACCGCCCGCTCGGCGAGCTGGCGATGCTCACGCCCGCCGAACTGGCCGCCGCCACCGAGCAGGTCAACCGCACCGAGGCGGCGGTGCCCGACGCCGGGCTGCACGAGCTGGTCGCCGCCCAGGCCGCCCGCACCCCGCAGGCCGTCGCCGTCTCGGCCGCCGACGGCACCCTCGACTACGCCGGACTCGACGCCGCCGCGGGCCGGCTGGCCCATCTGCTCGGCGAGCACGGCGCCGGCCCCGGGGCCCTGGTCGCGGTCGCCGTCCGGCGTGGCCGGCTGCTCCCCGCAGCCCTCCTCGGCGTCCTGCGCAGCGGTGCCGCGTACCTGCCGCTCGACATCGACCAGCCGCTCGCCCGCAACCGGGCGGTGCTCGACGACGCCGGGATCACCCTGCTGGTCGCCGAACAGGCCACCGCAGGCGACGAGCTGTTCGCCGGACGCACCGTCGTCCTGGCCGACGGCCCGGAGGCCGCCGCGGCCCCCGAGGCGCGGTCGGCCGCGGTCGGCCCGGAGGACCCGGCCTACCTGCTCTACACCTCCGGCTCCACCGGCCGCCCCAAGGGCGTCTCCGTGTCGCACCGCGCCATCGTCAACTTCCTCGCCTCGATGGGCCGCGAACCCGGCCTCACCGAGCGGGACGTGATGGCCGCCGTCACCACCGTCACCTTCGACATCGCCGGCCTGGAACTCTGGCTGCCCCTGGTCACCGGCGCCCGGGTCGAGATCGCCGACCGCGCCACCGCCACCGACGGGCACGCGCTCGCCGACTGGCTGGACCGGTGCGGCATCACCCACCTCCAGGCCACCCCCGCCACCTGGCGGATGCTGCTGGAGGCCGGCTGGGCCGGCCGCCCCGCCCTGACCGCCCTGTGCGGCGGCGAGGCGCTCACCGCCGACCTCGCCGAGGCCCTGCTCGGCCGCACCGAAACGCTGTGGAACCTGTACGGGCCGACCGAGACCACCGTCTGGTCCACCGCTCAGCGGGTCACCGCCGAACTCGCCGCCCACGGCGGCGTGGTGGCGCTCGGCAAGCCCATCGCCAACACCCGGCTGCACCTCCTGGACGTCAACGGGCAGCCCGTCCCGGCCAACGGCATCGGCGAACTCTGCATCGCCGGCGCCGGCGTCGCCCTCGGCTACCACGGCCGGCCCGACCTCACCGCCGAACGCTTCGTCCCGGAGCCCGGCGGCCCCGAGGACGCGCTGATGTACCGCACCGGCGACCTCGCCTGCCGCCGCTACGACGGACGGCTGGAGTACCACGGCCGCACCGACGCCCAGGTCAAGCTGCGCGGCTTCCGGATCGAACTCGGCGAGATCGAGGCCGCGCTCACCGCCGTCCCCGGCGTCACCGCGGGTGCGGTCCGGCTGGTCGAGACCCCCGCCGGACCGGCCCTCGCCGGCTACGCCGTCACCGACGGCACCCTCGCCGAGGACACGCTGCGCACCGTCCTCACCGACCGGCTGCCCGACTACATGGTGCCCGCCGCGCTCGTCCTGCTCGACGCGCTGCCGGTGACCCCCAGCGGCAAGGTGGACCGGGCGGCCCTGCCCGTCCCGCGGCTCGGCGGCGCCGGCGCACCGCCCGAGGGCGACTGCGAGGAACTGCTCGCCGACATCTGGCAGGAGGTCCTCGGCATCGAACGGGTCTCCCGGCACGACGACTTCTTCTCGGTCGGCGGCCACTCGCTGCTCGCCACCCGGCTGGCCGCCCGGGTCCGTGACACCTTCGACCTCGACCTGCCGCTGCGCACCGTCTTCGAGGCCCGCACCCTGGCCGCGATGGCCCGCCGAATAGAGGACCTCCTGCTCGACCAGATCGACGGCCTGGACGACTTCGACGACGTCGACGATCTCGACGGACTCGACGCACTCGCCAGAGCCCACGGCACCGACGCACCTGAAGACCCGGGCACCGAGCCGAACCCGGCCGTCGGCGCCCTGACGGGGGAGAACGCATGACCGACCAGACCACCAGCGGCGCCCGTCCGGACCCGGACGCCAGACGCCAGGAACTCCTGCGCCGCCGCCTCGCCCAGGCCAAGGCCGCCAAGGCCGCCGCCAGACCCGTCCAGCAGGGCATCGCGCCCCGCCCCGACGGCACCCCGGCACCGCTCTCGTCCGCCCAGCGCCGGATGTGGTTCCTCGCGCAGTACGAACCGGACAGCGCCGCCTACCACATCCCCCTCGCCCTGCACCTCGACGGCGAGCCCGACCCCGCCGCCCTCGGCGCCGCCCTCACGGACGTGCTCGCCCGGCACGAGGTGCTGCGCACCGTCTACCCGACGGTCGACGGCGACGTCCGGCCCGAACTGCTGGACGCCACCCGCTTCACCCTCGCCACCGCCGACGTCCCCGCCGGCCAGGTGGCGGCGCGGCTGGACGAGGAGGCCCGGCGCCCGTTCGACCTCGCCGCCGACCTGCCGCTGCGCGCCGCCCTGCTGCGCACCGGCGACGGCGCCGTGCTCAGCCTGGTGCTGCACCACATCGCCGCCGACGGCTGGTCCATCGGCGTGCTCTTCGACGACCTCGGCACCGCCTACACGGCCCGCCGCGAGGGCCGGGCGCCCGCCTTCGAACCGCTGCCCGTCCAGTACGCCGACGTCGCGCACTGGCAGCAGACCGAACTGGCCGGCGAACTGGCCCGCCAGGAGGCCTGGTGGCAGGAGCGTCTGCGCGGCGCCACCGCCACCGTCACCGTGCCCACCGACCGCCCCCGGCCCGCCGTGGCCGGCACCCGCGGCGAGCGGATCACCGTCGAACTCGGCGCCGACCGCACCCGCCGCATCCGGGCGCTCGCCGAAGGGACCGGCGGCACCGCCTACATGGTGCTGCTCGCCGCGCTGCAGACCGTCCTCGCCCGCTACACCGGCGCGGAGGACGTGGTCGTCGGCACGCCCGTCGCCGGACGCACCCGCAGCGAGACCGAGCCGCTGGTCGGCTGCTTCGTCAACACCCTGGCGATGCGCACCGACCTCTCCGGCGACCCGACCGTCCGGCAGCTGCTGGAGCGCGTCCGGGAGGGCACCCTCGGCGCCTTCGGCCACCAGGACCTGCCGTTCGAGCGCCTGATCGACGCGCTCGGCCTGGACCGCGAACTCGCCCACACCCCGCTGTTCCAGGTCATGCTCAACGTCCACAACCAGGCCGAGGCCAAGCCCACGCTGCCCGGCCTGGAGGTGGACTGGCAGCCCGTCGGCACCGACACCGCCAAGTTCGACCTCTCCGTCGCGGTCGTCGACAACGGCGGCGAACTGGTCGCCGACCTGGTCTGGCGGACCGAGCTGTACGACGAGCCGACCATCCGGCGGGTCTTCGGCCACCTCACCACCGTGCTCGACGCGATGGCCGCCGGCCCGGACCGCCCGGTCGCCGAACTGCCCCTGCTCACCCCCGCCGAAGAGCGCCGGCTCGCCGAGTGGGACGACACCCGGCGCGACTGGGACCTCGGCGGCACCCTGCACGGCCTGGTCGAGGAACAGGTGCGCCGCACCCCCGACGCGCCCGCCGTCCGCGGCGCCGACGGCGTGCTCGGCTACGCCGAACTCGACCACCGGGCCAACGCCCTGGCCCACCGGCTGCGCGAACTCGGGGTCGGCCCGGACCGCCCGGTCGGCCTGCTGGTGGAGCGCTCGGCCGCGCTGGTCGTCGGCATGCTCGGCATCCTCAAGGCCGGCGGCGCCTACCTGCCGCTCGACCCGGTCTACCCGGACGAGCGGATCCGCGCGCTGCTCACCGCCGCGGGGGCCGCCGCCGTCGTCACCACCGACGACCTGCTCGCCCGGCTCGACGGCACGCCCGTACCGGCCGCCGTGCTGGACCCGCTCTCCACCCCCGCCGCCCCCTGCGCGGCACCCGAGGTGAACGTCCGCCCGGACCACCTCTGCTACGTCGTCTTCACCTCCGGCTCCACCGGCGCACCCAAGGGCGTCGCCGTCGAGCACCGCAACTACCGCAACTACCTGCACGGTCTGCGCGAACGCGTCGGCGCCGGCACCGAGGGCTGGAACTGGGCGCTGGTCTCCACCTTCGCCGCCGACCTCGGCACCACCAACGTGTTCGGCGCGCTCACCGGCGGCGGCTGCCTCCACCTGCTCACCCGTGACCAGGCCACCGACCCGGACGCCTTCGCCGCCTACACGGCCGCCCACCGGATCGACGCCATGAAGCTGGTCCCGAGCCACCTGGAGGGCCTGGCCGCGCACGGCGGAGCCCTCGGCGGCATCCTGCCCGCCCGGCTGCTGATCTGCGCGGGCGAGGCGCTGCGGCCCGACCTGGTCGCCCGGATCCGCGCGGCCCGGCCCGACCTGCTGCTGCACAACCACTACGGCCCGACCGAGACCACGGTGTCGATGCTCGGCACCCCCGTCCCGGCGGACCTCGGGGACGCCGTCACCGCACCGCTCGGACTGCCCTTCGGCAATGTCGGCGCCCATCTGCTCGACGCCCGGCAGCGGCCGGTGCCGGTCGGCGTCCCCGGTGAGCTGTACGTCTCCGGCGGCGGCGTCGCCCGCGGCTACCTCGGCCGGGACGACCTCACCGCCGAGCGCTTCGCCGTCGTCGGCGGCCGGCGCACCTACCGCACCGGCGACCTGGTCCGGCGGCGCGCCGACGGCGCCATCGAGTTCCTCGGCCGGGTCGACCACCAGGTCAAGATCCGCGGCTACCGGGTCGAGATCGGCGAGGTCGAGGCCGAACTGACGCTCCGTCCCGAGGTCCGCGAGACCGTGGTGGTCGCCCGCGGCGAGGGCGCCGCCCGGAACCTCGTCGGGTACGTCGTGCCCGCGGACCCGGCCGCCGCCCCCGACCCCGGCGAACTGCGCGCCGCGCTGCGCACCCGGCTGCCCGACTACATGGTGCCCGCCGCCCTGGTCGTGCTGGACGCCCTGCCGCTGAACGCCAACGGCAAGGTGGACCGGGCCGCCCTGCCGGAGCCGGTCGCGGTCCAGCCGGTCTCCGGTGGAGGCGAGTTGGTGACGGAGAGCGAGCACGAGGTGGCCGCCGCCTACCGTCAGGTGCTGGTCGTCGAGGAGATCGGCGCGGCGGACGACTTCTTCGCGCTCGGCGGTGACTCCTTCTCCGCCGTGCACACCGTCCGCCTGATCGGCCGCGGCCTCTCCGTCATCGACCTGTTCCAGCAGCCCACCGTGCGTGAACTCGCGGCCCTGCTCGACGCCCGGGCCGGCGGCGCGGTGGACCAGGGCCCGCGCAGCCTGCTGCACAAGCTCACCCGGGGCAACGCGCCGGCCGAGGTCAGCGTGGTCTGCGTCCCCTACGGCGGCGGCAGCCCGATCACCTTCCAGCCGCTCGCCGACGCCCTGCCGGCCGGCCACCGGCTGTACGCCGTCGAGCTGCCCGGCCACGATCCGAGCCGTCCCGACGACGAGCTCACCGAACTCGAACTCCTCGCCGACCGGCTGACCGAGCAGATCACCGAGCGGATCGACGGCCCGGTGGTGCTGTACGGCCACTGCCTCGGCGGCGCGCTCGCCACCGCCCTGGGCTCCCGGCTGGAGGCGGCCGGGATGGACCTGCGCGGGGTCGCCCTCGGCGGGACGTTCCCGGCGGCCCGGCTGCCCGGCCGGTTCGCCGAGTGGATGGCCAAGCGGCTGCCGGGCGACCGGATGCTCTCCAACCGTTCCTACCTCGACTACCTGCGCGCCATGGGCGGCTTCACCGACGTCTACGACCAGGCCGAACAGGACTTCCTGGTCCGGGCGTTGCGCCACGACGTCCGGCAGGCCGAGGACTTCTACACCCGGGCGTACGGGGACGGGCGGCCGCCGAAGGTCACGGCGCCGATCCTGTGCGTGGTCGGCGAGAAGGACCGCGCCACCCAGCTGTACCAGGAGCGGTACGCCGAGTGGGAGCACTTCGGCGACACCGTCGACCTGGCCGTCATCCCGCGCGCCGGGCACTACTTCCTCAAGCACCAGGCCGACGACCTCGCCCGGGTGATCTCCGAGTTCACCGCCACCGGCGGGGTGGCCGCGGAGGTCGACGCCAAGCGGCCGCCGGCCAAGGTCGAGCTGGGCACCTTCGCCAAGGTCGCGATCGGGCAGTTCGTCTCGATGGTCGGCACCAGTCTCTCGACCTTCGCCCTCGGTGTCTGGGTCTACCAGCAGACCGGTTCCGCCTTCGACTTCGCGATGATCTCGGTGGTCGCGGTGCTGCCCGCGGTGCTGCTGCTGCCGATCGCGGGCGCGCTCGCCGACCGGGTGGACCGCCGGAAGATCATGATCGTCACGGACACCGTGGCGGCGGCCGGCATGCTCTCCCTCGGGGGGCTGCTCTGGGCCGATCTGCTGGAGGTCTGGCACATCTATCTGGTGGCCTGCACCGGGGCGGTCTGCTCGGCCTTCCAGCGCCCGGCCTATCTGGCCGCGATCACCCAACTGGTGCCCAAGCGCTACCTCGGGCAGGCCAACGGCCTCGCCCAGCTCGGCACCGGTGCGGGCGACATGATGGCCGTTCTGGCCGGTGGTGTGCTGGTCTCGCTGATCGGCCTGCACGGCGTGGTGCTGTTCGACATGGTGACCTTCCTGACCGGTGTCACCTGCCTGCTCATGGTCCGCTTCCCGGACGCGATGTTCGACAAGCAGGAGGAGCCGCTGCTGCGCGAGGTGGTCACCGGCTGGCGCTACATCGTGCGGCGGCACAGCCTGGTCGCCCTGGTGGTCTTCTTCGTGGTGTTCAACTACCTGTTCGCCGTCGCCACCGTGCTGATCACCCCGATGGTCCTGGCCAGCGGCACGGCCGTCCAGCTCGGCGTCATCACGGCCATCGGCGGTGTGGGCGCGCTGACCGGCGGGCTGGTGATGGCCCTGTGGGGCGGTACCCGGCGCCGGGCGATCGGCATGATCGGTTTCACCTCGGTGGTCGGCCTGGCGGCGATCGTGGCCGGCAGCCGCCCGCAGGCCGCGCTGACCGCGTGCGGACTCTTCGTCCTCTGGGCGTCGATGATGATCCTCAACTCGCACTGGATGGCGCTGATCCAGACCAAGGTCGGCATGGAGCTCCAGGGCCGGGTCCTGGCCACCAACCAGATGCTGGCGATGTCGATGATGCCGCTCGGCTTCCTCACCGCCGGGCCGCTCTCCGATGATCGTGCTGCTGCCTTCATATCAGAGGTGGCGCGGGGATCGAATCCTTCGAATGGCGGGGTAGTCGTCAGCGACGCGGCTCCCAACGGAAGT
>NZ_JBFBIL010000082.1:0-29693 GCF_040685575.1 Kitasatospora sp. NPDC088351 | reverse complement strand
AGCGCTGGTGCCTCGGCCTCCAGCGCCGGGACAAGGAGAAGGTGCTGCACGGCCGCGAGACCGGCGTCATCAAGCGCCTGCCGCACGGCGAGTTCACCGAGGTGCACGCCCCGCTCACGGCGGCCGAACTGCACCGGCTCACCTCGCACGAGCAGCCCCGACCCCTCGAACTCCCGGCCGCCGTGGACGAGAATGGAGTCGCCCACCCGGCGGGGGCGCTCACCCGCACCCGTGCGAGGCTGTCCCGTGGGCTGTACGGCGAGGGCGCCAGGATCGCCAAGCCCACCGCCGAGGAGTACCGCGAGATCACCGACGGCCAGGGCCACGGGCACTGACGGGCGCTGCCGCCGGCCCTGCGGCGCGGGGCGACGGGGCCCGCACCGCGCCGTACCGCAAGCACCACACCGTAGGCACCGCGCCGCACGACGAGCACCGCACAACAAGCACCGCGCCACGAGCACCGGGTGGACACCGCACCACGGACACCGGCCTGCCCGACCTGGACAAGGGAGGACATCGTGCACGACCGTACCGACCAACTCGCCGACAGCAGATACCTCCTGCTCACCACCTTCGGCGAGGACGGCAGCAAGCTCCGCTCGCAGATCTGGGTGGTCGCCGACGGCCCGGCGCTCGGCATCTGGACCCCCGCCCACTCCGGCGAGGCCGAGCGCATCCGCCGCCACCCCAAGGTGCTCGTCGGCCCGTGCGATGCCCATGGGCGTCCGACCGGCCGGCAGCTCCCCGCCCGCGCGGCGGTCTGCGACGAGGACGCCACCGCGCGCTACCGCACCTCGCTGATCAACAAGTACGGCATGACGGCGCTGATCGCCCTGGCCCGCAGCCGCTTCCGGCTCGGCCTGGCCGGGACGGTCGGCATCCGGATCACGCTCAACGAGCTGGAGCAGCGGCTGATCGGGCCGGAGTGGCAGCTGCCGACGACGTACTGTCCGAACTGAGGCGGCCCGAACCGGGAGGCCCGTCCGGGGTGCGGCGGACCGGGGTGCGGCGGGGGTGTCCCCGTCGCGGACCCGGTCGTCGCGGACCCGGCCTTTCGCCTCAGTCCCCGTCCTCCGGGGCCGTGGCGAGGTCGCCGGGTTCGCACGCCTCCCGTCCGGTGCCGACGTGCACCACCCTGACCACCCGGCCGGGCCCGCCGGGGACGACCTGCTGCTCGTGGCCGCACCGCGGGCAGATCAACGGGATGCCCGGCTTGCGCGGTTCCCGGGCGACGGGCCCGCCGTCGCGGCCCGGTGTCGTCACGTCAGCGGGTGGGTCGGGACCGGGCTGACCTCCTGGATCTCGCCGTGCGCCTTGGTGAGGAGCTGTGAGGCGAGGTCGTTGAGCGCCCGGGCGGCCGCGATCTCCTCGCCGACTCTCAGCTGTTCCGGGTCGGACGGGTGGCGGCTGGTGTAGCCGTGGGCGCGCACTTCCGTGCCGTCCCCGAGCCGTAGCAGGGCGGCGGCGGACGTCCTCGCCCCCTCCTCGCGAAACTCCATCTCGATGTGCCAACCGACGAGAGTCTGCATGGCGGATCACCTCCAACGGTTACTCCTCCAGAGTGCGCCGTACCCAGCGTGAACACCAGGGCAGCACGGCCCGGGGGCGACTTGAACGCGTTCAATCGATGAGCGTAGAGTCACCGCCAGTAGAGTTTGAACGCGTTCAAGATAGCGGGGTGGCAGCGATGGGCCGGGGCACGGCGGAACTGGTCGACCTTCTCGTCCTGCTCGGCATGGGCGCCGTGATCCCGCTCGGCCTCACCCTGATCGACGAACCCGGGCTCGCCCGCGTCCGCCGGTACTGGCCGCTGGCCGCCGTCCCCGGCGCACTCTCGCTCTGGCTGCCGCGCGGCGGCCTCGCGACCGGCAGTGCCCTCCTGTACGCGCTCGGCACCCTCGCCCTCGCCGCCCACGCGCCGCTGCGGCTGGCCCGCACCCGCTCCCTCGCACCACGCGAGACCGCCGTGCTCACCGCGCTCACCACCCCCTCGGTGGCCGGGCTCGCACTGGTCGCCGAACGGTCGGGGTACCGACTGCTCGGCTTCGACCTCGACATCCTGGCGCTGACGGTGCCGCACTTCCACTACGCCGGCTTCACCGCCGCCCTCGTCGCCGGACTGGTCTGCCGGGCCGCACCCGCGAGCGCCGCCGCCCGCTGCGCCGCGCTCAGCGTCCCGCTCGGCACCCTGCTGGTGCTGGCCGGCTACTTCGTCGACGGCTGGGCCGAGTTCGCCGGCGCCCTGGTGCTCACCGCCGGGATGTGGCTGACCGGCCTGCTCACCTGGCGCGACCTGCGCACCCGCGCCGCCGACCGGACCACCGCCGCCCTGCTCGCCGTCTCCTCCGCCGTGCTCGTCGCCACCATGCTGCTTGCCCTCTGGTGGGCACTCGGCGAGGCGTCCGGGCTCCCGCACCCCACCCTGGGCTGGATGGCCGCCACCCACGGGGTCGGCAACGCGCTCGGCTTCGCGCTCTGCTCCCTGCTCGCCTGGCGCCGCGTCGGTCACCCCGGTCGGCTCGGCCGCTTCGACCCGCTCACCAACGAAACCGTGTGATGAACACCAGCGACCTCAACTACCCCCAGGTCGGGGCCAGCAGTGCCGTCGACCGGCCGCTGCCCGCCGGCTACAACCACCTGCGCCACCGCGTCCTGATCGGCCACGGCCGCGCCGCGCTGGACGCCGCCGGTGACGCGCTGCTCGGCTGGCGGATGCACCGCGCGGCCGGCGTCCTGGTCACCGCCGAGGCCGACCGGGCCGCCGCCGGAGTCGCCGTCGAGTGCGCCATCGGCCTCGGCCCGCTACGGGCCGGCGCCCCCTGCCGGGTGGTCCGCAGTGACGACGGCCCCGACCGCTACGGCTTCACCTACGGCACCCGCCACGGCCATCTCGCCTGCGGCGAGGAGACGTTCCGGATCGAGATGGGCCCGGACAAGGCCGTCTGGTTCACCGTCACCGCCTTCAGCCGCCCCGACCGCTGGTTCGCCCGCCTCGCCGGCCCCCTGCTGCCGCTCGGCCAGCGCCTGTTCGCCCGCCGCTGCGGCCGCGTCCTGACCCGGATCGCCTCGGCGGCGGCCGGGCACCGCCCGGAGCCGGAGCAATGAACCGGCATGTTCGACTCGCATGACGGAGGCTCAGATGCCGCTCTTGCGAGCAGCTGTGCGACCGGAGCCGTCCTCCATGGCGCAGGATGGTCCCCGTGCCCACTCCTTTCGACCGTTTCGAGCCCCGTCGCGTCCCACCGGGCGAGTACCCCCGGTGGGAAGGGGCTCTCGCCCTCCTCAACCGGGACCTGGCGGTGACCCTTCCCGAACAGGGGCCCCTGCGACTGCTGGCCCTTTCTCCCTTCGGCGCTCCCTTCGACGCGGACGAGCCGGAGGAGGTCCATGTCGCTCTGGCCAACGGCGAGTGGCACGGGAACCACCTGCACCCGGACTCGGCGGACGACCCTGTCAACGCACTGGCGATCATCGCCGATGCCGTGCAGGAGACCGTCACCGCGTGCCTGCGGCAGGTGTGGCCCGTGTGTGCCGAACATGGCCTGGGCATGCACCCGCGGGATGCGAACGGACGACTCTCCTGGTGGTGCGCGGGAGAGCGGTTGCGCCGCGGCCCCGCCCATATCCGTGCCGCCGTGGGCGCTCTCGATACCCTCATGCCCCCACGCCGGCCCAACCGCAGGAGTCGAAGGGCGCGTTGATGCCCGGCTGCCCTGCCCGCGGGGGCGAAGGGCCGGTCGTGACGCGGCCGGCGCGGCCGGACGCCCGGCGCGGCGGTTTCCGGGCGTGGTGTGCTCCGCGGTGAATGCGCGCGGATGTGGAACGCCCTCCATGACGGGCGGGGCCGCCGAACACTCGACGAGTCGGCGGGATGCCCTGGAATAGCGGGCGGGCCGCTGCGGTTGTCGCGGGCACATGGCCTGAACCGCCGCCTCGGAAGGGCAGGAATCACGACATGAGCAGCACGGTCGAGCTGACCAAGGAGAACTTCGACGAGATCGTCCCCGGCCAGGATGGCAAGGACTTCGTCTTCATCGACTTCTGGGCCGGCTGGTGCGGCCCGTGCCGGCAGTTCGCCCCGGTGTACGAGAAGGCGGCGGACCGCCACCCCGACTTGGTCTTCGCGAAGGTGGACACCGAGGCGCAGCAGGAGCTGGCCTCCGCCTTCGGCATCCAGTCGATCCCGACGCTGGCGATCATCCGCGAGGGCGTCCTCGTCTTCTCGCAGGCGGGCGCGCTGCCGGAGGCCGTCTTCGAGGACCTGATCGGCCAGGCCCGCAAGCTGGACATGGCCGAGGTGAAGCGCAAGGTGGCGGCGGAGCAGGACGGCCACCCGGTCTGACGGTCCCGCGACGGTGGCCCCGGGGCGGGCAGTTCCCCGGGCCCACCGGCTCGTGCGGTGACGCGGTGCGGTGCGAGGTGCCGGAACGGGGCAACGGTGGGCGTCGCCCCGGCAGGTCCCGGGCCGGGACGGGCGGGCCCTCAGGGTTCACTCATCGGTCCTCGGTCTCATTTCTCGGTCCGCACTCCTCGCTCCAGGCCGTCAGTCGGGCGGCGAGGGCCCGTACCTCCGCGCGCAGCGCATCCGGACGGCGGACGGTGAACGGCCAGCCGAGGCCGGCCAGCATCACCGCCACGCCGTCGAGGTTCTGGGCCCGGGCGCGCAGCAGGACCCGCCCGCCCCCGGTCGGGGTGAGCGTCCCGGCGGCGGGCGGGATGCGGTGCCGGGCCTCGGCGAGGGTGGTCGTGAGGACCACCTCCACCTCGTGCGTCCACGGCACCGAGGCCAGCGACTCCACCACCCGCTGGACCGGGTCGAAGCCCTCCGGCGCCTCGAAGCCGGCCTCACGCGGCTCGGCGGCCTCGATCCGGTCCAGCCGGAAGGTGCGCAGTTCGCCGCTGCGGTGGTCGAGGCCGGTGGTGTACCAGCGCCCCGAGTGAAAGACCAGGCCGTACGGGTCGAACTCGCGCTCGCTCGGCTCGCCCGTACGGTCCCGGTACGCCAGCGCGACCCGGCGCCGCCGCCGGGCCGCCTCGGCCAGCGTGAACAGGGCCGCGGCGGCCGGGCTGGGACCGGCGGCGGGCGCCGAGGTCAGCCCCAGCGTCTGCTCCACCGCCGCGACCCGCTCGCGCAGCTGCGCCGGCAGCACCCGCCGGATCTTGGCGAGCGCCGTCTCGGCGGCCTGCTCCCCCACCGAGAGCCCGGAGCTTCGCCCGGCCAGCAGCCCGAGGACCACCGAGGCCGCTTCGTCCCCGGTCAGCATCAGCGGCGGCAGGCGGTAGCCGGGCAGCAGCCGGTAGCCGCCGTAGCGGCCACGGTCGGCCCGTACCGGGATGCCGAGGTCCACCAGCCGGGCTGCGTAGCGGCGGACGGTGCGTTCGTCCACCGCCAGCCGCTCGGCCAGCTCGGCGCCGGTCAGCCCGGGTCGGGCCTGAAGCAGCTCCAGCAGGGCGAGGACGCGGCTGACCGGATGATCCATCGGCTCACCGTTCTCCGTTCGGGTCGTCGGGGTCGGGCGGGGTCGGGCGGGGCCGTCCCGGTTGACCGGATTCGATCAGAAGTGACCAGAGGTGAGCGAGGCTTATCCGGGCGGGTCCTGTCCGGATTCGATCCTAGAGTCATGGACGACAGCAGTCCTGCGGTGAGCGGTCCGCGGCGAGCAGTCCCGGCACGGTGCGCGCGAGCGGGTTCGTGGCGAGTGGTTCGTGGCGAGTGGTTCGCGGCGAGCGGCCCCGGGGCGGACCGCGAAGAGCCGTCCTGAGAAGGAGCGATCCCCGATGAGCACATTCGTACTGGTCCCCGGCTTCTGGCTCGGCGCCTGGGCATGGGACGCGGTGGCCGAGCCGCTGCGCGCGGCCGGGCACACCGTCCACCCGGTGAGCCTCACCGGCGTCGCCGAGCGCGTCGGCGAGGGCGGGCCCGAGGTCGGGCTGGAGACCCATATCGCCGATCTGACCGGCCTGTTGACCCGCGAGGATCTGTGGGATGTGGTGCTGGTCGGACACAGCGGCGGGGGTGCCCCGGTCACCGGCGCGGCCGACCGGTTGCCCGAGCGCATCCGGCGCGTCGTCTACCTCGACAGCGGCCCGCTGCTCGACGGAGCCTCCCTGGGCGACGTCTGGCAGCCCGACCACCGGGCCCGCGCCGAGGCGTCCCTCGTCGACGGCTGGCGCCACCCGATGCCGTCCTGGGCGGAGTTGGCGGCCTCCGGTTCGAGTCTCACCGGTCTGGACGAGGCCACCCTCGCCCGCATTCGCGAACGGGCCACCGACGAACCCGCCGGCGCGTTCACCGAGCCGCTGCGACTGACCGGCGGAGGGGATCGGCTGCCGAAGGCCCTGGTCTCCTGCTCCTTCCCGCTGGAGCAGGTCCGCTCCATGATCGCCTCCGGCCACCCGTACTTCACCGCGCTCGGCGGACCCGAGTGGGAGCTGCGTGAACTGTCGACCGGGCACTGGCCGATGTTCTCCCGCCCGGCGGACACGGCCGCGGTGCTGGCGGAGCTCGCGGAGGTGGCGGGGCCGGCGGGGCCCACGGTGAGCTGAGCGGGCCGACGCGCCGGTCGGTGTGCGGGGCCCTGCGTTCGTCCGCGTGTTCGCCTGCGCGGACCGCCCCCGGCATCGCAGGATGGGCACGGCGTCGGCACCCGGCACGGCGCCGACCGGTGGCCGGTGGCCGATGGCCGGCCACCGGCCACCGAGAGTCGAGCCGGCCGGGAGTGAGGGTGAGCCCGCGATGAACCAGATCCCGACCAGTACGGCCGTCCCCGAGGCCGTGCCGGAGTTCCGGCGGGTCACCACCGCCGTGGTGACCGGCGGCAGCGCCGATGCCCCGTACCACGTGGAGGTGAAGGCGGGCACGCACCTGCTGACCGCCGACGAACCGGTGCGCCGAGGCGGTTCGGACAGCGGGCCGGAGCCGTTCGCGCTGCTGCTCGCCTCACTCGGCTCCTGCACCGCGATCACCCTGCGGATGTACGCGGAGCGCAAGGAGTGGCCGTTGGAGGCCGTCCGGGTCAGGCTCGGATACGAGACGGACGGGCGCACCGGCCGGGTCTCGCGCCGGGTCTCGCTCACCGGCGCACTCGACGACGCCCAGCGCGCCCGGCTGCTCGACATCTGCGAGCGCACACCCGTCACCCTCGCCCTGCGGGCCGGGATGGCGATCGAGACCACGGAGGACCGCGCATGACGACCACATCCGAGGAGTACGACGTCATCGTGGTGGGCGCGGGCCCTCCCGGTGAGAACGTGGCCGGTCGGACCGCCGCCGCCGGGCTCCGCACGGTGATCGTGGAGAGCGAGCTGGTCGGCGGCGAGTGCTCGTACTGGGCCTGTATGCCGAGCAAGGCCCTGCTGCGCCCGGTGGCCGCGCTGGCCGAGGCCCGCGCGGTGGCCGGATCGCGGGAGGCCGTCGGTCCCCGCGCGCTGGACGCGGCCGCCGTGCTGGCCAGGCGCGACTCGTTCACCTCGCACTGGCAGGACGACGGCCAGGTGCGGTGGCTCCGCGACAACGGCATCGAGCTGGCACGCGGCCACGGCCGGCTGGCCGGCGAGCGGGCCGTCACCGTCGAGGCGGACGACGGCAGCGAGCGGCTGCTCACCGCCCGGCACGCCGTCGCGATCTGTACCGGCAGCCGGCCGGTGCTGCCGCAGAACGTTCCCGGGCTGCACGAGGCCCGGCCGTGGACCAACCGGGAGGCGACCGCCTCGCCCACCGTGCCGGCCCGGCTGGCGGTGGTCGGCGGCGGGGTGGTCGGGGTGGAGATGGCCACCGCCTGGCGGGCGCTCGGCTCCGAGGTCGTGCTGCTGGTGCGCGGCGGCGGCCTGCTGCCCCGGATGGAGCCCTTCGCCGGCGAGCTGGTGGCGGAGGGTCTGCGGGCGGCCGGAGTGGACGTCCGGTTCGGGACGGAGGTCGCCTCGCTGGAGCGCGCGGAGGGCCCCGGGCCCGTCACGCTGGTCCTCGGTGACGGCGAGCGACTGACCGCCGACGAGGTCCTGTACGCCACCGGCCGCGCACCGCGCACCACCGATGTCGGGCTGGAGCAGGTCGGGCTGAAGCCCGGCAGCTGGCTGGACGTGGACGACAGCTGCACCGTGCTCGGCGTCGCCGACGCCTGGCTGTACGCGGTCGGGGACGTCAACCACCGTGCGCTGCTCACCCATCAGGGCAAGTACCAGGCGCGCATCGCGGGCGCGGTGATCGTTGCCCGCGCCGAGGGGCGTGCGCTGGATACCTCGCGTTGGGGCGCGCACGCCGCTTCGGCCGACAGTGCCGGGGCGCCGCAGGTCGTCTTCACCCATCCGGAGGTCGCGTCCGTCGGTCTGACGCTGGACGCCGCCGAGCAGGCGGGCCTGCGGGTCAAGACGGTCGACCACGACCTCGGCTCGGTCGCCGGCGCCTCGCTGTACGGCGACGACTACCGGGGCAAGGCCAGGGTCCTCTTCGACCTCGACCGGGAGGTGCTGGTCGGTGCCTCCTTCGTCGGCCCCGGGGTCGCCGAGCTGCTGCACTCGGCGACGGTCGCGGTGGTCGGCGAGGTGCCGATCGACCGGCTCTGGCACGCGGTGCCCGCGTACCCGACGATCAGCGAGGTGTGGCTGCGGCTGCTGGAGGACTGCCGGGGCTGAGGCGCGGGCCGCCCCGGCACGACTCCGGTCCGGCCGGGGCCGGCGTCGGTGGGGCGGTCGGGAGGGCGCCGTCCTCCGTCGGCATGGCGAGATGTGGCCGAGGATCTCCGGCGGGACACTGGCCGATAAGGGGGTGTCCCGGTGGGGGCCGTTTCGCCGACCAGGTGGTGTGTGGAATGACCGAGGTCCTGTTGGCCGTCGGAACCGAGAAAGGCCTCTTTCTCGGCCGCAGCCGCGACCGGCTGAACTGGGAGTTCAGCGGGCCGCACTTCCGAATGAACGCGATCTACTCCGTTTCCGTCGACCGCCGCGACGGCCGGGTCAGACTGCTGGTCGGTGCCGACAGCAGCCACTGGGGCCCGTCGGTCTGGCGCTCGGACGACCTCGGCGCGAGCTGGTTCGAGCCACCGAAACCCGCGATCCGCTTCCCCGAGCACACCGGCGCCTCGCTCACCCGGGTCTGGCAGCTCCAGCCGGCCGGCGCCGAGGCACCCGGCGTGGTCTACGCGGGCACCGAACCCGCCGCGCTGTTCCGCTCCGAGGACGGCGGTGAGAGCTTCGAACTGGTCGAATCGCTCTGGTCCCACCCGCAGCGGGCCCAGTGGGGCGCCGGCTACGGCGGTCAGGGCCTGCACACCGTCCTCACCGACCCGCGCGACCCCGAACGGCTGCTGGTCGCCGTCTCCAGCGGGGGCGTCTACCGCAGCAAGGACGGCGGCGACAGCTGGCAGCCGTCGAACACCGGCCTGCGCGCCGAGTTCTTCCCCGAGGAGAGCCAGTACCCCGAGTTCGGCCAGTGCGTGCACAAGATCGCCCGGGACGCCGTCAACCCCGACCGCCTCTACCTGCAGAACCACGGCGGCGTCTACCGCAGCGACGACGCGGGTGCGAACTGGCGGTTCATCGCCGACGGCCTGCCCGCCAACTTCGGCTTCGCCGTCGCCGCCCACCCGCGCCGCGCCGACACCGCGTACCTGTTCCCGCTCGGCGGCGCCGACGACCGGATCCCGCCCGGCCGCCGCTGCCGCGTCTTCCGCACCGAGGACGGCGGCGGCAGCTGGCAGTCCCTCGCCAACGGCCTGCCCGGCGAGGACCACTACGGCATCGTCCTGCGCGACGCCCTGCGCACCGACGACGCCGAACCGGCCGGCATCTACTTCGGCAACCGCACCGGCGATGTCTACGGCAGCCACGACGAGGGCGAGAACTGGTCGCTGCTCGTCTCCCACCTGCCGGACGTGCTCTGCGTACGGGCCGCGGTGGTCGCGGGCTGAGGACGGCGGAGCCGCGGTGGTGACGGAGGTCGATCCGGGGTGTCAGGCCCGGGTGGGCAGAACGCGCTTCCCACTTCTCGCGGGTCCTTGCGAGGATCCTCGGTGTGGCCCAGTTCTCCGTAGACCGCGACAGCGGTGACCATCCTTTCTCCGAGATCGGCGACCCCGTCCTGGCCGTCGCCGACAAGCGGCGTGGCCTGCTTGCGGTGGCGGGCGCGCACGAGTACGACGAAGCGAAGACGATCGGCGTCTTCAGCGTCACCGACCGCGCTCGCCGCCGCTGGCTCCTGCGCTCCGACTTCCCTGTGCACGCGATGGCTTTCCACCCGTCCCTTTCCCTGCTCGCTGTGGGGTCCGGCGAGTACGACGGTGGCTACCACTTCGAGGGGGAGCTCCTTCTCGTCCACCTGGAGACCGGCACCGTGCTGTCGCTGATCGAGCACGACTTCGGCTGGCAGGTCCTCGGGCTGGAATGGCTGAACGACCGGGACCTTCGCGTCCTGATGGCGCCTCCCGACGACTGGGAGGACGAAGAAGCCCACGTGGAAGGCCACGTCGCCGTGGTGAGCCGCGTCGACTGGACCGCTGTCGGCGCCAAGTCCCTCACTGGCCGGGACCTGGCAGGCCCGCGGGTGCCGGTGCCCCGCCCGGACGGCCGTACGGCTGCCCGGCACGTGGTCGCCGGGCTGATGTCGCCGCAGAAGCGGCGACATCACGCGATCTGAGCGGGAGCACCGTTCCAGTGGGCTCGAATACGCTCAACAGCCGGGCGCCGCAAGCGGCTCAGGTGTCGTACTCGCCGTCCCACGGGGCGTGGAAGCCGAGGCCGTCCGGGTAGAGCTCCGCCCAGTCGTCCTCGCCCTCGGCTTCGCCCTCGCTGTCGCCCGCGCCGTGCTGTTCCACGACCAGGCCGAAGAGGCACCCCTCCTCGTGCACGGCGAAGGGCGCGATCGCGATGTCGCCGTACGTGCGATCCGGCAGTTCGTCCAGCCACTGGTCCAGCAGCTCGCAAGCGACGTCGATCACCTGCCGCTCGCCGTCCGCCGTCGTGCCCGTGCACCGTATCCGGGAGCCCAGGTGCTGCCCGGCCTCGTCGAACCGGTGCAGCACGGCGAACCAGCGCTTGTTCTCCGGCCAGTCCTTGCCGGACCACCCTTCGGGGAAGGCGGCCGTGACCGAACCGAAGAACTGCCCGCCCAGGCAGTGGCCGATGGTACTGGTCCGGTAGTCGGGCTCGCACTTGACCGGGATCACGGAAGGGACGCTCATGGCACGAAGCTATGAGGCCCCTCTGACAATCGGGCCGTGCCCTGCCCTGGTCAGCGCAGGGTGCGGAAGAACGTCCGGATGTCGGCGACGAGCAGGTCCGGAGCCTGGAGGGAGGCGAAGTGGCCGCCGGTGTCGTACGCGGACCAGTGAGTGATGGTGTTCGACAGCTCCGCCAGGCCCCGGACGGCCCGGTCACCGAGAAACGTCGCCACCCCGGTCGGCACGCCGGACGGTGCCGACCGGCCCCAGCCGTCGGCGGCGATCTCCCGGTAGAGACGGGCGGCGGAGCCTGCGGTGCCGGTGACCCAGAAGGCGGTCACATTGGTCAGCACGGCGTCGCGGGCGGGCAGCGGCTGTCGGGTCGCGGTCGGGTCGTGGTCGACGAACCATTCGAGGTTCCAGGCCAGTTGGCCGACAGGTGAGTCGTTCAGCGCGTAGGCCACGGTCTGCGGGCGGGTGCCCATCTGGGTGGCGTAGCCGGAGTGGGCGTACCACCACCGCTGGTTACGCCGCGCCTGCTCGCGCTCGTCGTCGGTGAGCAGGTCGAGTTCGGCCGGGTCCACCGGAGACGCGGCGTTGGGCGGCCCGTTGAGGTGGACGCCGAGGACGTTCTCCGGCGCGAGGCGGGCGAGTTCGGGCGAGACGATGGCGCCGAAGTCGCCGCCCTGGGCACCGTAGCGGTCGTAGCCGAGGCGGCTCATCAGCTCCGCCCAGGCGCGGGCGATCCGCCGGGTGCCCCAGCCGGTCTCCCCGGTCGGCCCGGAGTAGGCGAAGCCGGGGAGCGACGGCGCCACGACGTGGAAGGCGTCCGCCGGATCCCCGCCGTGCGCCCGGGGGTCCGTGAGCGGGCCGATGATGCCGGCGAAGTCGTGCACGGTGCTCGGCCAGCCGTGCGTGATGATCAGCGGCGTCGCCTTCGGCTCCGGCGAACGGACGTGCAGGAAGTGCACGTTCTGGCCGTCGATGCCGGTGGTGAACTGCGGGAACGCGTTGAGCGTGGCCTCGTGCACCCGCCAGTCGTAACCGTCCGCCCAGTACCCGGCGAGTTCCCTCAGATACGGCAGCGCGACGCCGTAGTCCCAGCCCACGCCGGGCAGTTCGTCCGGCCAGCGGGTACGGGCGAGGCGCAGACGCAGCTCGTCGAGCTCGGCCTGCGGGACGTCGATCCGGAAGGGGGTGATGTGCATGCGGCCACCGTAGGGATCATGTAGGTCGGCCGGTGACCGCCATACGGGCCGGCCAGATCGGCCTCCTCGCACCACTCCGTGATGATCTCCAGGCTTTCCCGCGCCCCCTGCACCCAGGTGCCCTCGAAGCCGGGCGCCGGCCCGCCGAAGCCGCGGAAATCGCTGAGCACAAAGGGCGGATAGAGCTCGCAAAGGAGCTTGTAGTCGGTCGGCAGGGCCGTTCCGAGCTCCGTCTCCAGCGCGGACCAGTTGACGTCTTTGCGACCCGGCAGGCGCAGGGCGGTCAGACCCGGCACCACGCGCTCCAGCTCCGCGATGGCTTCCTCGGGGTCGGTCAGACGGCGGACTGGTGACTGGGTACCGGCGAGATCGTCCATCGGCTCAGATTGCCAGAACGGCACCCCATGTACCCCAAGCCTCAGATCCGCTCCAGCAGGGTCCGGAGGATCTCCTCGGCGTGCGTCCAGAGCAGGGCGCCGCCGGCCCCGGGGACGGTGTGGCGGGTGGCCGTCGGGAGGCGGGACGACAGGGTGGCGCCCTGGTCGGGTGAGTGGGTGGTGTCCAGCTCGCCGTACCAGACGTCGACCGGGACGGTGACGGCGGAGAAGTCGATGCCCCAGCGGCCCATGGCGAGGGCGGTGTCGCGGGCGTAGCCGGCCGGGCCCTGGGCGAAGGCGGTGTCGAGGGCTCGGCGGTACGCGGCGGCGAAGGCGGGTGACCGGTAGACGGCCAGGTCCGGGGCCGGGCTGCCCGCCATCACCATGTCCCACATCGCCTGTGGGGTGAACCCGGCGAACAGTTCCTCGGCGGCCTGCGGGTCGGCCACGGCGAGGTCGATCAGTCGGCGCAGCTCGGCGGGGAACGGGTCGGCGGGAAGCGGCTCGGCGCGAGGCGGTTCGGCGCGAGGCGGTTCGGCGCGAGGCGGTTCGGCGGCGCGGCTGGTGACCGCAGCGGCATCGGCCGGGCCCGGGGCGGCGAAGTGCGGGGCCGCCACCTCGTCCGCCGCCGAGACCAGGGCGAGCGCGCCGACCGCGCCCGCGGCGGCGCAGGCCAGGGCGAACGGCGCGCCCTGGGAGTTGCCGAGCATGGCTGGACGGCCCAGTCCGCGCCGCTCGGCGAAGGCGCGGATGTCGGCCGCGAAATCGGCGAAGGTCCGCCCGGGCGCGGGGGTGGAGGAGCCGAGTCCCGGCCGGTCGAGGCTGATCAGGCGAACGCCGAGCGCGTCCACTGCGTCGGCGCCGAAGCCGAGTGCCCGGGTGGTGGCCGCGCCGGGGGAATGGAGGACGGGCGTTCCGTCCACCGGACCCCACTCCGCCCAGGCCAGCAGGCGGCCGTCGGGCAGGCGCTCCTCGCCGAGGCGGTCGGCGGCAGTGATGTGCACGTTCATGATCTCCAGCATGGTCGGCGCGGCCGCTCGGCGCCGCTGAATTTCGCGGCACCGGAGCCGGATGTCGTTTTCTGACACAACTGTGTCGTTGCCGTCGGTCGGTGCGGGTACGGATCATAGGCTCATGAGTCACAGCCATACCCGCCGCATCGCCATCGCCGTGTTCGAAGGGGTGGAACTGCTCGACGTCACCGGACCCGCCCAGGTGTTCTCCGCCGCCACCCGGCTGCTCGGCGAGGCGGCGCGGACGGGGGCGGCGGCGGGGGGTGCGGCAGGGGCGGGCCCTGGCGCGGACGCAGGCGCGAGCGTGGGCGCGTACGGGCGCGGACATGCGCGTGGCTACACCGTCGAGCTGGTCGGCCCCCGCCGGGGCGAGGTGGAGTGCGCGGGCGGGCTGCGGTTGTCGGCGGACCGGGCGTTCGGCGAGATCGACGGCAGCGGCATCGACACCCTGATCATCCCCGGGGCGCTGCAGCTGGGCCCGGACGGCTTCGAGCCCGCGGTGGACCCCGAGGTGGTCCGCTGGGTACGGGAGACCTCACCTCGGACACGGCGCGTGGCGTCCGTCTGCACCGGCGCGCACATCCTGGCGGAGGCCGGTCTGCTCGCCGGGCGCCGGGCGACCACGCACTGGGCCACCGCCGACCGGCTCGCCGCGCAGTACCCCGACATCACCGTGGACGCGGACGCCGTGTACGTCCGCGCCGACCCGGTGTGGACCGGCGCCGGCGTGAGCGCCGGAATCGACATGTCCCTCGCGCTCGTTGCCGACGACCACGGGCGCAGGCTCGCCCTGGCGACCGCCCAGTGGATGGTGATGTACCTCCAACGGCCCGGAGGGCAGAGCCAGTTCAGCGCGCCACTGGAGCGGCAGCGGACCGCCCGGGCCGACATCGCGGAGCTGCTCGCCTGGATCGACGCCCACCTCGACCAACGGCTGACGCTGCCCGTACTGGCCGAGCGGGCCGGGCTGAGCGACCGCCAGTTCATCCGGGTGTTCACCCGCGAGACCGGCAGCACGCCCGCCGCGTACGTCGAGGCCCAGCGGGTCGAGGCCGCGCGCAGGCTGCTCCAGGAGAGCGACCTCACCATCGCCGCCGTCGCCGGCCGCTGTGGCTTCGGCTCCACCGAGACCTTCCACCGCACCTTCCGACAGCACACTTCCGTCACCCCTCATGCGTACCGACAGCGCTTCTGCGCCCCCGACCGGTCCAGCCGCCCGTCCCCGGCTGCCGACAGACCGACCGGCAGCCCGCGCAACGAGCTCGACACCTCCGTTCCAGAGGAGACTTCGTGACCTCCCTTCCGTCTCTCGCCCCACGGCCGGACACCGCCCTGGTCGAAACCGCCGAGCGCATGCTGCGCGCCGCCTCACCGGACGCACTGGTCGCGCACTGCCACCGCACATACGCCTTCGCCGAGGCGATCCTGGCCCGCCGCGGCCTCGCTCCGGACCGCGAGGCCCTGTACCTCGGAGCCGTCTTCCACGACCTCGGGCTCACCCCGGACTGGGACGACCAGGTCACGCCGTTCGAGGAGCGCGGCGCCCTGGTGGCCCGCGAGACGCTGCTGCGGGAGGGCGCGGACCCCGAGTTGGCGGAACTGGTCGGTGACGCCGTCCGCCTGCACATGGAGCTGACCACCGGCGACGACCCGCGCCCCGAGGTCGCCGGCATTCACCTCGGCTCCGCCGCCGACGTCCTCGGCCTGCGCCTGGAGGAGATCCCGCCGGACGCCGTCGACGCCGTTCTGGAGGCCTACCCCCGCCAGGGGCTCACCGCGTTCCTGCGCGAGGCCTTCGCCTCCGAGGCACGCCGGAAGCCGAACTGCGCCACCGCGGCGTTCGTCCGCGACTTCGGATTCCTTGAACTGCTCGACGGAGGACCGGGCGAGTAACCCACTTGTCCCCGGGCCGGGCTCTGGCCGACGATGGCCGGACAAGAAACGTTCTCGGAGATCGGGTGGGCTGCGTGGCTGGAACGGAAGAAGACTGGGAGATCGGGCGAAGCATCGATGGCCTTCCGGTCGTGCGGTATCTACGTGGCGAGCGGGTGGGGCGGCCGTGGGCCGACCTGTTGGAGGTGCTGGACGCCGACGGCATCGCCGCTGCGGCCGCCGGCCCCACTGGTACGGCCGTCGACGCCACCGGTGCGGCCGTCGGCCCCGTTGATCCCGTCGAGTTCGTGCTGTCGGACATGTCCGGCTGGGTGGTCTCCGGCCCTGTCGGGCTCGGCGAGCAGTTGCTTCACCGCGGCGCGACCGTCCTCCGGCACGCTCACACCATGGAGTTGGATCTGATCGCTTGTCCTCCTTCCGCTGACTGGGCACAGACCCCGCTGCGAATCGGGTTCCGCACCGTTCCGTGCGACCGCGACGCCGAGGAGCTGTTCCCGGCAAAACGCGCCGCGTTCGCCCCCGGCCACCCCGACCACTCCCCCGAGCTCGACGACCAGTCCAGGATGGAGCGGCTGGCGGCCCTGCTCGCCGGGAAGGACATCGGCCCCGTACTGCCGTGCAGCAGGCTGGTGGTCGACGACGCCGACCAGGTCGTGGCCGGAGCCATCCTCACCAACCGCGACGGCCTGCCCTGGATCGCCAGCGTCTTCCGCCACCCCGACCTGGGCTACCCCGGCCTCGGCGGCGACCTGCTGCGCCTGGTCCTGGCCGACGTGGCCGACCGCGGACTCACCGAGGTGGGCCTTGCCGTGAGCGAGGGGAACCAGGCGCAACGGCTGTACGAGAAGCTGGGGTTCCGGCTCACCAACACCTCGCTCACGGTCATCGTGCCCTGACCGCCGACCGTCGACCGCCGGCTTGGGGCTGGTGGCCTTTCACGGGCGGGTCCTCCTGACGGGCGGGCCTCCCTCGTGGGCGGAACGCCTCAGGAACCCCCGCCTCAGGAACCCCATTGACTCTCAGGGACTCTGATGGTCTCTCAGGGGCGGGCGAACTCCAGGACGGCGATCCCGGCCAGGACAGTGGCGCTGGCCGCCATCCGCAGCCGCCCGAGGCGTTCGCGGAAGACCACCGTGGCCAGCAGCGCGGCTATGACGATGCTCGTCTCGCGCAGGGCGGCGATGGTCGCCAGGTTGCCTCGGGACTGCGCCCAGACCACCAGTCCGTAGGCGGTCAGGGAGAGCACGCCACCGGCGATGCCCACCGGCACCACCGGCCGGATCCCCTCGACGAGGGAACGACCACGCCGGGCCCAGGCGATCAGCGCCAACGCCGGGCCCTGAAGCAGGAAGAGCCAGGCGATGTAGCCGCCGACGGTACCGGAGTGCCGTACGCCGCTGCCGTCCAGCACGGTGTAAGCGGCGATCATCACCCCGGTACCGGCGGCCGCCCCGAGAGCGGGCAGCTGCGCCCGCCCGGGTATCCCCTTGGCGAGGGCGAGCCCGATCAGGCCACAGGAGATCACCAGCACGCCGAGCAGTTCCCCGCCACCGAGGGTCTGGCCCAGCACCGTCGCGGACAGCAGGGCCACCAGCAGCGGCGCCGACCCGCGGGCGATCGGGTACATCTGCCCGAAGTCCCCCAGCTGGTAGGCCCGGAGCAGAAGTATCTGGGACGTCACCTGCATCACCACGGAGGCGAGAAGGTAGGGCCAGGCCGCGGCGGCCGGCAGCGGGTTGAACGCGACCAGCACGACGGCGCAGGCGGCATAGGTGAGGTTGATCAGGGCGAAGCCGACGAGCTTGTCCGGGATCCGATGCGCCAACCCGTTCCAGACGGCGTGCAGGACCGCCGCGGCCAGGACGGCCACGGGCACGGCCGCCGTACCGCTCGGCAGCACGGATGCGAGTGCGGGCATGGCGAAACTCACCTCCAATGGGCTTGGAACTGAATTCCACGCTACCCTAGATCCATGGAAGAGCGTTCCGAATTTTCTGTTCTGGAATCCCAGCTGGCCGCGCACATCCGCGCCCACCTCGGCGACCTGCGCGGCACCGAGGCACGCGTCGCCCAGGTCGTCCTCGACCGGGGCGTCGACCTGGTGCACCTGAGCGTCAGCGACGTCGCCGCACTGGCCGGCACCGCGCCGTCGTCCGTGGTCCGGGCGTGCCAGCGGCTCGGGTTCCGGGGCTACCAGGAGCTGAAGATCGCCGCCGTCCGCCAGGCGCCGAGCCCGGCCCCCACCCCGTCCGACGACCAGGACCCGGCCGCCCGCGCACTCGCCAGCACCATCCACGCCGCCCGGGAAACGCTCGACGGAATGACCACCACCCTCACGGCGGACGACCTGCGGGAGGCGGCACAGGTGCTGGACGCCGCGAGCCACGTCGTGGTCGTCGGCGCCGGGCTCTCCGGCGCGGTCGCCCTCGACGCCGCCTACCGCCTCCGCGCCCTCGGCATCCTCGTCGACGCCCCCGCCGACCCCCTCACCGCACAACTCGCCGCCGCACAACTCCCGCCCACCGCAGTCTGCCTGGCCATCAGCCACACCGGCGCGACACAAACGGTCGTCGACACCGCCCGCCGCGCCCGCACCGCCGGCGCGAACGTCATCGCCCTCACCAGCTACGCCCGCTCCCCCCTGAGCGACGCCGCCACCCACACCCTCGTCGCCGGCGGCCAGGACCTCGTCTTCGGCCTCGAAACCACCGCCAGCCGCATCGCCCACCTCACCGCCATCGACGCCCTCACCCTCACCCTGCTCGCCCTCCGGGGCCCGACGGCCGAGCACGCGCTGAACCTCTCGGCGGACGTGACGGCGGATCACGCGTATTGATGGGCGGTAGTCGTCGCTCGGGGGCGAACCTGTTGGACAATCGTTCAGCCGAACCGGCCTCGCGGATCGCCAGTAGGCTGGTACTGCCCGGCAGTTCCGCCGCCAGGTGGTGCGGGCGCGGCATGCAAACCTAGATGGGGCGGTATGTCCGTTTCGATGAAACTAGCAAGAACTGGCCACCTGGCAAGGTAAACCCGCAGGTCACCAAGACCGCTCCCCGCGCGTGCGGGGTTGGCCCCGCGCCCGCGCTGAGCGTCGACCTGTCGGCGCTCCGCTCCCCGCGCGTGCGGGGTTGGCCCCAAACCTGACGGCGCCTGGCGCGTGGCCCGGCTGCACCTGGCGTGGCCGAGCCTTACCGGGCTGGTCTCTTCAATCCGAGGGACATGCCGAACAGCCCTCCTGCGACTGTGCCGAGCCATGGCCCGAGGTAAGCCAGGAGGGGTATATCAATGTCCCAGACACGGATGGTCGTGATGATCAGGCCGAAAAGGACGAACTGCGCGATCAGATAGATCAGGATCTTTCGCCGCGTGCTCCACGCTCGTATGCGCTCCACAAAGTCCTGCCTCATCACGCCCCCTGACCGTCGTTATGACACGCCCGATGGTAGAGCTCGGAGAACACAGGCGGCGCGCGCCCCCTTCGCCCAAGGTCGAGAACAGACCTTCAGCCACAGGAAATCAGCCGGCCCCGGCGGACTCTTCGGCTCGGGCACGGGTGCCGGCAAGGCGGTAGGAACCGGTACCGGTTCCGATGACGGTGCCGTTGAAGGTGCGGCGGTCGACGACGGCCACGCGCCTCGCCGTCACCGCCTGCTTCTGCACCCGGGTCACCCACGGCGACCCGCGATTCGCCCCATACCCTCCCGAAGCCCGACACGATCCCGCACGCCGAGGCTGCGAGAACGCGTATCGGTGAGATGACCGATGTGCGGGGAGCGGGGGCGTAGCCATAGTCCTCGGGAGATCGTTCGCGGGTGGCCGTGGTGCGCCCGGTTTTCGAAAGGACCTTCTGTGGACACGTATGCGGATCTGGTCGCGGACGATCGCGGTGAGCGCGTGGAGCTCGGCCGGCCCGGCTTCTGGACCGAGCGGTGGGCACGGCCCTTACGGGCGAGGGTCGGTGGTCGTCGGTCGCGGCGCGCTCGGTCTCGGCGGCGGCGATGGAGGCGACGACCTGGCGCAGCAGGGCGGCCGCGACGGCGCGGTCCAGGGTGGCCTGGAGGGTGGGCAGGTCGGTCGGGTCGGTGTCCTCGGTGATGCCTTCGTCTGCGAGCAACGGGGCGACAAGGTCCCCCGGCAGTGGTTCTCCTCGTCCTTCAGACGCACGCCCGAGTCGCTCTGAAGGGTCATCGTGAACTCGTTGGCCGCTAGGAGGTCCAGGCACCGACCAGCGAGGCCACATAGTCGGGGTCTCCCAGCGGAGCGCGAATCAGTTCGGTCGGCACGGACATCACGTCGACCACCTGGGGTGCTTGATCGTGGAGCCTGCGGCAGAGGCGGTCGATGAGTTCGGGCAGGGCGCGGGCGTGCGACGGTGTCAGATAGCCTTCGACGAGGTACCAGGCGAGGTCGGCGGCGATGTGTTCGAGTCGCAGAAGCTGGTACAGGTCCTGCACAAGAGGTTCCCCGGCATCGGGGCAGGTGCGCAGTGCTTCGGACAGCATTCGGGTGCTGTGGGCCAGGGCGAGTTGTTCGGCATGGGAGGACAGGTTGTTCCATGCCTCGTCCGGTGTGAGGCCTGCGGCAGTCGCGACCGCGAACCGCTGGGCGAGTTCAGTGTGCAGCCGACCCTCGCGTCTGCGGAAGAGACGGGTGAGGGTGAGGGGGTTCTCCAGGTCGGAGAGCTCGGGGCCGGGTTCTTCCGCGGGCGGCTCGTACTCCACTCCCTGAACCATCGACCAGGCCGCGTCCAGCAGGATGAGGTGGTTGTCGCCACCGGCGGACCGAAAGGCCATCGTCAGGGCCTGATAGTCGATCAGCCGGTTCTCCGAGAAGAATCCGAGTGCGCCTGCCGTTTCGCGGCAGCGGTCGACGGCGCTGTCCGAGAGCCGATCGACGGTGACCTTCGCCAGTCCGAGGCCGCGTATGACCGAGGGCGTGGCTCCGGGAGCGCTGCTGCCGCTGTCCGGCGGGATGTGCCAGCTCGGGTGGGTGGCCTGCCGGGCCAGGGCAGTGGCTGCCTTCGCTCTGGCCGCGGCACCGAACAGAAGCCGCTGCTGGTGCAGATGGTCGAGCGCGGGCCGCCTGATGTGCCATCGGTCGACGGTCTGTCGCCGAGCCGCGTGCGGCAGGGCGATCGCCACTGCTGCACGGGCGGCCGCCGCGAGTCCTGCGGTAACCGCTCCCCAGGCGAATCTGCCCACGGTCAGGCTGCGGCGGGTCCGTTCGTCGGCACTGCCCAGTGGATCGTGGAACGAGCCGTCCGCTGTGATGGTCGCGCCGTCGGCGAGCCAGCGTTCGTCGGGGACCCGGACGTTGTCGAATCGGACAGTTGCGTAGTCCAGCGGGAGAAGCGCTGTCGGGGACAGCGGGCGGATGGCGATGCCGCCGCAGGGTCCGGTTTCGTCGCGGAGGGGGACGAGGAAGAAGAACGTGCCGCGGTCCGTCCCTGCCATGTCCAAGCGGGCACTGACCACCGCGAGTCGCTCCACGCCGTCCTGGGCGACGTTCACAGGGAACTTGGCGGCGGCCGCGTCCGGGGTGTGCAGAACGAATGTCCGCGTTGACGGCTCCCAGCGGGCGCGGGTCCGGGTATGCGCGATGCTGCTCCCCCGGCCGATTTCCGTTATCAGGGCCGCGCCGACCGCGCGGGCCGTCGTCAATGTGGTGATGTCCTCGGGTGTGGCTCCGCAGACGAGGGCCGGCCCGATGGTCATGCAGTGGTGCAGGAACATCACGTGGAACAGTCGGGGGTCGGCCATGGCAGTCAGTTCGAGCAAGGAGCGCAGACGGTCATGGTCGGCGAGCAGCGGCGTGTTCGAGGGCAGCGCGGCGGTGATCCGGAGCAGTGCCTCGTAGGGGACGCCGCCGGACGCCTGGGTTGCGGTGCCGATCAGTTTGACCAGGTCGGGGTCGTAGGTGTGGGTCATCGCGGTGCTCCAGGGCTGTCGGGCGAAGGGGATTGAGGACGCCTTCGGTGCCGGAGGGCTGACTGCCCCGCTCAGAGGACGGTTGTGGGGAGCCATTGCTGGATGGTGTCCGCCTGGTGGGAGGCGTACTGGGTGATCATGGTGAAGTGGTCGCCGGTGGCTTGGCGCAGTGTGTGGGGTACCGGCCAGGACAGGCTGGGGGTCGCCCGGAGGTAGAGCGTCGGGGTGTCGATGGGGGTCGGTGTCCAGTGGGCCATGAGTTGGACGTAGGCCGCTGTTGCGGTGAGTGCGGCGGTGCCGTAGAAGCCGCCGGCGACGGCTTGGGCGAGACGGCCGGCCGATGCCTCGTAGATTTCGTGCCGGGTGTCGGCTGCGGGGATGGTGTCGAGGAGGATCAGGCCGCTCGCCGGGTGACGGTGTTCTTCGAGGCGCTGCGCGAGTGTGTGTGCTATCCAGCCGCCGGAGGAGTGTCCGAGGAGAACGAAGGGCTTGTTTTTCGCGGTGATCTGCGCGGTGGCATCAACGAGGATGTCGAGAAGGGTGGTGAGTGATTCCGGGAGGCCCTGCCCCGGGTGGTAGCCCGGATAGTGGAGGGACCACATCTCGTGGTTGCCCAGGTGCGCTGCCAGCTGCGCGTACTCCGGCCGCTGCGGGGTCGAGGGAAGTGAGGGGAGGCAGACCAGCGCGGGGGCCTGCGTACCGTGGGACAGCTGGTCCGGGGGTGTCAGGTCGGAGGGTTCGGGGGTGGTGAAGGTGGGGCGCAGGCGGGCGGCGGCGCGGAGCAGGCGCATTCCGGTCTCGGTGTCTCCGCTCTCGACGGCGGTGGTGAACTCCGTGATGAGGACTGTGTCCTCCTGGTCTTGCGTGGGGGGAGTGGTAGCGGTGCCCTGCTCGGAGGCGAGTTGTTCTTCGAGGTGACGGGCGAGGGCGAGTGGGTCGGGGTATTCGAAGACCGCGGACGGGGCGAGTCGCAGCCCGGTGGTGTTGGCCAGGAGTGTGCGCAGTTCCACGGAGGACAGTGAGTCGAATCCACTGTCGCGGAACGAGCGCCCGCTGGGGATGTCCTGGAGGTCGGGGTGGCCCAGGACGTCGGCCGCGAGGGCGCGTACCAGGGTCGTCAGTTCCTCAAGACGCTCCTCGTGCGGGAGGTCGCGGACCCGCTGTGGCCACGACAGGTCCTTCTCCTCCGTGGTCCGGCGGACAGCAGGAGCGCGGGTGAGGTCACGCAGCAACGGGGCGAGCGATCCTTCTTCGGCCTGGGCCTGGAGGGTTTGCTGTTTGAAGGAAGCCGCGAGCAGGTAGGGGCTCTGGACGGCCAGTGCCGTGTCGAAGAGGGCGAGTCCGTCGTCGGCCGACAGGGGGCGGTAGACGGTCCGTGAGGCGCGGTCCGTTGAGCTGTCCTTGGTGAACATGTGGCTGGTCATGGCGCTGCTGTCGGCCCACAGTCCCCAGGCGATGGAGATGGCGGGCAGGCCGCGTGCGCGGCGGTGGTGGGCCAAGGCGTCGAGGTAGGCGTTGGCGGCGGCGTAGCCGGCCTGGCCGGCCTGGCCGATGGCGGTCGAGGCGGAGGAGTAGAGGACGAAGGCTGCCAGGTCGGCGTCCTGGGTGAGTTCGTGCAGGTGGTTGACGGCGATGGCTTTGGGGCGCAGTGCCCTGTCCAGTTGTCGGCTGGTCAGGGACTGGAAAACGGCGTCGTCCAGGGCGCCGGCCGTGTGGATGACGGCGGTGAGGGGGTGTTCGGCAGGGACGGTGGCGAGGACGGCGGCCAGGGCGTCGCGGTCCGCGGCGTCGCAGGAGACGATGTCGACCGTCGCGCCTTCGGCGGAGAGCTCCTGGGCCAGTGCGGGGGCTCCGGGCGCTTTCCCGCCCTGTCGGCTGGTCAGGAGCAGGTGCCTGGCCTGGTGGGTGGCTACGAGGTGCCGGGCGAGAAGGGATCCGAGTCTGCCGGTACCGCCGGTGATCAGCACGGTGCCGTTCGGGTCGATGGTGCGGGGGATGGTGAGGACCAGTTTGCCGGTGTGCCGTGCCTGGCTGAGGGTCTGGAACGCCGACCGGGCGTGGGGCAGGTCCCAGACCCTCGTGGGCAGGGGCGTCAGGTCGCCGGCGCGGAAGTGCTCCGTGAGACGGCCGAGTACGGTGCGCAGTTCGTCCAGCCTGATGTCGAGAAGGTCGGAGGCCAGGTAATTGACACCTGGGTGCCGGAAGGCGACGTCCGTTGCGTCGCGCAGATCTGTGACGCCCATTTCGATGAAGTGGCCTCCGCGCGGGAGCAGTCGCAGGGAGGCGTCGATGAACTCTCCGGACAGGCTGTTGAGCACGGTGTCCATGCCCTGCCCGTCGGTGGCGGTGAGGAAGGCCTGCTCGAACTCCAGGGTGCGGGAGGAGGCGATGTGGTCGAGAGGGATGCCCATACTTTGCAGGGTGTCCCATTTGGCGGGGCTGGCCGTGGCGAAGACCTCGGCACCCAGATGCTTGGCGAGCTGGACCGCTGCCATCCCCAGCCCGCCGGTGGCCGCGTGGATGAGGACACGCTGGCCCGGTTTCAGAGCGGCCAGGAATTCGAACACGTATGAGGCGGTGGCGAAGGCCACCGAAGCCCCGGCCGCCTGGGTGAACGTCCAGCCGTCCGGGATCGGGGACACCGCCCGGTGGTCTGCCACGACCACGGGTCCGAAAGCACTGGCTGTGCGGTCACGGCCCACCAATAGCACCATGACGCGGTCGCCGGGCGCACATGAATCCACGGCGGATCCGACTTCTGTGACCACTCCCGCCGCTTCACGCCCGAGGCTGGCTCCGGGGTCGACCACGCCCAGCGCCACCAGCACATCGCGGAAGTTGAGGCCCGCCGCCCTGACATCGACGCGGACCTGTTCGGGTGAGAGCGGTACGGCTGCTTCCGGTGCCTCCCGCAGACGCAGGCTCTCAAGGGTGTTGCCTTCCCCCGGGGCGAGCTGCCAGGACGTCGCGCCCGGTGGCGGGGTGAGCAGGGCGGCCGGGTCCAGCGTGGCCAGGCGGGGCACGAAGGCGAGCCCTTTACGCAGCGCGATCTGGGGCTCGCCCGAGGCCAGCGCGAGGTGGAGGGCCTCCTGGGAGGCCTCTGTGTCGTCGAGATCGACGAGGGTGATGTGGCCGGGGTGCTCGCTCTGCGCGGTACGGACCAGTCCCCACACGGCGGCAGCACCGAGGTCGCCGATGTCCTCCCCTTCCTGTACTGCCACGGCCTGGCGGGTGATGACGACCGGGGAACTCCCGTCCGCGAGGTGTTTCCTGACTCCCACGAGAACGGCGAACAACCGCTCCGTGAGCGTGGGCAGGACCGGGACCTCAAGGACGTCCACGTCCGGCCGGCTCCGTACCGCTGCCTGCGCGGGCAGCGGCAGCGGCCGCCATACCTGGGTGAACGCGTTGTCGCGGCGGCTGAGCCGCTGCTCTCCCACGGGGCGCAGGGTGAGATCCTTCAGTGATGCGACCGTCTTGCCCGCGGTATCCGTGACCGTGACCGACGCCGGACCGCCGGCGGAGGCGGAGATGCGGGCTCGCAGCTCGGTGGCACCCGAGGCGTACAGGTGCAGCCGGCCGACGCTGAAGGGCAGTTCCACTCGCTGGGGATCGCGCAGGTTCAACAGCAGCGGATGCATGGCCGCGTCCAGCAGGGCGGGATGCAGGGCGAACCTGTGGGCCGTGTCGTGCTGTTCCTCCGGGAGCCGTACTTCGGCGTAGAGGTGGTCGCCGTGGCGCCACAGGGCCCGTAGCCCCCGGAACACCGGTCCGTACTCGTACCCGACGGCTTCCAGCCGCTCGTAGAAGCCGTCGAGCGCCACGGGCTCCGCGTCGTGGGGAGGCCATGGTGCCGTCGTCTCCGGAGCGCTTTCCCCGCCGGGTGCCAGGATCCATTGCGCGTGCCGGTCCCAGGCGAGGTCGGCGGGAGCGTCCGCTCCGCGGGTGTAGACAGTGGCCGTGCGCTGCTCCGCCGTGTCCGCCGGGCCTACGACGATCTGGAGCAGCAGGTCCTGCGTCGGGTGGAGGACGATCGGTGTGAGGAGGGTGAGATCACTGACCTGTGCGTGGCCGATCTGCTGTGCGGCCTGCAGGGCGAGTTCCATGACCGCGGTGCCGGGCAGGATCACGCTGCCCTTGACCGCGTGGTCGGCCAGCCAGGGATGAGCATGCAGGGAGAGCCTGCCGGTCAGGATCCGGCCGCCGTCCTGGGCGGTGTCGATCTCGAGTTCGAGGAACGGGTGCTCCACTGTACGCAGTCCCGCCGTCGCGGCAGTGGCCGCTTTCTTCGGCGGAGTCAGCCAGAAGCGCTTGTGCTGGAACGCGTAGGTCGGCAGGTCGGTGTCCTCGCCCCCGGACGTCGCCCAGCTCCAGTCGGCGCGCACACCATGGCAGTGGGCCTCGGCCAGCGCGGTGAGGAACCGGGGCATCCCCCCGTCGTCGCGCCGCAGCGTGGTGAGGACCGTCGCGTCGCCAGCGGCGCCGTCCACGGTCTCGTGGATCCCCGGCGCCAGGAGGGGGTGGGGGCTGATTTCCAGGAAGAGACGGTGCCCGGCCGCGAGGGCCGCTCCGATCGTCTCGTCGAAGCGCACGGTCTGCCGCAGATTGCGGTACCAGTAGTCCGCGTCCAGCAGCGCATCGCCGATGTCGTTTCCGGTCGTGGCCGACAGGAAGGGGGTCTCGGGCGCGTGGGGCCGAAGCGCGGCCAGATCCGCCAGGATCCGTCCGCGGACCGCCTCGACAGCGGAAGAGTGCGAGGCGTAGTCGACATTGACGCGTCGCGCCTCGATACCGTCGGCCTCGGCCTGGGCGAGGAGTTCTTCGATGGCGTCCCTGCCACCGGCCAGCACCACGCTGCCGGGCCCGTTGACGGCGGCAACCTCCAGTTGCCCTCCCCACCGTGCCGCGTACCGGCGCAGTGCGTCCACGCCGCTACCCGTGCAGGAGACCATGCCGCCCTCGCCGGCGATGGCCACCAGCGCACGGCTGCGCAACGCGGCGACACGGGCGGCGTCGGACAGGCTCAGCGCACCGGCCACATGCGCGGCGGCGATCTCGCCCTGGCTGTGTCCGATGACCGCGGCCGGGCTCACACCGTAGGACTGCCACAGTTTGGCCAGGGAGACGGAGACGGCGAACAGCAGCGGTTGGAGAAGATCCACACGCTCGGGAACATCCATGTCGCGGGCGACCTTCATGAAGTCGCACTCCACGAATTCGCCCAGCGCCTCGGCACACTCCTGCATCGAACGGGCGAACACCGGTGAAGTAGCGAGCAGTTCATGCGCCATACCAGGCCACTGCGCGCCCTGGCCCGGAAACACGAAGACCGCACCGGGCTCGTCACGGCGGACCCCGGTCACCACACGGGGATCCCTCTCTCCCCTGCCCAGCACGTCCAGGGCGGCGAGGAAGGACTCCGGATCCGTCCCCACCACCGCCGCCCGGTGGTCGAAGGACGTCCGGGTGGTGATCAGCGACCGCCCCAGACTCCGGGCGTTCGGGGACGGGGAACCGCGTACTGCGGAAGCCAGCCTCCGGGCCTGCTCCCGGAGCGCTTCGGGACCGTCAGCGGACAGAAGCCACACCCCTGGATCCGCCTCCACCCCGGACCGGGGCTGCGGCCGGCCCGGAGCCGACGGAACACCTTCGAGGATCACATGCGCGTTCGTACCGCTGATCCCGTACCCGAGAACCCCCACCCGGCGGGGCCGCCCCGTCCGCGGCCAGGGCCGCTGCTCGTTCAGCAGGCGCATCCCACCGGCCGTCCAGTCGACTCCGGAGTGAGGATCGGCCGCGTGCAATGTCCTGGGCAGAATGCCATGCCGCATGGCCATCACCATCTTGATCACTCCGGCGACACCCGAAGCGGCCAGGGAATGGCCGATGTTGGACTTCACCGACCCCACCCACACAGGGTGGTCCACCGGGCGCCCGGCGCCGTAGGTCGCGGCGATCGATGAGGCCTCGATCGGATCGCCCACCGCTGTACCGGTGCCATGGGCCTCCACCGCATCCACATCTGCGGATACGAGCCCGGAGTCGGCCAGAGCCAGTGCGATGACCTCCCGCTGTGAGGGCCCACTCGGAACGGTCAGTGCCTGACTCGCACCGTCCTCGTTGAGCGCGGATCCACGGACCATCGCCAGTACGGGCAGCCCCAGCCGCTCCGCCTCAAGCGGTGTGGCCAGCAAGAGGGTCCCCACCCCCTCGGCCAGAGCGAATCCGTCGGCGTCCGCGGCGAAGGCCTTCGAGCGCCCATCGGCAGCGAGTGCCTGCTGACGGCTGAACTCCAGCAGGTACTGAGGCCCGGCACCCACCGTCACCCCGGCGGCGAGCGCCATGGAGCACTCGCCCGCCCGAAGAGCACGCACCGCGAGATGCAGAGCCGCCAACGACGACGAACATGCCGTATCGACCGTCAGAGTCGGACCGGTAAGACCCAGAACGTAGGCGATGCGGCCGGCAGCCACACTCAGAGTGCTGCCCGTCACCAGGTACCCATCGGCCTCGGTACCACCCCGCTCCGCCCAGGCCGCGTAGCCGCTCTCGGTGGCACCGACATAGACCCCGGTCCTTGTCCCCCGCAGTACCCGCGGGTCCAGACGCGCCCGCTCGCACGCCTCCCACGCACACTCCAGCAGCAGACGCTGCTGAGGATCCATCCCCAGGGCCTCCCTCGGACTGATACCGAAGAAATCAGCGTCGAACCCGGCCACATCCGTCAGGAAGGCACCACTACGAACATAGGTTTTCCCGCCCGCTCCGCGGTCCGAATCGAACAACTGCTCCGGATCCCACCCTCTGTCCCGAGGCAACGGTTCCGACACGCAAGTCTCATCGGTGACAAGGCGCCAGAGATCCTCCGGTGATTCGACCCCGCCCGGAAACCGGCAAGCCATTCCCACGATCGCAATCGGCTTACGCTCCGTGAACATGTTGCTCATCCTTCCTATCCAGGGCGACGCCGGCCATCAACAGCTGGCCGTTCACCCTCTGGCAGACCCTGGGTTCCGGGCCGGTACGCACAGACCCAGGACAGCGGTGACTCGTACGCTCGGAGAACGGGCCGGACACGGCAGCCCGCGGGAACTCCGGAGCCGACGACGCCTCACAGATCCGCCTCACCGCCTCCGCGGGGGCCTGCGACTCCAATCGCCCGGCCGGACGATACGGATGTCTCCCGCAGGCTCACCGGCGACAGAGTGGTAAGCACGGCGGGGCCTACTCGGTGATGCGGGTGCAGTAGAACCACTCGTACCGGTGCACCCGCACCCGGCCACCCCGCGCCGGAAGCTGCTCAGGTCCGTCGTGCAGGCGGATACGGACAATGCCCATACGGACCTCCCGTGGTGAAACCGGAAGCACTCCCGCAAGGAGCGCGCGGCCAGGCGAAACAGCGCACGACAGCCCAGGCGCACCCCCCGGACACCCAGCCCCGATGGCCGGGCCCCAGAGTCCCGATACGGCCGTGCCTTCCCTTAAACCGTACCCGCACCAACCCCGCGCAGCACCCGGCGGCCGCGGACCTGTTGAACCCCGACCGGTGAACACCTGACCGCTGCCCCGCCCGCGCGCTGCTGGGCAGGCCGCCCGTGGGATCGAGCTGCATGTCGGCGGCGGGTGAAACGAGGTGCTGGATCACTCTCCGTGCCGGAGTCACGGAGCGTCACCGGAACCGCGATTCACCCGCCGCCGAGAGTCCCATGGAACCAGCAGATCAGAGGGCCGCAGCCGAGCTGCTCCCCGCGCGTGCGGGGTTGGTCCCAGTAGCTCGAAGGGCTTGGCCTCCACGGCCGGCTCCTCCCGAACAGTTCGAGAAGTCGACGAAGTTCGTGGAAGCGGTGCGCAAGTGCACCTGCCCGACCTGCTGAGCACCGACGAACTCCCGACTTCAATCGCCCGGCCGCCGTAACGCGCTCAGCAGGAAGGTCCGTTACTCGCATCGGGCCGGGTGAGGATGCGCCGAAGCCAGCGGTAACGGGCGTTGCGGGCGTCCTGGGTGAGGCCGCCTGTGGCGCACAGGTGTCGAAGCCGTGGAAGGCTCCGGGCCATACGTGCAGTTCGGCCTGGCCACCGGCCTGCCAGATCGCGTTGGCGTAGGCCACGTCCTCGTCTCTGA
>NZ_JBFBIL010000081.1:0-29788 GCF_040685575.1 Kitasatospora sp. NPDC088351 | reverse complement strand
GTACCGGGCCCCCACACACCCCCGCGGGTCCTCCCGGCCCCCCCGTCGGTTCCCCCGGCGCGCCGGGTCACCGCAGGGCCGCCAGCCGATCGGACCAATAACGCGGCACGGGGGTTCCGCCCCGCGTGTCGACGAGACCCGCGCTGGGGCGGCAGCGGGCCTTCACGCGGCCGACGCACAGGAACCCGCCGGCGCCGTGGCGTTTCCCGGGTGGGAGTTGTCGAGTTATGTGAGCGGTACCGCGTTCGTCGTCGACGGCTTCACGACCCCGGTCATCTGACGCCGAATCAGCCATCAACCATCCGGGCGGCGCGGCCCGGACCGCACCAGGCAGACAGAACAGCCCCTGCAGGAGGGTCTCCGATGAACCAGAACAATGTGAGCGAAGCCGCCAAGGCTGTCGTCCGGCGCAACACCGAGGAGGTCCAGGGCGGCGGGAACTGGGCCCTGTTCGACGAGCTCTGGGCCGACGACTTCGTCGACCACACCCCCCAGCCGGGGCGCACCCCCGACAAGGCCGGCGCGCTGGAGCTCTACCGGGTACTGCGGGCGGCATTCCCCGACTTCCGCCCCGAGATCCACTGGCAGGCCGCCGACGGCAACCTCGTCACCACCTACAAGACCTACCACGGCACCCACAGCGGCGAATTCTTCGGGATCGCGCCCACCGGCCGGAAGGTCCACTTCGAAACCGTGGACGCCATGCGGGTGGTCGACGGCAAGATCACCGAGCACTGGGGGGTGGCGAACCTCTTCTCCCTCATGGAGCAACTGGGCGCCGGGACCGGTGCGGCGTGAACGAGCGGGGAGTTACCCATGACGCCATCACCACCTGGGACATCCCGCCGAGGTCCGGCGTCACGCACCGGCGATGCCCGGCCCTTCGGCGCAGCCTGAGCAAGTACGCTGCACCGAAGGGTCGGTGACGTCAGGTCAGAGTTCGTCGCGGTTCCAGTCGCCCGTGGAACCGACCTGGCCGGTAACGCCGATCAGCATCGCCATCCGGCGCTGGACGTCACCGAAGCCGCTGCCGGAGCTGTTGGTGACGTCGTGGGCGCAGCGGGAGATCCGGTCCCAGGAGCCGGGCCGTCGGGGTGGTCCGACGGCCCGGTGCCGGGCGTGTTGGCGCCGGACAGCGGTGATCTGTGGTCGGCTGCAAGATGTCGATGCCGGCGGCCGGGGCCGCTCGGCGGTGGTGTGTGCCGGGAGGGCGTCCGGGGCCGGCGGGTCAGGAGCCCCCGGCGTCGCGATCCGGCACGAACGACCGACATACCCCTTGAGTGAGGAGAGCAGCGATCATGACCACGGACGCTAGCCCCGGGCCGCTGCGCGTGCTGGTCTTCGGCGCGTCACTGAGAGCCGACTCGGTCAACGCCAAGCTCGCCTCGCTGGTCGCCCGGATCGTCACCGACGCCGGGGCCGAAGCCGACCTCGCGGGCTTCGGTGACTTCGACATGCCCCTCTACGACGGCGATGCCGAAGCCGCGCGAGGGCTGCCGCAGGGCGCGCTGGAACTGCGGGACCGGATCGAACGGTGCGACGCCTTCGTGATCTCCTCGCCCGAGTACAACGCCTCCACGCCCGGTGTCCTGAAGAACGCGATCGACTGGGTCTCCCGGGTCCGGCCGCAGCCCTTCAAGGACAAGCACGCCATGCTGGTCTCCGCGTCACCCTCCCTGATCGGCGGCAACCGCGGTCTGTGGGCGCTCCGGGTGCCCCTGGAGCATCTCGGCACCCGGGTCTACCCCGACATGTTCAGCCTCGCCAACGCCTACCAGGGCTTCACCGACAGCGGCGACCTCGTCGACTCCGGTCTCCGGCAACGGCTGTCCGACACCGTCACGTCCTTCCTGCACCTGGTCGAGGCCGATGTGCGCTACGTCTGCCTGCGCCGCCGCTGGTACGAGTTCCTCGGTGACCGCACCGACGCCCCGGTCACCCAGCGGGCCCAGGACTGAGGACGGGGGCCACCCGACCCGTTCCGCACACGCGCGTGCCCCTTGGGCCCGGCCCGGGTGAAGGCCGGCCAGGAGCACCACGCCGACCAGCTCCGCAAACGCACCGCCGAACTCGACCTGCCCAAGATCGGGTTGCACGCCCTGCGCCGCACCGCCGCCAGCATCGTAATAAACGCCGACATCCCCCTCGCCATCACCATCAACCTCTACAGCCACCTACTCAAGGACTCCGCCAACGGAGCCGTCAAGGCGCTCGCCTCCGCCCTCGACCGGGCGGATGCCCAGTTGATGACGCTCACTCAGCCTGGCCGCTCCTGCTCGGGGGTAGGCCAGACCTGCTCAGCATGAGTCCCCAGCCACCCGCTGGGCTCCTCGATGATGGGGCTGTTGCCAGACGAACGCTGGTCCCGGCTGGAAGTCCTGCAGCAGATCGCCAGCGGGGACGACACCTGGGTGGACGACTGGCTCCGGGCCCAGCTGGACGACTGCACCGCCACCACCGTCCACACCCAGTTGCTTGTGCACCGCGCGTGGGCGATACGCGGTAGCGGATAAGCGCACAGCGTTCCCGCTGTTCCGATGGCCCGGTTCATGGTCCAGCTGAACGCCGCGATGGAGGCCGCGCAGAAGGCCGCCACGCTCGCGCCCGAGGACCCCGGCCCGTGGGTGGTGATGGTCACCGCCGCCCGCGGACTCAGGTATGAGCACGACGAGTTCCGCCCGCTCTGGGAGGGGCTCGTCACGCGCGCCCCCTACCACTACGCGGGTCACTGTCAGGCCCTGGAGTACTGGTGCGTGAGGTGGGCCAGCACGAACAAGCTGATGATGGAGTTCGCTGAATGTGCCGCGCGCGACGTACCGGCCGGCAGCCCGCTCGCCGGGATCTACCTGCACGCGCTGCACGAGCTCACCCGACGCTCCGGCCTCTCGGCGCTCCCCTCCTCGCGTGCGGCCAGGGATCTGCTGGAGAGCGTCGCCCGGTCACTGAATCAGGTCCCCGACAAAGACCAGCGGGTGAACCGACTTCGGCACCTGCTGGCTCAGTACCTGGTCAAGGCGCGGCGTTACGACGCCGCACTGGAACAGTTCCGTCTGATCGGCCCCTGGTGCGGCGCGGAGCCGTGGACGAAGGAACGCGACCCCGTCGCGGCCTTCGACCTCGCTCGGGGCATCGCCGCGATAAGAGCCCGCCAGAACTGACACGCCGCTCTCTTCCCCGGATACTGCAAGGCGCAACGATCTGGGAGAACGAGCGGCGGTGTGGATTTTTCGCTTTTGGCGTGGAAGGAACCAGCGAGGCTGCCAGTGGCCCGCAGCGGGTTGAACGCGATCGCCCACAGGGTCAGCCGTGCGTTGTTCGCCTGGAAGCGCCCGGAGGGCAGGTGGGCCAGTGGTCCGGACTTGGCGTCCGCGATCACCTGCTCGACCAAGACGTGCTGCCGGCGCTGCAGCTCCGCCTGCATCAGGGTGAAAGGGCTGTCTGTGAAGACCGCGTGGTAACGCCACGCGGTGGACGACTCGGCCTGCCCGGCCGCCGCTTCGCTGTTCAGGCAGCGGATCCGACGTACGATGAGGCGGGCGGTGACCTGCTCAGCCTTCTTGCGGCTGGTGAAGGCGGTGTAGGTGGTCTCGGCGACCTTGGCGTCGGAGACCAGCTCGCCGGTGTCGGGGTCCGCGAACGCCTCCGGGTACTGGATCGCGGTCCAGGCGCCCTCGAGAATCGCCGTGATGGCGGCGATTCTGGTACCGCCACCGCGATGAACCTTGCCCGGCTTGATGCGTGGCTCACCGGAACACCCTGGGCCGGAACCCGCATCTCCCGCTTTGAACGACTGCGTCCCGTTGCCTGACGGCAACGGGACGCAACCAGTGGGCCAATCCACCAACAGTCTCCGGCTGGCGCGGCCCCGTCACCGTCCTCCCGGGGCGGAGGAACCGGCCGCGTTACGGCTCGGGCCGGCGGGCCTCCGTCTCCTGGACATGGCGTTGGAAGAGGTACTCGACCTCGTCGGGCGCTCGGTGCATCCGGGCCTGCCGCCAAGCGCTGTCGAAGTCGAACGGGGAGCGGCTGAGCCGCTGGAGGCGGAGCGCCCGCAGGGTCGTGAGCGGGGCGAGCAGGACCCGCCACAGGGCCACCCTCATCCGGCTCGTCCGTCCGGGGCGGCCCGGTCCGGCAGCGTGGTGGCCGCCTTCAGGGCCTCGACGGAGTGCCGGAGCAGAACCTGCATGGCCTCGTGCCGGGTCTCCAAGTCCTGGAACCCGGCACCGACCGCTTCCCATTGCTCGAGGAACGGGTACCACCAGGCGTTGCAGGACCTGATCGCACGCGAGAGCCGTTGCAGGTCGGCCACTCGGGCGTCATCCGGGAGTTGGGAGGTCCGCTCCATGCGGTCGAGTACCACGAGGTCCGGGTGGTCGTAGAGGGCTGTCTTGAGGAACTCCAGCCGCCTGATCCGTTCGGTGTCGGCCCGCCGGACGGCCAGGGTCTCCTGCGCGGTGGGCGACAGACGGAGAGCGAACTTCGCGGACAGCAGTCGGTAGTGCGGGGCGCGCTGCCCGTCGGGCGCACCGAACACGGCATTGAGGGTGTCCTCGGCCCCGAGCAGGTCGTCCGGCTGCAACTCTGCGGTCACTTCCGCGGCGTCAGCGCGGAGGTCTCTACGAACCTGCTCCGCCAGATTGGCTCGGCGCCGCAAGGCGGGCCTCCAGATCACGGTGAAGGTCGCCTCGAACGGTACGCCCTTTTCAGCGCTGGGCAGTTGGCACGGCCGCGGGCACCCTGTGGTGCGCGCGGCCCGCTGCCACGGCCACCTCATCGAACGGTGTCGTCGGGCGTGAAGAGCTTCTGAAACGGTGCTCCGACCAGGTGCTGGTAGAAGTCCTCGGCGATGTCGACGCCTTGCGCTGTGACGGAGCCCGTCAGCGCCTTCATCAGGTCCATCCCCGCCTGGAACATGCGATGTCCGCGAAGCGGGACGAGCAACTGGTCGCGGAGCTGCCCATAGCTGTCGGAGTCGTTTGCGCAGGAGCGGATCCAGTCGGTGATCCGGGGGATGGTCTCAATCGCAGTCTCCGTGCTGCCGAGCAGCTCCGCCAGGGCCCGCTGGGCATCGGTCTCCGACGCGTCGGCCGACAACAGCCATGGCAATCCCGGGGCGTCCACCGACATCAGGGCCAGGAAGGCCAGGCCCCCGCTCCGGGACGAGCTCTTCGCCTGCTGCCAGGTCCGGACCTCAGTAACCAGCCGGGCCCGGCCGGCGGGCCGACGGGCGAGCTCCTCGAAGGCCGTGAGCACGCTCTGCCGGACGGCCGGGTCAGTGGTCTTCTGGGCCACCCGCCGCAGCCGGACCACGGCCATCTTCGCGGCGGCGGAGCTGACCTCGGGGTCGGCCAGAACGAGGCGGCAGGTGGAGACCACGGTGGGCGCGCTGCCGCTCGTGTCGGCCCACTGGTAGAGCGTGGCCCAGACGAGGCGTCCGACATGCTCGTCGTGCACTGCGGTCCGGAGGACGGCACCCAGCAGGTCCGGTTCGGTCAACTCGGCCAGCTTGTTGAGGTGCTCCCTGGTGCCGTGGCGCAGGGCCAGGGACGCGAGCGTCCGGACCACCGGGTCCGTCGGGTCGGGCCGGGCGGCGAGCTTCGCGAGCCAGCCGAGCAGTGGCGTGCGTATGGCCTCGTAGTTGTCCCAGACGTACTCGAGCACCGCCCGCCCGTAGGCCGGCCGGTCGAAGAGCACCACGTCGCGCCCGTCGACCGTGGCACCGACGTCCTGGATCCGGCGGCGCAGACCACGGGCCGCGAAGGCAGCCTGAGCGGCCGTTCCTGCCGTTGTGCCGCTGTTCGCGGACTCCACCGCCGCTTGCAACTGCCGCGCACCGGCGGACACCAGGGACACCGGCGCGGACTGCCGCACCGCCAGGGCAAGCAGCAGGTAGCGGTCCTCGAGCGCCAACGACCGGTCGGCCCTGCCACGGGCGACGGTACGGTCCCCGAAGAGCTCGTCCAACTCCCCGCGCCAGTCCGACAACGCGTCGAGCACGCGATCCTCGAACGTCTTCGCCGCGTCCTGGTCCGCTCCGTTCCGAAGCAGGGCAGGGGCCTGCTGGCGCAGGCGGTGCTCCTCCCAGACCGCGACGATCCGGTGGACCGCCCGGACCGCCGTCACGGCGTTCAGGCCGCGCAGTTGGGACAGGGCCCGCTCGGACGCCCTGATCTCCCTGGCCGGCTCGTGGTGGCCGCCGGCCTCGAGATGGGCGTTCACCACCGGGCCGGCGGCGGGGGACTCCGTCAGACGGAGCACGTGCACACCTGACCGGGATGCCAGGCCGGGGGCATCCCAGAGCTCCTGAGCTACCGTCAGCACAAGGTGGGACCGGCAGTCGGCGAGGTGCTCGGCGTGCTTCCCGAGCGAAGTGAGGAAGTCGGCCGAGACCCGGTCGGTGTCCGGATCCTTGAGGTCGAGCTGGAAGGCGTGCCGCTGCTCCAATGGGAGCCGGGTCCGACTGGGCGAGTTCCAGTCCGCCTGCAGTTTGACCAGCGTGGTGCTCGGCGCGGTGTGTTCGGCCAACAAACGCAGCGCGAAGGTGGTGGCGCCGATCGCGCGGGGGGCGACAACGACCAGGACGGGCACCCGCAACCGGCCGGTGACCGGGTCGAGCGCTTCCTGCCAGGTGTCCGTCCACGCGTCACGGACGAACGGCTGCTCCAGGAGAGCCTCGCGGTCCAGCTCCTCGCCCTCGAGGACATCACGCTTGCGGGTCTCGAGGATCAACTGCTCGACGACGCCGGCGACGACCTCGACCTGGCCGTGAAAGTTCGCCACCGGACCGGCGGCCGTGTGGACATCCGTCGCCACCTCCTGGGTGAGGGGCTGCTCCGGAGCTTCCTCAACCAAAGCCGACGGGGCGTCTGGCTGCTCCGGGCGGTGGTCCTGCCGGGACTGCAGCCAGCTCGGCAGCCAGGACTCGGGGTCTCCGCTCCTGCCCCCCTCGTCGTTCGGCTCGTCGGCGGACCGGGGCGGGTAGGGGGTGTCGAACACAGGCTTCTCCCTTGTACGGATGAGACGGATGAGGTGGTGTCGGCTCAGCGGCTGCGGCGGTCGTTCCGAATGTTCTTGATTCGCTCCGCGATGACGGGTTCGTTGACCGTCCCGTGGAAGTTGAAGACGGCCCCCGCCCTGGCAGGCTGTTGCGGCTCGGGGTGCGCCGGGGGCGTCGGAGCGGGGCGCGGAACGGCGCTGTCGGGGTCGGGCAGGTACCCGCGAAGGGCGTCGGCGGGCAGGCCAGGGACAAGCAGCCGGCACGACGCCTCGAATCCAGGCTTGTCGGCCACCCGGGCTGTGGCCGATAGGACCTGACGCTCCGTCGCTTCTGGCCGGGTGCGCCCGGCCTGCACGGATCGCTGGTAGACGGGCTCCGAGAGGACGGCCGCCAGGAACAGCCCGTTGTCGGCCGCAGCCGCGATGGCCTGGTAAGCCGCGTCGCTGTTGACCAGCCGACAGGCATCGTTGATTGCGGCGCCGCGGCGGTCGGGAACGCTCAGCGGACCGACGTGGACGGCGGCCCGGAGGCGGATGACCGGTGCGGCGGCCATTCGGATGCCCTCGTAGCGCTGGAGCGCGGCGCTCAGGTTCCCCAGCAGCGGATCGACCAGTCGCGCGGCGTGCCGGGGCGGGAGCACCAGGATGACACCGTCGCCCGCGTCCCTGTAACCGGTGCCCAAAGTGCAGGGTGCGGGCAGCCCGCTCTGGGCGAAGACGGTCTCCAGGATGCTGTCCAGATCGGACCGGACCGGTGCCATCTGCGCTTCGGGAAGCCGGCTGTAGCCCTTCATGTCGACAACCATGACGGCCTGCTCGGGCGGCACGTCGTGGCCTGTTGCGTCGTGGTCAGGCAGGGAGGCGGAGGAAGTCACGGGTGGGTGGCCTTTCGGCAGTCGGGGCGGTGGACGAGGCCCCATGCTGCTCGGCCGGACGGAGCGGCGGTGCCCAGTACTGGGCACCGCCACGGTGGCCTGCGTCACTCAGGCGAGCACGTCGGCCTGGATGGCCGACATGTTCCGGATAACCAGTCCGCCGCCGGCCTCGGTCCCGAGCCAGCCCCGTTCCCGCCACGGCCTGATCGCGCTGCCCACGCCGTTCCGGGAGGCTCCGATCAACTGCGACAGCTCGGTCTGAGTCAGCCGCACCGCGGCCTCGGCGCCGTGCCGGGAAGCCGCCTGGACCAGTCGGCCCAGAGCGGCGGCCAGACGCACCGGCACCGGCGCGGTTGCCATTTCCAGCCGGGCCGCCTCTGCCTCCCGGACGCGCGCAATGGCGTGCCGTAGCAGAGGAATTGTCAGATCGTGTTCGTGGACGAAGGCGAGGAAGTCGGGAGCGGGGATGAGGTGGACGCGGCACGGTTCGGCGGCGATCACCGAGGCCGAACGCGGCTGGGCGTCCAGGACCGCGAGTTCGCCGAGCAGTTCGCCGGCGCCGCGGACGGCCAGCAGTGTCCGCTCGCCGTTGGCGCCCGCCAGGGTGACCAGGGTGGATCCAGAACTGAGCAGGATCACCTGGGTGGCGGGGTCGCCCTGGCGGAGCAGCATGGATCTGGCGGGACGACTGCGTTCCGGTGCGAGATTGCGCAGTTCTGACCAGAGCTGATCACCGATGATAGATTCATGGCAAAGATACATATGCCCCCCCTGAGTTCCCTCGGACAACAGCGGCACGATGTTCTCAATTCGTGCAGGAAATCAACAGGCCGATTCCGGTCACCGTGCCCGCCGCAGCGATCAGGTCCACCGAGGTCCTGACGGCCCGGAACTTCCGCTCGGCGAGCCCGGCCAGCCGCCACAGGCGCTGCGCCTCCAGTTCGATCAGGGCCGCCCGGTCCAGAGTCGCCAGGTCGGCGAGGGCGTTCGCCGTCACCGGACCGAACCGGAAGGACTCCAGCTCGGCCAGCGACCGGCCCTGCGGCAGCACGGGCCGGATGACGAGAAGCGCGGCCGCCGCAGCGGCGAGCAGGAGCACACAGCCGCACAGCACCGCCGCGGTCAGCAGCGCCGGTCCGGTGGACCAGGCCGGGACGGCCGCCACCGCTGCGGCCAGCGTGCCGCCGGCCAGCGCGCAGAGCGCGGCAGCCTTCCCGTCGGCACGCTGGAGCTCCACGAGCACCGCCGCCGACCTGGCGCCGAGCACCGCTTCCACCGGAACGAGCGAGGGGTCGGCAGTCCCGCTGTTCTTCTCCGGCATCGAAACCCCCTGAGATGGTCGGACGATTCGGTCGTGACCACTCTCCGGGAGGCGGGTAGCAGCGGAAGCCCAGTACCGGGCACCGCTGCTGTTCGCCGCGTCACAGCTGGACGCCCACAGTGGCCGAGGAGCGTCAGCCGCCGTAGAGGGTGCGGCAGATACGGGCCTCCTCTGAACGGACACCTCACCGATGGCGATCAGCCCGGCCCGACTGCTCCTGGGTGCCGACGTCGTCCGGGGCTACCCGTCCGGCACCGGCGCCCCGGCACACCGGTTCGCTTCGGCGCCCCAACGTGCCGCGATCTAGCATGAAACAAGAGGTTCGGCTCGATGTCCCGCAGTACCGGGTGAGGAGGCCGCCATGGCGCAGTACGGCAGCGGCGGATTCGGGCAGCCGGACGGTTCCCGGTATCCGCCGATCTCCGAGCACGGTCTGATCGGTGATCTCCGTACCGCCGCGCTCGTCGCCACCGACGGCACCATCGACTGGTACTGCTGCCCGCGCTTCGATGCACCCAGCGTGTTCGCGTCCATACTCGACGCGGACCGGGGCGGCCGTTTCGAGCTGTCCGCGGACGTGCCGGCCCGTACCCGGCAGTTCTACTTCCCCGACACCAACGTCCTGATCACGCGGTTCTTCGCGGCGGACGGGGTGGCGGAGATCCAGGACTTCATGCCCGTCGTCGACGAGTCCCGCGAGGCGGACCGCCACCGGCTGATCCGGCGGGTGCTCTGTGTCCGCGGGACGCTCCCGTTCCGGGCGAAGATCGCCCCGCGCTTCGGCTACGGGACCGAGACGCACACCGTGGAGCTCGGGAGCGGTTACACGGAGTTCCGCTCCCCCTCACTGTCCCTGGCGCTGACCACCACCGTGCCGGTCGAGACCGACGGCGTGGACGTGTGGTCGCACTTCAAGCTGCTGGAGGGCGAGTCCGCGGTGTTCGCCCTCGACCGGGTGAGCAGCGGTGTCAGCCCGCGTTCCTGCCCCCACCTGGAGGCGGAGCGGCAGTTCGAGGCCACCGTCCGGTTCTGGCGCCACTGGCTGTCCCGCTCGCAGTACCACGGGCGGTGGCGGGAGATGGTGCATCGCTCGGCCCTGGTCCTGAAGCTGCTCACCTACGCGCCCACCGGCGCGATCGTCGCCGCCCCGACCACCAGCCTGCCCGAGCAGATCGGCGGCGAGCGCAACTGGGACTACCGCTACGTGTGGGTCCGCGACGCGGCCTTCTGCACCTACGCCATGCTCCGCCTGGGTTTCACCTCGGAGGCCGAGGCCTTCATGGGCTTCATCTCCGAGCACGGGATCATGCGGGGCACCAACGCGACCGGCCCGCTGCAGATCATGTACGGCATCGACGGGCGCTGCGACCTGCCCGAGTACGAGCTGTCCCACTTCGAGGGCTACCTGGGGTCGGCGCCGGTCCGGGTGGGAAACGCCGCCACCCAGCAGCTCCAGCTGGACATCTACGGCGCGCTGATCGACTCCGTCTATCTCTACGACAAGTGGGGGCAGCCGATCAGCAGCGGTCACTGGGACGAGGTCGGCGCCGTGGTGGACTGGCTCTGCGAGTGCTGGGATCAGCCCGACGAGGGGATCTGGGAGACCCGGGCGAGCCGGCGCAACTTCGTGTACTCGCGGCTGATGTGCTGGGTCGCGCTCGAACGGGCGATCCGGACGGCGAACCGGCGCGGACTCCCCGCCGACCTGCCCCGCTGGCGCCAGTCCCGCGACGCGATCTACCGGCAGATCATGGCGCGCGGCTGGTCGGCCGAGCGCGGCGCTTTCGTCCAGGGGCTGGACGACAAGGTCCTCGACGCGTCCCTGCTGATGATGCCGATGGCCAAGTTCATCTCGCCCACCGACCCCAAGTGGCTCTCCACCCTGGATGTGCTCACCTCGGACCTGGTCTCCGACTCCCTGGTCTACCGCTACGACCCGACGGCCAGTCCGGACGGACTTCGGGGCTCCGAGGGCACTTTCTCGATCTGCTCCTTCTGGTATGTCGAGGCGCTGGCCCGGGCGGGCCGGCTGGAGGAGGCCCGGCTGGCCTTCGAGAAGATGCTCACGTACGCCAACCATCTCGGCCTGTTCGCCGAGGAGATCGGCCGCACCGGTGAACAGCTCGGCAACTTCCCCCAGGCGTTCACCCATCTCTCCCTGATCAGCGCCGCATTCAACCTGGACCGCGCCCTGGGCTGACCGCGGCTTCGCGGGAATCACTCACCGCGCTGTGCCGCCCCGGCGACCAGCACGCCGCCGGTACCGCGATCGAGCACCGCCACGCCCTGAGCGCGCTCGACGCCGCCGGCCCCGATCCGCCCGCCGCCCGAAACCTGCTCGGGCAGCTGACCAGCCGAACGAGTGAATCGGACGACGGCTCCGCGCTGCGCGACCTCCTCGCCCACGAGAGCGTCCACGACCGCCTCGAACCCGGACGGACAGCCCGGCTCGAACGCGCGCTCGCCGCCTGCGCACTGGGCTCCGCCACCCTGCCCGTGCCCGCCCGCGACCGGCCGGAGGCCGCCCTCGCCCGCGCCCGGAAGGTGCTCGAAAAGTCACCGTTCGACCCGGGCTCGCCCGGAGGTAAATCCGCTTGAACGCCGCACTCGAACAGCACCATCATCGGACGCCGAGCACCCCGTAGCACTTCCCTGAACTCAGCTTTGCGGTAGCTCACTTGGCTATCAGAGCGCCCTGGTTCAGTAATCCTGCGCACCCGCGCGCCAACCGTGTCCGGAGGACCTGTGGCGAAGACCGGCACCGACCGACGGGCAGTACCCGCCCCGGAGATCGACTTCGGCATACCGAGACCTCGTGCATCCACTCACCCGCGTCCTGCACACCGTCTGGGACGGGCCCGAGACGGTGCTGCGGCTCGGCGACGAGGCCCTGGCCCTGCACATGGTCCCTCTCGACGAGGTGCTCGACCTCAAAATCCCGCTCTACATGCACCACTACCTGCCGCTGCTCACCGCGGCGGCTGCCAAGCGCCCCGGGAGGACCTCGTGACCCAGCTCGACGAAACCGGCCGCCCAGCGGACACAGCAGCCCGCGAGCCCGGGACGGACCCGCTGACCCTGGTCGTCGGCGTCCACCTCGTCCTGGTCGACGGCGACACCGTGCTGCTCGGGCGGCGGCGCAACACCAGCTACGCCAACGGGCTGTGGCACCTGCCGGCCGGGCACATGGAGCGGGACGAGCCGGTCACCCGCTCCATGACGCGCGAGGCCGAGGAAGAACTCGGCATCACCATCGCCACGGACGACCTCGCGCTCGTCCACACGCTGCACCACCTCGACGCCGACGACGGCCGCAGTCGGCTCCAGCTCTTCTTCCGCCCCGCGCACTACCGCGGGCAGGTGCGCAACGCGGAGCCGCACAAGTGCGAGGAACTGCGCTGGTGGCCGATTGGCCGGCTGCCGGCCGACATCGTGCCCTACACCGCGCACGCCCTGGGCGAGATCGCCTGCGGCAACCTGCTCTCCACCGTCGGCTGGCCGGCATGACGGCACACACCCTGCCCGACGACGCCGACCGGCTGCTGCACGAGACGGCAGGTCCGTACGAGTTGCTGGGCGTGCGCTCGCGGGACCGTGCGGGCCGACCGTCGGTGTGGGAGATCCGGACCGGCGACGGGCGACGGCTGTTCGCCAAGCGACACAAGAACGAGCTCATGCACCGGCGTGAGACCTCCGCCTACCGGCACCTCGCACCCGCCCTCGGCGGCGGTCGGGCCCCGACCTTCCTCGCCGAGGACACCTCGTCGCTGCTCGTCGTCACCACAGCACTGCCCGGCACCCCGGCCATCAAGGCCGCCCTCGGCCCGGCCGAGGAACGGGAGGTGTACCGGCAGGCCGGCCTGCTCGCGGCACGCATCCACACCCACCCGACCTCCGACGGCGTGGTCGGCGAGCGGCTGCCCTGGAGCAAGGAACGCGAGGGGGCGCTCGCCCGTGCCCACGACGCCCAGCTGTCCGACGAGGACGTCGAGGTCCTGGCCGAGGCCACCCGCATCGAGCCCCGGCATACCGCTCTCACCACCTGCCACGGCGACTTCGGCCCCCGGAACTGGCTCGTCCACCGCGGCGACGATGGCCGACTCATCGTCGGCGTGATCGACTTCGAGCGCAGCCAGGTCGAGGAGCCGGTGCGCCGCGACCTGATGCGGGTCATGCTCCAGCTCACCCCGCACCGGCCCGACCTCCGCACGGCGTTCCTGAGCGGCTACGGACGCGAACTAACCCCCGGCGAGTGGGCGGCGTGCCGGGTCTGGGCAGCGATCGACTGCCCCGCCGTCCTGCGCTGGGCCTTGGACCACCAGCACGACGAGGAGATCCTCGGCTACGCCCGCACCGTCCTGGAGCAGCTGCGCCACCCCGCACCGACCGTCTGAAGTCCCCATCCGCTCAGCCATCTTGGAGGTAGCACTGTGGAGAGCCTTCGCCAGGCCGTAGCCGTGATCGCCCACGACCGGGACCAGGGCCTGGTCGCGACCGTCCACTACGCGGCGAACAGCTGGAGCAACACGCCGGCGTGGACCATCCCCGGCGGCAAGGTCGAGGTCGGCGAGCGCCTCGACGAAGCCGCGGCCCGCGAGCTGCGGGAGGAGACCGGGCTGATCGTCGCCGCCGAGGACCTGCGGCTCGTCCACACGGTCCAGGTCGCAGCCGGCTGGGACGGCCGGGGTCCGTTCCTGCTGTCGGTGTTCCTCGCCACCGCCTGGCGCGGCGAACTGACGAACACCGAACCGGACAAGCACCTCGATGTGCTCTGGTCCCCGGCCGACGCACTGCCCCTGCCGATGTTCCCGACGTCCCACGCCGCGCTCACGCTCTACCTGTCCGGCGGACGGGGCTTCTCCACCCACGGCTGGGAGGACGAGCGCTTCGACCCGCGCACCCTGGTCGGCGGGTGAGAGCGGTGGCCCGACACCGACGGCCACCCGGCCCGCAGTTGCCGGCCGACGCCGACGACCGGCTGCGTGCCATCGCCGACGAGCAGCCTGTCGTGGAGGAAGGCGTCGCCACCTTCCCCGGCAGCACTGTGCCGTACGCCTACCGCACTGTGCACCAGCCGGACGGCAGGACCGACCGTCACCTCGTCCGCCTCGATCCCCCGCCACCGGATCCGTCCCGCTGACCGCCTTCCTGGAGGAATCGCCGTGCCAGGCCTCTCTGTTCGCCCCGCCATCCCGCAAGACGCCGACTGCAGCTCGGTCGAACCGCGTGCCACCGAGGCCGGTGCCCCGCCCTGCCGTTCCCTGGGCTTCGGTCCGCTCGACGGCTACCTGGTGCGGCGGCCCGGGCCCGAGGGGTGGGGCCGGTGAGCGGCTTCGACCTCGACGCCTACAACGAGCGGGCCCGCACCGGGCCGTGCTTCATCTGCTCGTTGCTCGCCGGCGTCCCCGGGTACGAGCACCGGGTCGTCCTGGACGACGGCGTCCATGTCGTATTCCTCGACCGCTACCCGACCCTGCCGGGCAAGCTGCTGGTGGCCCCGCGCGCCCATATCGAGGACGCCATCGGCGGGTTCACCGAGGAGGAGTACGCGGCCCTGCAGCTGGTGGTGCACCGCGTGGCCACCGCGCTCGCCACGGCCGTCCCGACGGAGCGCCTGTACGTGCTCAGCCTGGGGAGCCGGCAGGGCAACGCGCACGTCCACTGGCACGTCGCCGCGCTGCCTCCCGGTGTCCCGTACGAGCAGCAGCAGTTCCACGCCCTGATGACCGAGGGGGCCGGCGTCCTTCCGGACGACCCCGAGCAGTCCGAACACCTCGCCACCCGGCTCCGTGCCCACCTCCATCGATACGCCCACGGCGACGCCATGTCACCGGCGACTCGGCCGAGTCCCGCAGAGGAGACCACTTGAAGACCCGCCCGTCCAGCCCCGAGCCCGAGGGCGAGGTCTCCGACAGCGAGCGGTTCCTGTTCGGCGGCCGGCTGCGCTACGACTACAACTTCGACGACCACGAGCAGACCATGCTGAAGGTCGGATTCCTCACCATCGCCCGCCAGATCCCCGGGATGCTCCGCACCGCGCTGCGCCTGGCCTGGCAGGCCGATCGCACCGCGCTGGTGGCCGTTGCGGTCGCCGAACTCGGCCGGGCCCTGGCCACCGCGTTCGGCCTGCTCGCCACCAACCGCGCCCTCGCCTCCTTGTTCGCCGTGGGCAGCGCCGACCGGCTGCTGCAGGCAGCGCTGCCCGCGGTCCTCGCCGTCGGCGGGGCCTCCGCCGTGTCCGCCGTGCTGCGGACCGTCTCCCAGTGGGCGGGCGGCCGGCTGGAGCCCAAGACCGAACGGGCCGCGACCGTCGCCTATCTCCGCCGGGCCGCCCGCGTCGAACTCGCCGCGCTGGAGGAGCCCGACTTCAGCAGGATGCTGGAATCGGCGCGGTTCGGCACCGCAGCCGTCCGCCGGCTGATCAGCCAGAGCATCGCCGTGCTCACCGCGCTGCTCGGCCTGGTCGCCGCCGGCGGCGTCCTGCTCAGCCTCGACCCCGTCCTGCTGCCCATGCTGGTGCTGATCGCCGCCCCGAAGGGCTGGGGCGCGGTCCGCTCCGCCCGCCGCCGCTACGGCTCGGTGATGGCCTGGCTCCAGCACCACCGGGCCGCCTCCCTGCTCGCCCAGCTCATCACCCAACCGCACTCCGCGGCCGAAGTCCGCGTCCACGCCATCGGCCCGTTCATCCTCGGCCACTACACGGCGATGGCCGAGGCGTCCGAACAGGAGCAGAACCGCCTCGCGGCGGCGACCGCCGTCACCTCACTGCTGGCGTCCGTCCTCTCGGGCCTGGCCGCCGCCGCGACCTTCGCGCTGCTGGGCTGGCTCGTCCACGACGGGCACATGGCCCTCGCGGTCGCGGGCACCGCCGTGGTCGGCATCCGTACCGGCGCCGCCGACATCACCTCCCTCGTCGGCACCGTCAACAACCTCTACGAGGAGGCCCTGTTCGTCGCCGACCTGGAACGGCTCCAGCGCGAAGCCGAGCGCCGCGCCATCCCCACCGGCGGCACCGCCCTGCCCGAACGCCCGGACGTCATCACCCTGGAGGACGTCGCCTTCACCTACCCCGGCCGCAGCACCCCGGCCCTGTCCGGAATCACCCTGACGATCCCGCGCGGCCGGGTGGTCGCCCTGGTCGGTGACAACGGCTCCGGCAAGACCACCCTCGCCAAGGTCCTCACCGGCCTCTACCCGCCCGCCACCGGCCGGATGCTCTGGGACGGCGTCGACGCGACCGCCGCCGACCGCGACCAGCTGTTCGCCTCGGTCGCCGTACTCGAACAGGGCTTCCAGCAATGGCCGTTCACCCTGCGCGCCAACGTCCTGATCGGCCGGCCCGAGCACGGCGACGACCCGACGCTGCTCAAGCGGGCCGCCGACCACGCCGACCTGCACCCGATCGTCGAGGCCCAGGACAACGGCTGGGACACCCTCGCCGCCCGCGGCTTCAAGGGCGGCGTGCAGCTGTCCGGCGGCCAGTGGCAGCGCATCGGCATGGCCCGCGCCCACCACCGCGCCACCACCACCGGCCCCGGCGGACGCCCCGCCCACCTCGTCATCGCCGACGAACCCACCAGCGCCCTCGATCCGAAGGCCGAGATCGCCGCCTTCGCCCGGGTCCGCGAACTCGCCGACCGGGGCCAGGCCGTCATCCTCATCACCCACCGCCTGGCCGCCACCGCCGACGCCGATCTCATCTACGTCCTCCACGAGGGCCTGCTCGCCGAACACGGCACCCACGCCGAGCTGATGGCCGACCCGGCCGGCCGCTACCGGGCCTCCTACCTTCTCCAGGCCCGCCAGTACGCCACCGGGATCCCCCACCAGCGGGACGCGACGACCACGGCCGGCGTCGAACCCGCCTGACCACCCACCGATACGGAGCAGCCGATGCCCACCTGGGACGAGATGTGTTCAGCAGCCGAGGAGGTGCGCGCCCGCTACGACGACATCAACCAACACGAACTGGGCCGCATCTGGGACCTGACGGACTTCGTCCTCGGCTTCACCGGCGACGTGGGCGACCTCGCGAAGCTGGTCATGGCCCACCAGGGCCACCGCGCCGATCTGGCCGCCGATGCCGGGAGGATCGGTCACGAGCTGTCCGACTGCTTGTTCTCGCTGATCGTCATCGCCAAGGAGTCCGGCGTCGACCTCGGCGACCGGTTCACCACCGACATGGCGGCCCTCGCCACCCGCCTTCGCCCCGCAACGGGCCCGGAGCCCGCCACCGGGGCACGCGTCGAAACGCCGTCGGCCCCGACAACGGCCACGGTCGGGGCAGGCGGTCGCGGCGGGGCGGCGGCCCGGACCTTCAAGGTCGAGCCGACCGGTCCCGAGGTGTAGGGCCGGGCAGGACCACACCCTCTCCCGGCACGCCGGGAGAGGGTGTGGTCGCGCCTGGTCTGCGCACCGTGCGGCCGTGGTGGTGGGTCAGTCGGTGGTTCGGAGGCCGGTTGCGGTTTCCGTGTCGGGCCGGACGGGGTGCGGCCGGGCGGTCGGTGCGGTGTCGTCGCGGCTTTCCACGAGGACGGCCGGTTCAAGGGGAGAGGCGATCTCCTGGGGCTTGCTGTGGGACGCCCAGTCGCGGATGCCGATGACGACCATGACGAAGAAGATCGCGTAGACTATTCCGGAGAAGTAGAGCTCGGAGTGGATGGCGAGGGGGACGCCGACCAGGTCCACGGCGAGCCAGACGAACCAGAATTCGACGTACCGGCGGGCCTGGCTGTACATGGCCAGGATCGAGCCGACGAAGATCCAGGCGTCCGCGAGGACCATCCACCAGGGTGCGCCGGGGTAGAAGGAGGCGTCCGCCGTCTTGAGCAGGGCGCCGAAGGCGAGACTTCCGGCGGCCATGACGGCGATCAGTGCGACGCGCTGGCCCCATGGCGCCCAGCGGACGTTGATGGTGCCTTCCTTGTCTCTGCTGCGGCGCCATGTCGCCCAGCCCCAGGACGCCGACGCTATGATCACGATCTGCCGGGCGGCGTTGCCTCCGAGGTGGACGTTGATGCTCGCGATCAGCAGCAGGACCGAGCCGAGGATCTGCACCGGCCAGGCCACGAGCGAGCGCCGCAGGGCCAGCCAGACGGTCGCGAGCGCCAGGATGTTGCCCAGGAAGTCGGACCAGTAGACGGGGACGCCGAAGAAGCTGAACTGCTCGTTCAGCCACTGGAATACGCTCATTACTCACGCCTTTGTTCGTTCGGAGCGAGGTGGGGGTTGTGCTGCGGGACCGGACCGGGCCGGTCGTGGCGCGCGAAAGCCGGCTGGGGGGCGGCGGTGGGCGTGGGGGTGCGCGCCGGGTGTGTGTGCGGGGTGGGAAGAGGGTCAGGCGGTCGCGGTGTCAGCGGTGTCAGCGAACGCGTTGAGCGCGTGGGCCAGGACGCGCCGCCCGCGTTCCGAGGCGAGGAACTCCTCGGAACGCAGGACGTCCTGCCGGGCGGCGCGCACCAGATCGTCGGGCGAGGCGAACTTCACCGTGTCCCGGATCCGGGCCACGAACCACAGTCCGACGCGCTCGCCGTAGAGGTCGTCCGACGTGTCGTGGCAGTACACCTCGGTGTGGATCTCCGCCGTGTCGCAGAAGGTGGGGTTGGAGCCGACGCTGATCGTCGCGCGGTGCAGGGCGCCGGTGGGGTGGCGCACGACCCAGCCGCTGTAGACCGCGGGCGGTGGGACCGGCGAGCCGGGGTCGGGCGCGATGTTCGCGGTGGGGAAGCCGAGCCCGCGGCCCCGGCCGGCGCCGTGCACCACCGTGCCCGTGAGGTGCGCGAGGACGGCCGGGGCGTCACGCATGGGGGGTGAGCTCCCGGAACTGGCTGGTGTGGAAGACGAGCGGCTCCACACCGGGGAACAGCTCGGCCGTCATCAGCTCCATGAGCACGATCTCGTGGTCGCCGCCGTCGTAGGTGGCGCTCACCCGGGCCGTCAGCCACAGTGCGGCGTCGTCGATCACGACGGCGCCCTCGGGCGTCGCCCTCCACGCGACGCCGTCGAAGCGGTCGGCCTCGCGGGAGGCCAGGCGCCGGCACAGCGCGCCCTGGCCGCGGCTGAGCACGCTCAGTCCGAGGACGGGCGCCTGCGCCAGGCGCGGCCAGGTGGTCGAGGTCCGGGCCACGCTCACCGCGGCCATGGGCGGTTGCAGCGAGATCGAGACGAACGAGCTCGCAGCGAACCCGACCGGTTCGCTCCCGCGCAGCGCGCCGATCGCGACGACGCCGGTCGGGTAGGCCCCGAACGCCTGGCGCAGCGTCGCCGGGTCGAGTTCCTCCGTCGGCGCGGTGGGCCGGGGCGGGTGGTGGGCGGACGTGGCCATGGTCTTCGCCGTCCTCTCGTCTCGGGTGGGGTTTCTCAGTGCCGGTGCCGTGCCGCGGGGTGGCTGTCCGGCAGCGCGCGGTCGGACGCCCCGGTGAGCCGTTCGCGCAGGCTCTCGCCCGGGGTGTACTCCCCCCGGAACACTCCGCGTGCCCGCAGGATCGGCAGGACCGACTCGACGAAGTCCGTCGTGGAGGTCGGCTGGACGGTCGGGGAGAGCAGGAACCCGTCGAGGTCGGCGCCTTCCGCGAGCGCGCAGATCTCGTCGGCGATCTCCTCGGCCGTGCCGACGACGGGCCGCGCCCCGACGCCGTGGGTGTGCCAGTCGGCGAGGACGTCACCGACCGTCTTGCCGGCGAAGCGGGCCACCTGGGTCTGCGACAGCTCGGTGGACAGGTCCGCCATGGGCGTGTGGGGCGGGTAGGAGGAGAGATCGAGCCCGGTGAACATGGCGTAGCTGGCGACGGTCACCTCGGACCGCTGGGCGTCGAGGATGCGCTGGTAGCGGCGCTGGGCGTCGGAGGTCGTCGCGCCGACGACGCACGAGAACGCCGACATCACCTTCACGTCGTCGGCACGGCGGCCCGCCCTGACGGCCTCCTCGCGGATGGAGGCGGTGTGCCCGGCGAGCTGTTCGACCGAGCCGCTTCCCACGAACATGCACTCGCCGTGCCGGCCTCCGACGCGGCGGCCGGCGGGCGAGGCCCCGGCCTGGAACAGCACGGGCGTGCCCTGGGGGGAGCGCGCGGTGTTGCCGTATCCCTGCGAGCGGAAGAAGGGGCCCTCGTGGGTGACGAGGTGCACCTTGGCGGGGTCGGCGAACCTTCCGTCCTTGTCCTTCTCCAGCGCGTCGGGCTCCCAGGCCCCCTCCCAGTACTTGTAGACGAGGTCGAGGAAGTCCTCGGCCATCCGGTAGCGGTCGTCGTGCGCGACCATCTCCATGCCGAAGGCCTTGACCGCGGTGTCGGCGGTGCCGGTGGTCACGACGTTCCAGCCGATCCGGCCGCCGGAGAGCTGGTCGAGGGTGGCCAGGCGGCGCGCGAACGCGTAGGGGGGTTCCACGAGGACGGAGCCCGTGATGACCAGGCCCAGGTCGGTGGTGGTGGACAGGAGCGCGGCGGCCACGACCATCGGGTCGAGTCGCGGGAGGTCGAGGGTCTCCTCCGTGGCGATGGGCGGGCGGACTCCGTCGATCTCGGACCAGCCCCAGGCGTCGGCGAGGAACAGGAAGTCCAGTTTGGCGTCCTCGCAGACCGCGGCGAGTTCGCGCCAGTACCCGAGGGTGTCGAAGAGGTGTCGCCGGCTGTCGGGGTGGCGCCAGGTGGCGGTGCCGCTCGCGTTGGTCTGCGCGTTCTCGAACAGGCCGAGCTTGAGGTTCCTCATGGGTGGTTCTCCGTTGTGCTGGTGGGGGCCCTGCGGGGTGTCAGGAAGCGGTGGGGGCCCTGGGGGTTTTGTCAGGGTGCCGGGCGGTGGGGGCCCTGCGGGTCGGGAAGGGCTCTGCGGGGGTCAGGAAGCGGTGGGGTCCGCGGGTGTGTCGAGCTGGGCCGCGTAGGGCATGGCGGCCTGCGCGCCCAGGCCGGTGACGGCGTGGGAGGCCGCGCGGACGGCGCGTTCGGCCGCGGCGGCGAGGCCCGCGCCGCGGGCGAGGGCGTCCGCGAGGGCGCCGCAGAAGGTGTCGCCGGCGCCGACGGTGTCGACGGCGGCCACCAGCGGGGCGGGGATGTGCGTGGCGCCGGCGCGGTCCGCCTGCTTCAGCAGGGCCCCGTCCGCCCCGAGGGTGACCACGACGGCCCGGCACGGGAGCGCGGCGCCCTCCAGCAGGTCCCGCGCGCCGTCGAGGGTGGCGGGCCGCTCGGTGCCCAGGAGCGAGGCCAGTTCGCCGAGGTTGGGGACGAGGACGTCGACGGCGGCCAGAACCCGTGCGTCGACGGGTCGGGCGGGGGCGGGGTTGAGGACGACGATCCCGCCCTGTTCGCGGGCCCGCAGGACCGCCTGGTCGACCACGTCGGAGGGGATCTCGTTCTGGACGAGGACGACCTCCCCCGCCGACCGGACGAGCCGCGGCGGCAGGTCCTCCACCCCGAGGCCGGCGTTGGCCCCCGGGTTCACGACGATGGTGTTCTCGCCGGCGTCGTCGACGACCACCGCCGCGATCCCGGTCGTCGTGCGTGGGTCCGACCGCACGGCTTCGACGTCCACGCCCTCGGAGGCGAGCGCCCCGAGGATGGCGGAGGCGTCCGCGCCGACCCTGGCGACCAGCCGCACCCGCGATCCGAGGCGGGCGGCCGCGACGGCCTGGTTGGCCCCCTTGCCGCCCGCGCCCTCCACGAAGCGCCGCGCGAGCACGGTCTCGCCAGGCCTTGGCAGGTCCCTGACGGTCAGGACGAAGTCGCGGTTCACTGAACCGACAACGGTGATGGACGGCATTGAACGCTCCTTGGGAGATCGATCTCCCACATGCTGGACCAGCACTCACACGCCGTCAAGTACCCTCATCCTGCACATCCCGCCCCGCACGGCCGCCCCACCGCCGTGGCGCACCCGCCCACCGACCGCGAAGGACACCCACGTGACAGCGCCCCGACTCCTCGACGTGGCCGAGGCCGCCGGCGTCTCCCGCGCCACGGCCTCACGTGTCCTCGCCGGCACGCCCCGCAACGTCGACCCCGAGCTCGCGCGCCGCGTCGAGGAGGCCGCACGGCGGCTCGGCTACCGGACCAACCACTCCGCCCGGGCGCTGCGCACCGGCACCACCGGCACCGTCGGCGTGGTCGTCCCCACGCTCGCCAACCCCTACTTCGTCCAGCTCGCCGACGCCATCGCCCAACAGGTCCGCGCCGCCGGTGGGCAGTTGGTGGTCTCCGACGCCGCCAACGACACCGCCGTCGAGGCCGAGCAGATCGAGACCCTGCTCGACGGCCGCGTCGACGGCCTGCTCGTCGTCCCCGTCTCCGCCGGCGCGTCCGGCCCCGCCGTCCGGGCCGCCGCCAGACGCGCCCCCGTCGTCCTCTTCGACCGCTGGGCCACCGACTCCGGCACCGTCGCCGTCACCCTCGACAACACCGCCGCGATGCGGCTGCTCCTCGACCACCTCGAAGGCCTCGACCGTCACCGGATCGCCCTGGTCGCCGCCGACCAGGCGTCCTCCTCCGGCGCGGAACGCCTCGCCGCCTTCACCGAGGCCCGCGGGGCCGACGCCACCACCGTCCTGCTGCCCAGCTTCACCACCGACGCCGGCCGCACCGCGGGCCGCCGCATCGCCGAACAGCACACCCGGATCGACGCCGTCGTCTGCGGCGCGGACGTCCTCGCGGTGGGACTGGTCAGCACGCTGCAGCGCTCGGCGGTCTCCGTGCCCGGACAGATCGCCGTCACCGGCTTCGACGACACCGAGATACTCGAACTCCTCGACCCGCCCATCACCTCCATCCGCCACCCGCTGGCCGCCATGGCCGAGCGCGCGCTGACGCTCCTTCAGGCACCCGGCCGCGAACGGGCCGAACGGGTCGAGCGGTTCCCTCCCCGGCTCGTCGTCCGCGCCTCCACCGACGGATAGCCCCGAGAGGGACGGCAAGCCCGGCGGGGCAAGATCTGACGGTCTGGCATCTGACGGGTGGGAAAATCTGACGCGCGGAAACCTGACGGGCGGCCGCCTCGCCCCGGCCTTCGCCGCGCGTCGTCCGGACCGGCATCCGGATGCCACGCATGAACGCGATCACGGAACGCCGGGTGCGATCCTGCCGAACCGGGCTGTTCGACCGCACCCTCATCCGGAACCGGGCCCACCTGCTCCACGCACCGCGCGAGTACGAGCAGTTCCACACGCGCCGGCCGGGCCGCGGCCCACGCCGAACGGTGGTCCGGCCACGCGCCGGTGACGGTGGCGGTCACCCGGGTATGTCACCCGGTGGGCGCCGAGGTGGTCCGGAAGCGGTTGATCGCGTCGATGTGCCGGGCGCGCAGGTCGTGGTCGCGGATGCCCATGCCTTCGTGGGGGGCGAGGCAGAGGACGCCGACCTTGCCCTGGTGGAGGTTGCGGTGGACGTCGTAGGCGGCCTGTCCGGTCTCGTTCAGGGGGTAGGTCCTGGAGAGGGTGGGGTGGATCCTGCCCTTGGCGATCAGGCGGTTGGCCTCCCAGGCCTCGCGGTAGTTGGCGAAGTGCGAGCCGACGATGCGCTTGAGTGACATCCACAGGTAGCGGTTGTCGTATTCGTGGTTGTAGCCGCTGGTGGAGGCGCAGGTGACGATGGTGCCGCCCTTGCGGGTGACGTAGACGCTCGCACCGAAGGTCTCGCGGCCGGGGTGCTCGAAGACGATGTCCACGTCCTCGCCGCCGGTCAGTTCGCGGATCCGCCCGCCGAGGCGCTTCCATTCGCGCCGGTCCTGGGTGTGCTCGTCCTTCCAGAACCGGTAGCCCTCGGCGGAGCGGTCGATGACCGCCTCGGCGCCCATCGCCCGGCAGATGTCGGCCTTCTGTCCACTGGAGACGACGCAGATGGGGTTGGCGCCGCCGGCGAGGGCGAGCTGGGTGGCGTAGGAGCCGAGGCCGCCGCTGGCGCCCCAGATCAGCACGTTGTCGCCCTGCTTCAGGCCCGCGCCGTTGCGGGAGACCAGCTGGCGGTAGGCGGTGGAGTTGACCAGGCCGGGGGCGGCGGCCTCCTCCCAGCTGAGGTGCCTGGGCTTGGGCATCAGCTGGTTGGACTTCACCAGGGCGATTTCGGCGAGGCCGCCGAAGTTGGTCTCGAAGCCCCAGATGCGCTGTTCGGGGTCGAGCATGGTGTCGTTGTGGCCTTCGGAGGATTCGAGTTCCACGGACAGGCAGTGGGCGACGACTTCGTCGCCGGGGTGCCAGGCGTTGACGCCGGGGCCGGTCCGCAGGACGACGCCGGCCAGGTCGGAGCCGATGACGTGGTAGGGCAGGTCGTGGCGCTTGGCGAGGGGGGAGAGTCTGCCGTAGCGCTCCAGGAAGCCGAAGGTGGGCAGCGGCTCGAAGATCGAGCTCCAGACGGTGTTGTAGTTCACAGCACTGGCCATGACGGCGACCAGCGCCTCGCCGGGGCCGAGTTCGGGGACCGGCACCTGCTCGATGTGGAGGGACTTGCGCGGGTCCTTGTCCCGGCTCTCCATACCGGCGAACATCTCCGCGTCCTGCTTGTGGACCGTGACGGCCCGGTAGGACTCGGGGAGCGGCAAGGCGGCGAAGTCCCGCCGAGTGGCCTCGCCGGAAACGACGGCGCTCACGATGGCTTCCACGTCAATCACCTCACGTCGGTTTGCTACTGCGACAGTTGTCTGGTGGTCGGGGCGGCTGAAGCCTTCGCCGGACGAGCCGACGGCGCCGGAAGGATGCGGCGGGGAACGGTACGCGGGCGACGGGGACGCTTCCACTCACGGGACGCCCGGCGCCCGCTCGATATCGGCGACCAGCTCGCCCCGTCGCCGGCCACGAGCAGCCAGTCCCGGTCGGATTCCGGGCGCAGCTTCTCGACAATGTCCCGGTTTTCGGGATAGGCGACGTGCAGGTCGCTTATCCCCGGCAGCTGGCCGTGGTTCATCGGCCGGCGCAGTGAACGGTGCGGGTGCGGCCGTCCCGCATAAGCGGGTGAAAAAGTGTCACAGCAGTGAAGTATCGCGGCGGCGACTGTCGTGCATACCCCTATCTTCGCCCGCCGACACCCCTATCTTCCCCGGTGTCGGAACCCCTATCCTCCCTGGTGATCGGGCGTTGTCCGCAGCATTGATCACTGTCCTCATCGCTCGGGTACCATCCCCCCCAACTGCCGCCAGCCATACGGGACCCGGCCGTCGGCAATCTGACCAAGGATTCGGAGTGTTGAGCATGCTGACCGGCAGAGGAGAGCAACTTGCCAAGCTTGTGGATGAATTCTCCCGCTGCCTCTCCGGCAATGCAGGCGTTGTGGTTCTCCAAGGGCCGGCCGGATTCGGCAAGACAGCAATCCTAGCGAAATTCGCACGGCAGTTGGAGCAGCACCGGGCCGTGGTTCTCCGTATCACCGGAAACCCCGGGGAGCGGGAGGTTCCGCTGGCGGCCCTGCGCCAGCTGCTCCACGACCCCGCGCTGCCGGCCCCGGAGCACGCGCCGCTGCGGGCGGCGCTGGGCGTGCGGACCCCCGCCGGTGCCGCCGCCCCCGACGCTACCGCAACGGCCGAAACGCCGTCCGGCGAACGCGCCTTCTGCCTGGCCCTCCACAACCTCGCGGCCCGCGTGCCCGTGGTGGTCCTGGTGGACGACGCGCAGCACGTCGACGCGCCGACGCTGCGCCACCTGCTGGCCACCGCACGCTCCGTACGCACCGACCCGCTGCTGCTCGTCCTGACCGAGACCGCCCACGAGCGGCACCGCGACCCGGCGTTGCGCACCCTCTTCCTTCAGCACCCGAACCTGCTCCGGCTCTTCCTGCGCCCACTTCGCCCGAATGACGTCGCCGAGGTGCTCGGCGAGACGTTCGGGGCGGCCGAGGCGCACCGTCGCGCCCCGTCCTGGCACACCGTCAGCGGCGGTAATCCGCTCCTTCTCAGGGCCTTACTGGAGGATCATCACACCGCCGCCGCGCAGGGGCGCGCCCCGACGCCGGCCGAGCCCCAGGTCGGTGAAGCCTTCATCGCCGCGGTGCGCAGCATTCTGAGACGCTCCGACCCGATCGCCGAGGACCTGGTGAAGGGGCTGTCGGTGCTCGGCCGCGCGGCGTCGCCCGAGCTGCTGAGCCTCATGCTGGACGTCAGCCGCGGCACCGTGACCCGCGGCGTACAGGCGCTGAACGCGATCGGGCTGATGGACGGCTGCGCGCTGCGCCACCCGCTGGTGCAGACGACACTGCTCGACGAGTTGGCGCCGCAAGGACGCGCCGCCCTGCACCGGCGTGCGGCCGAGCAGCTGCGCCGCGCCGGTGGCAGCGGCCTCACCGTCGCCGAACACCTGCTGGCCGCCGGGTCTTCGACCTCGTTCGAGCCGTGGGCCGTCGATGTCCTGCGGTGCGCGGCCGAGCACGTGCTCGCCGGCGACGTGCCCCTGGCGGTGAGGTACCTGGAACTCGCCTGCGCCGCCTGCGCCGACCCGGCACAGCGCGTCGAGATCCGGCTCAGGCTCGCGGCCGTCCTGCTGCGGCTGGACCCCTCCGCGGTCGAAACCCATCTCATGGAGCCCCTCGCCCTGCTGGACAGCGACCGGCTTCCCGAGTCCTGCGCCGGTCCGCTGGCCCGGCTGCTGCTCGCGCTGGGGCGGGTCGAGGAGGCGCGACGGACGCTGCACCACTTCGGCGGCGCGGGAAAGGACGATCCCGGCACGGCGGACGTGCGCGGGATCCTCGACACCGCACTGATCGGTTCGACGCCGACGACGCCGGCCTGCGGTTCCGCCGCGCCGGCCGTGACACTGCCCGGCCCCACCCCGGCGCGCCCGGTCCGCAACGAGCCGACCGCCCTCGTCGCCGAGGGCTCACTGCAGCTACTGGCGCTCACCGAGGCGACGTTCGAGCCCGCCGTGACCGCCCTGTCCGCCCTGGCCCGGGGCAACCGCTGCGCGGCCGAGATCGAGGCGCGGTGGCAGCTGCTGACCGGCGAGGCCCGGGGATGGCAGACACCGGGCTGGCGGACCATACTCGCCATGATCCGCGGCGAGATCTCCCTGTCGCAGGGCAACCTGCACAAGGCGGTGGAGTACGCCGCCGACTCCCTGGAGGGGGTCACGGAGGAGATCGGCAGCGTCTTCGCCGCAGGAGCGATCGCCACCCAGATCCTCGCCTACACAGCCATGGGACGGCTGAACGCGGCGGCCCGCCAGCTCAGCCGCCCGGTCCGCGACAGCGTGTTCCGGAGCGTCTACGGGCTGAAGTACCTGCGAGCCCGGGGACACTACTACCTGGCGACGGGCCGGGCGCACGCCGCACTCGGCGAGTTCCTCACGGCGGGGCGGCTCGCCAGGCAGTGGCACGTCGACCAGCCCGTGCTGCTGCCCTGGAACATGGACGCCGCGGAGGCATGGCTGCGCATCGGCGAGCGCGAGCCCGCCGAGCGCCTGATCAGACGCCAGCTCGACGAGACCGGCAGCTCCCGTATCCGGGGAACCGCGCTGCGGCTGCACGCGGGGCTCGGCGAACCCGCGCTGCGTCCCCGGACACTGACCCTGGCGGTGGCGGAACTGGAGAGGTCCGGCGACCGGCTGGAACTGGCCCGCGCCCTGGCCGACCTCGGCCGGGCGCACCGGGCCCTGGGCGAGTTCAGCAGGGCCGGCGCGATCACGGACCAGGCCTGGCGGCTGGCCAAGGAGTGCGGGGCCGACGCCCTGTGCGAAGCCATTCGGCCGGGCCGGCTGAAGGCACATGAGCAGTCCCGGGCGGACGACAACGAGTCCAGCCCCATCTCCAGACTCAGCGATTCGGAAATACGGGTGGCCGCCCTCGCGGCACGGGGCTCCACGAACCGTGAGATCGCGGCCGAGCTGTACATCACCGTGAGCACCGTCGAGCAGCACCTCACCCGCGTGTACCGAAAGCTCAACATCCGTGGGCGGCGGCAGCTCGTGATGGACCTCGGCGTGGACCGCCTCCCCATGGCATCCGGAATCGCCTGACGGAACCGGCCGGACACGGATGGTGACGACCTGTCGGGAGCGGGCCGGAAGAGACCATTCGACGACACATGGAGAACCGTGACCGGCGGGGACCCCTGCGGAAGCCCCTGAACTGCCAGGAATGCCGTAGGGGGTGGCATTCGAGAAATTAGGGGTTGGCCCCCCTGACCGTGCGCGATAGCCTCCCACCAGCTCCAGCTGCCCAATTCTGCTTCCGCATTTGATTTTTCTGTGGAGAGGCAATCCGAGTCGCGATGTCTGGGAACACCGAGATGCACAACGATCCGATCGCCGTTGTCGGACTGGCCTGCCGCCTTCCGCGCGTGACCACCCCGGACGAATTCTGGGCACTGCTCCGTGATGGCACCGACGCCATTACCGGAATACCCGAGAACCGTTCCGGGGCCACCGGACCCGGCCGGGAAACCGGCCGGGGCGGATTCATCGAGCAGATCGACCGGTTCGACCCGGCATTCTTCGGCATATCGCCGCGGGAAGCCGCCGCCATGGATCCGCAGCAGCGCCTCGTGCTCGAACTCGGCTGGGAGGTGCTGGAGGACGCGGGCGCCCTCCCGTCCTCCCTGGCAGGCAGCCGCACCGGCGTGTTCGTCGGCGCCATCGCGGACGACTACGCGGCCCTCCAGCACCAGCGGGGCCTGCCGGCCCTCACCCAGCACTCGCTGACCGGACTGCAGCGCGGCATCATCGCCAACCGCGTCTCCTACACCCTCGGACTGCGCGGCCCCAGCATGGTCGTGGACACGGGCCAGTCCTCGTCACTGGTCGCCGTCCACATGGCCTGCGACAGCCTGCGGCGCGGAGAGTCGCACATCGCGCTGGCCGGCGGCGTCAACCTCAACATCGCCCCCGAGAGCTTCGTCGGCGCGTCGAGGTTCGGAGCCCTCTCGCCCGACGGCCGGTGCTACACCTTCGACGCCCGGGCCAACGGCTACGTCCGGGGCGAGGGCGGCGCCCTCGTGGTCCTGAAGCCGCTCTCCCGGGCGGTCGCCGACGGCGACCGGGTCTACTGCCTGATCCACGGCTCCGCGACGAACAACGACGGCGGCGGCCTCAGCCTGACCACGCCCGACCGGGCCGGGCAGGAGGAAGTGCTGCGCGAGGCCTACCGGCTCTCCGGGGTCGACCCCGCCGAGGTGCAGTACGTGGAGCTGCACGGCACCGGCACCAAGGTCGGTGACCCGGTCGAGGCGGCGGCCCTCGGAGCGGTACTGGGCGCGGCCCGGTCCGCCGACGCCCCGCTGCGGGTCGGCTCCGCCAAGACCAACGTCGGCCACCTGGAAGGCGCGGCCGGCATCACCGGCCTGCTGAAAGCCGTCCTTTCCCTGCGCCACCGGGAACTCCCGCCCAGCCTCAACTTCGAGACGCCCAACCCCGCCATCGCGCTCGACGCGTTGAACCTCCGCGTCCAGACCGAGCTCGAAGCGTGGACCCGCCCCGACGACGGACCCCTGATCGCCGGCGTCAGCTCGTTCGGCATGGGTGGCAGCAACTGCCACATGGTGCTGTCGAGTTGGTCGGGGACGGCGCGGCCCTCGGCCACGTCGCCGGCTGCGCCCGGGGGCACTGGTTCCGTGGTGCCGTGGGTGGTGTCGGGCAAGTCCCCGGCCGCACTGCGCGCCCAGGCCGCGCGGCTGCGTGAGCAGGTGGCGGCGTCGCCGGAAC
>NZ_JBFBIL010000080.1:0-30251 GCF_040685575.1 Kitasatospora sp. NPDC088351 | reverse complement strand
CGAGGAGGCGGAGAAGGCCCGGCAAAAGGGGGAGGCCCGGAGGAACAAGACGGGCGGGTCGCCTCAGGTGACCCGAAACGGGAAGAACGGCGACGTATCCGGCGTCGGCGCAGGCTCCGGCTGAAGGAAGCCCTGCTCGGACGCTCCAGGGGTGGGCAGACCAGCAAGGTCCATTGCGCCGGCGACCGAAAGTGCCGCCCGCTGGCTTTCGTCCTGACCGAGGGACAGGCCGCGGACAGCCCGCAGTTCATCCCCGTGCTGAAGAAGGTCCGGGTCCGCGGGCCCGTCGGCCGTCCCCGCACCCGGCCGGACGCGGTGGCCGGGGACAAGGCCTACTCGTCACGCGGCAACCGCGCCCACCTGCGCAAGCGCCGCATCAAGGCGGTCATCCCGGAGAAGAAGGACCAGAGCGCCAACCGGAAGAAGAAGGGCCGCCAGGGCGGCCGGCCCGTCAGCCACGACGCCGAGCTCTACAAGGAGCGCAACACCGTCGAGCGCCTGATCAACAAGCTGAAGGCCTGGCGAGGCATCGCCACCCGGTATGACAAGACCCCGGAAAGCTACCTCGCCGGCCTCCACCTCCGTGGCGCGATGATCTGGATCAAGGACCTCACCCGGACCCGTTGATCACGACCGAATACGCGCCCTAGTCGCCGAGCGCCTCGCCGACGCTCACCAGGAGGCCGGCGGCGCCGTGCTGTCGGCCGGGACGGTCGGCGGGATCGTCGCCGCCGCGGTCGCCGAGGTCCGCGCCCGCCCCGACGTCCCGGCCGCCGAGCTGGAGACCGGCCCCGCCCCGGACGGCATCACCACCGAGACATGGCGCCGCCACGTTTCTGTCGGCCGCGACGCGATCACCCAGCAGCGCGCCGCCCAGCTCGGCATCGGCGCGCTCGCCCTCGAGGTCGTACCGGCCTACGTCTCCGACCGCCAGGCCGAGGACAGCGGCCTCGCCCGCCTCGCGAACGACATCGGCATCACCACCGCCGAGATCCTCGCCTGCCGCCGCTACGCCATCTCCGGGGACGTCCTGGCGATGGACGGCTGGTAGAAACCTGCAGGCCACAGGGGGCGGCTTATAGATTTGCGCCCGTCGGCGATGGCCTGGGAGTGTGCGTCTCGGATCCAGCGGGCGGTCGCTGGTACCGGCTTGTCCACCCCAACTTCGTTCACGGCACGACACGTTACCGAGCGCCACTGACAGTAGCGCTCTCAGCTCGAGCACCGCACGCCTTACTCCTGGTCGGGGACGGCCTTGATGGTGCGTCGGCGTCGGGCGTCCACGTTGCCGACCTTCCGGGGGCCTTCGGCGCGGGCATCGAGGGTGATCTCGGGGGCCTCCAGCGCTTCGCCCACCAGGCGACGGATCTCGGGGTTGGAGGCGAAGAAGAAGCGGGGGTTGACGCGGTAACTTCCCGGGTCCGGGTGCTCGACCAACTGGAGCGCTTCCAGCCGAGCCAGGGCCTCGTACGCGGTGGAGGTCGAGGTGCCGCAGTCGTGGGCGATCTCCTCGACGTCGGCCGTGATCGGGGCGAACACGGCGCCGTGGCTGGTGAGCCATTCCAGGACGCTGCGCTGGCTGGCGGACAGGTTCAGCGTGTAGACGGGCGGCATGCCGAGGCTGTCCGGGTCGAAGTCACCGTGGTGGCTGTGGGTGGCGGCGCTCATCGGGTGCCTCCGTTCGTCGTGCGGCGCGGTCCGGGCGTCTTGGCGGCCGCTTTCTCGGCGGCCTTCTTCGCGGCAGTGATCGCCTTGGCGTCCGGTGTGATCGGCGGCGGATCCAACCTACGGCACGCCTGTACCTGGGCGTCGCCAGAGCCTTCCCAGAAGCGCCGCGGGTTCAGCTGGTAGGTCTGGCTACGGGGGCTGGTCTTAAGCAGGATGTTCAGCTTCACCAGGCGGGCGAGCGCCGTCTTCGCGGTCGTCTCCGTAGCCAGGATCGCCCCCGCAACGGCGGCGGCGGTCACCTTCACGGCCGCGCCGGCCCCACCGTTCGAGCGCACCCAGTCGATCGTCGCCCACTCCGCCCCGGACAGCGCCAGCGAGTACAGCGGCGCGTCGTCGGTGTAGGCGTTGAGGGTGTAGGAGCCGTCCATGGTGTGCGGCGTCCGGGGCTTCGGCGCAGGCAGCACCGTCCCCGTATCCAGGTTCACCAGGGCGATGTTGCCCCTGCGAGCCATGTTGCTCCTCACCGTGCCGTCGTTGTCCGAGAACCGGTCCAACGACCGGTGCGCCACCAGGTTTCTAAGGGCTGTTTTTTCAGACGTTAGCTCCGGAAAACCAGACCTTAGCGGCAAGAACCTACAGCAAGAGGCCCGAAAAACGCAGGCGCCTGGCAGCGTGTCGAGCCACTGCCTCCTCACCGCCCCCTGCCGTAACGTCTGGTTTTCTGGCTACAACGTCTGGAAAACCAGACGTTAGCGACGGGAAAACCGCAGGTCAGGGCATATGTCCCTTCTTATGTAGTAAAGGTAAGCGGTCACGCGGGCCTTCACCCCGATGGCCAGGGCCACGCACCGGTGCACTGGCCGGGGTGTCGGCGGTCCGGGCCTGCGGCAGGCGGGCCACCCGTGCCGCTCCCTCCGCCCGACCGGGATGCCATCGCCGTTCTGCACCACTGCGTCCGCAGGGTTGTACGGCGCCGATCACGAAATCGCGGCTGCCGCCGCGACCGGGCCTTGACGGCCCTTTCCGCGCTCATCCATCACCAGGCGGGCACCCATACCGGGCCGACGCATTGGTGCCGGTCACCGGCGATCCACCGGTCTGTACGGGTGGTTCTGCTGCCGTACGTCTTGGTGGTGCTCAGCGATCTCGTTCAGGTGGGTGGTGACCTGGGCTCATGCTGGGTGGTGGGCAGGCTGGCGATCCTGGGGCAGTTGGGTGCGGCAGGTTCCTGGGCCCGGCACGGGTACCGGCCACTGACACAGGGGCGGGGGCCAGGCTGGGCCGTCCACGGCCCAGCCGGTGCGGCGACGGGCTGACGGCGGGGCCGGCCACGGCCACGGTGGCGGGTCGGCGCCGCAGGCTCTCGACCGGGGGATGGTCCAGCGCATCCGGGCGCTGGCCACGGGTGCGGGGGCGGAGCACGCCGCGCCCAGCCACCCTCCCGGGCCGGGTCCGCGTGGGTCACCAGGTTGCCGCCCGGGCCCGGCTCCCGGCAGGGCAGGTGCCGCCACCGGTAGAGCGGGGAGAGCGAGGGGGCCAACCAGGCCGGGCGGACCGTCACCTCAGCGGTCGGAGAGGAAACCTCAGATGGACTCATGGTGTTCGATGGCGGCCGGGGTAGTAACGGTGGTGGTGCGTTGGGCGGTCTGGTGGGCGGCGAGGGCCCACCGAGAAGGTCCGTCGTTGTGACCTGCGGACAGGATCGGATACCCGGCATCTGAGTATCCGTGTGGATGCGCAGCGTATTGTGGGGTTCGTTTGGGTGCCTTGTGTTGTTGACTCCGGGGGGAGATTGCGTTGGCGGATGTCAGCGTTGTGCCGCAGGAACTGCACGCATCGGCGCAGGTGGCGAAGAGTCTGGCCGAAGAACTGGCCAAGCCTGTTCAGGCGGCGCTGGCCGCGGCGACGGCGGCTTCCGGGCAGCTCGCGGGCTGGTCGGTGGCCGGTGGTCTCGGGCAGTTGGGAAGTGGCTGGGCCGCGCCGCTGGCGGCGCTGGGGCAGAGGATCGCGGCTACTGGCGCGAACCTGGATGCGAGTGCTGAGGCGCATTCCCACAATGAGCAGGCTGTGGCCGGCTCGTGGAGCCAGGCGCAGGGGGCGAAGTGAGCGTCTTCGAGCTGCTGGTGAAGTTCGACCCTCAGGGGCTGCGTGAGGCGGCGAAGAGCTGGAAGGCCCTGGCGCACACGGTGGAGGCCGTGGGTTCCCGTCATCGCAATCAGGTCAACGGGCCGCTTCGCCGGCACTGGGAGGGAGTGGACGCCGCTGCGGCGTTCCCTTTCATGGAGCGTACCGAGCAGCAGTTGGACATCGTGCGGGTGGAGGCGGAGGCGGCGGCGCTGACGCTGAACACGGTCGCGGACCGGATGTACCAGGCGCAGACCAACCTGACGAACGCGGTGCACCGGGCTCAGGACTCCGGTCTTGTGGTGTCGGCGGAGGGAGTGGTGAGTCTTCCGCCAGCGGCTCCGGGGGACCGCAACGACCCGGACGCCCAGGCCGCGCGCCGCGACCTGGCCGGTCTCGGGGCCGGTTACCAGGAGCGGATCGACCGGGCGCTGAAGGACGCCCAGGCGGCGAGCGATCAGGGCAACACGGCCCTCGGGCGGCTGGGCGCGGACATCCTGGACGGCAAGCGGGCGACCGGGGCGATGGCCGAGACCCGGACCGATGCTGCGGACGTGATGAAGGACCTGGGTCTGGCCGACGCGTACGTCCCGGACGGTAAGGACCCGCAGAAGACCGCCGAATGGTGGAAAGGCCTGACCGCCGACCAGCAGCAGACCTACCTGGCGCTGAACGCCGCCAGGATCGGCGCGCTCGACGGCCTGCCGGCCACCGTGCGGGACGAGGCCAACCGGCTCGTCCTGGACCAGAAACTCGACGCCTTGCAGGCCGGCTCCCCGACCTCGCTCGGCCTCGACCAGACGACCTACGACAAGCGCAAGGCCGCCCTGGAGACGATCAAGGAGAAACTCGACAAGAACGACACCACCGACGAGTCACGCCGGCTCTACCTGCTGGGAATCGACCCCGAGGCGTACGGCTCCGACGGACGGGCGATCGTCGCCACCGGCAACCCCGACAAAGCCCAGCACACCGCCGTCTTCGTCCCCGGCACCAACACCGACTTCAACAGCGTCCCCGGGCAGATCGACCACATCAAGAAGCTTCAGGACGTCACGAGGGACCGGCTCAAGGCCGGGGAGAACGTCTCGGTGATCTCGTACCTCGGCTACGACACCCCCGAGAGCCTCCCCGAGGCAGCGAACCCTATGCGCGGGATCGACGGCGCCGAGGACATGCGGAGGTTCTCCGACGGCCTCAGGGTCGCGCACGGCGAGCCGAAGAGCCACGTCACCTACGTCGCCCACAGCTACGGCAGCTACGCCGTCGGCGTCGCGGCCAGCGGCGGAGACGGCCTGCACGCCGACGACATCGTCGCCCTGGGAAGCCCCGGCATGGGCGTCCTCGACGCCGATCAGTTGAACATCGACCCGGAGCACGTGTGGATCGGCGAGGCCAGTGACGACCCGACCCGGCTCGTCGGCGGCGCCACCCTGGGACCTAGCCCCCACATATGGGGTTTCGGCGGTAACAACATCCACATCGATACCAGCGGGCACGGCGGGTACTGGGACGACGGCAGCGACAGCCTCCTCAACCAGGCGAAGATCATTGCCGGACAGCGCCCGACGACTTCCTCGAAGGAAGCGCCCCTCCTGGGCAATATCCCTCTCCCCTGAGGCCCCGACGCAGCCGAAGGACCAGCCCATGACCTACCACCTGCCCGTTCACCCCCACCGCACGGCCGTCCGCGCACGCCGCTTCCTGGCCGCCCTGCTGATGGTCACAACCCTCGGAGCCTGCATGTCCTCCACCCCCGGTACCGGCAAGGACGACCCCCTGCCCGTCAAATCCCGCGAGGAAGCGCAGGCATGGGCCCGCCAGCTGACCGAGCACCTGGCCCAGGCCGCCGGAATCCAGATCAACGACGAGCCCATCAGCCCGGGCTTCAACTCCTGCGTCGGAAAGAACGGCGAGTCCGCACCCGACGACCGGTTCACCCTCAGCTACGGGGCACACAGCAACGTCCCCAACGCCCAGCACAACGACGTCGTCCGCAAGGTCAGGGACCTGCTCAAAGGCGAGGGCCTGGACATCACCGACTACCGCGAAATGCCCGACCGCTCACCACAGTCACTCGTTTTCGCCCGCCACCCCACCAGCAGGTACGTCGTCGACGTCTCCAGCACCGCTGGCGACGACCGCATGGTCCTGAGCGTCATCACCCCGTGCCTGAAGCCACCATCGGCATCCTCATCCCCCGACTCCTGACCGCTGCCACCGGGCCGCTGGTGCGGCCCTGCGCCACTGGCTGGTGGCCGAGCAGCGCGCCGAGGCCACCGCCACCGCCGAGCAGGTCTGCCCCATCGCCACCGTGCCGCCCCGGCCCCACCAGGGCGGCCACCCCGGACTGGACGAACACGAGTACGTCGCCGCCCTGGCACTGCTGTGACCGACACCACCCTCACCGGCCTGCAGCACCTGTCCCACCGCCCCTACGCCGAGGCCGTCGCCGCTGGGAACACCTCGATCCGCGGTCCCTTCTTCGGGACGAGGACCTCGCAGTAGTGGTGGTCGAAGGACAGGACCGCCGGGCGCTGGAGCCGCCAGGCCAGCACCGCGTTGACGGCGGCGGCCAGGCCGAGGGCGTGACCCTGGTACTGGCGCAGCAGTTGCTCGGCGTCGGCGTACAGGTGCCGGTCCGCTGGCGGCAACACGATGAAGCCCTGCCCGGCGACACCATCGGGGAGACGATCAGGACCCGGGCGAGTGAGAGGGCTTCGGCGCCCTGGGCGTGGAGGTCGTCCTTGCGGTTGAACGCCGCCAGCAGCACGGAGGTGTCGGCGACCGCGACGCCCAGCGGGGCGGTGGAGCTCACCGGCCGGTCCCTTCGTGCAGCCACTCGTCCGCCCGGGCGGCCAGGTCCGGCGGGCCGTCGAACAGCGCCCAGTCCGCCAGCGGCTCGGCGGGGATCGGCAGGACGCCGGCGGCGTGCTCGATCGCCAGCTCCTCCTGGGTGCGGCCGAGTACGGCGGCCAGGTCCCGCAGGATCTGCGCTTCCACCCCGGAGACGGTGATGCTCGCGGTGATCGACGGCTGTGCCGGGGGCTCCGGGGCCGGTTCCGACTGAGGGCTCATCTTCACTCCGTCCAAGGGGGTGGGCCTGCAGGTCGGCGGGCGGTCCGCAGGCTGATCCCGGTCACGCGGCACCGCGCGCGGAAGCGGGCCGCGGCCGGCGGGCCGGGCGCAGCGGGACGGCGTTGCCTCGGGCCACGGCAAGGGCGGCGCGGTGGCTCTCGCGCAGCTGGCGGGCGCGGACCACATCGGCCAGGGCCTGCTCGTCCTCGACCGACGGGCGGTGAGACCCTTCGGGCTCGCGCAGGCGGACCTGGTCGTCGCCGTCGTCGGCGTCGGCGTCGGCGGTCGGCTCCGGCCCGCTGAGCAGCACCGCGCACACCAGGCACGGCGGGCCCGCGTCCGGGATGCGGCTACTGGATCTGTTCCGTCAGGGTCGCGAGGTCGACGACCTGGTCGGCGGGCGGAGCGGTCACCGGAACGGGCACGTCGTAGTCGCTGAAGTCGACCTGGAAGTCGTAGGCCTGCGACTCCACGCGCACGGGACGTGGCGGGCCCTCCGTGGCGACGTAGGCCAGGAGCGGCGGGCCCGCGTCCGGGCCCGTGACGAGGAAGCTCACGGTCTTCGTCCCGCCCACCGACAGCCCCCCGCCGGAGAGCGCTTGCTCGGCTGGGTCCGCGGTGCCGACGACGGGGACCGTCATCAGGTCGCAGAACCCGCCGGCATCGTCAAGTGTCTGCCCCGGGGGCAGACGGACCCACTGCCCGCCGAACCTGACCGCGGTCGCGGCGCCCCACTCGCGGGCGAACGCCTGCGGGTATCCTGACGAAGGTCTCCTCCCGGACGCGAAGGACCCGGCTCGGACACGGTGCCCGGTTCGGCGGATTTGCTGGCTGGCGCACAGGCCAGTCAGCAAATCCGCCGGCGTACGGTTATGTGGCTCTGCCGCTTGCCTGCCACTCCGCTGGGCGGGGGGGCTCCTCTATACCAGACTGGCGCCTGACACGTTTAGGTCTTGCGGGTATATGGAAAAACCGCCACTGTTTTTCTCGCCTAGTCGCGGGGGATATCGCCCGACTCGATGAGTTTCATCAGATCGTCCAGCAGGGCTTCCGCGCCAGTGAAAGAGTCCTCGGCGGGATTCGCATCAGACTTCCTTTCGACGCGTTCGCCATTCATGTGCCCCTTGACCCAGTTGATGCAGGTGGGCCTGTCCCCGGTCCCTGTTCGATAGAACTCCTCAAGGATCTTACGGACGTCCGGCAGGGGAAATACGCTCGCCGGTTCCATGAAGACCGGATGGCTCAGATCCGAGATCACCTTCGGGTCGATAGCAGGTGGCGTTGTGTTGTCGGACACCCAGACCGATTCGTAGATTCCACCCCGCTTGGGATATTTCTCACTAACGAACCAAACTATGCCACCATATCCCGTTTCCCTGTTGAGTGAAACGACGAGATGGTTGTCAGAGTGGCCATCCCTGTCGCGCCGGTGCCCATCAATGGAAAGCCATGCATTTCGCCCGCTTTGAAGGATTTCCATCACCTTGGAAATCAACCGATCTGCATCGTCCTGCGTTTCGCCGTAGTGCCGCTCATCCCCTATCAGGACAGTCAGAACCATCTAGTCCTCCAGCGTGCCTTTTTCGAGGATCAATGTCGGAGACACCCTACCGGTCGCCGCGCCCTTCACCCAAACCGTGAGACTGTGGCCGACGGGAAGAATTTGCTCCACTGACTTCACGCAATTGTACGGCCCCGTACAAATTCCGCTGGTATTGTTGATCACTATATTAAGGTTCAGGCTCTTGATGCCCTGGCTCTTGATGGCGGTCCGCATGATCCAGGCAAGCGTCGTTTCGACGTGAGCTTCCGTGGTCGGCGGGCGAGGCAGGTTGAATTTCTTGGCCAGATATTCACCAATATCAGATGACCATTTGGTATAGCCGCTTGTCCATTCTGTCGATATTTTCTCGATTCCGCTCTTGCCGATATAGAAGGCCTGGCCGACCGTTTTGAGGTGTGTCCAGTGAACGGCTCTGTCACGTAATCGGCTCTGTCTCGTAATCGGTGGCCGCGTCCAGCTCGCCAGGGCGTAGTGCGGCCAGAGCCTGTTCGGCGACGTCAGAGAGGAAGACGTGCAGCGGGGCGGGCTGCGCGGGCTGGTCGGTCACCGGTCGCCGCCGGCGGGGCGGAGTCGGGCGAAGGCCTCGCCGGCCGGGCTCCACTTCTGCCCGCCGATGGGCGATGGTCTGGCTGCTGGCGGCGGCTGCGGCACGGGCAGCGGTCTCGTCCTGGTGGTCCCGGACGGCGACGGCCTCGGCGAACGCGGTCTCCGACTCGCGCTTGCGCAGAATCGCCTGCTCCTGGCGGGCGATGGCGGCCGCGATGGCGGGGTCGGTGACGGCTCGGCGGATCCGGGCAAGGGCTAGCGCCGCGCGTCGTCGAGGCCCGCCGCGCGGCGCCCGCCGGCACACGGCCGGGGCAAACGGGCGGGCGGAAATACAGCACTACCTAGGTACGACATCGACACCGTTGTCGGTCCGGATGCTGGGAGGAGTGCTCGTGATGGAGGCGACTGGGGCAGGGCGGGGAGTGCGGGTCCGTGCCGTGGGGCGGGCGGTTTGGCACATCCTGGGGGCCTGTCAGACCGTGCTGGAGCTGTGGATGCTGCTGCGGGAGGCCGGACTGCTGTAGGCCGCCCCGCGCAACGCGGTCGGCGCCGGACCGACCGCGCGGCCGGCGTCCCCGGGCCCGTGCGCTGGCCCAACCGCTTTCCGGCCGGGACGGTTCCCGGCCGGAACCGTGGAGGCTTACGGGGCGGTGGTGGCCAGGGTGTCGTCGATCAGGACCTCGGGCGCGGGGTCGCTCGAGGTGGTGGCGGGCTTGATGGTGTCGATGGCCTCCACACCAACTTCGTCCTCGCGGGCGAAACCCCGGTACTGGTTCACAACGCCACCATCTGCGACAAGCAGATATGGGAGATTCTGAGCTGGCTCGGGAGGCGGCCGAAGGACAAGGGCCCGACAAAGTGGCAGGTACTCGTCCCTTTTGAAGGCAAAATGGTGGATTGGGAAGACCTGATCACAAGCGGAAGCAACGGGACGCCGACACCAAAGAGCTGATCGAAACCATCAGCAAGTACCTTCAGCGAGAAGGCTCCACCGCTCCCCCCGTTCCGGCGACCGCGGATGTCTACCCGGCAGCATCATGTCGAAACAAACTGGCATGGGCTATGTCCCAAACGCGGGATATGAAGTACGCAGAATTTGTGATCAACAACGAGCTCGGACTGTGTGGCCCGGATTGGTCCTGTGCGGATGCCGTACCGGACATCCTCTATGATGACCAGATGCTGACGGTCCGCTGGTGCGACAAAAAGACAGGCGAATTGGGAAAGAAGGAGCTCAAGGGGGTGCGCCAGAAGTGATTCTTCACATTCAGTTCGACAGGGAAGAGAAATATCCCTCCAGCCAGAAGGAAGCCGACCGCCTGATCTCGGAGGCCCTGCACGTCATTAGCGTGAAGGAAATCGTGGACGGGGAATACGTCTCGGGCGGCATGGCGTCGTTCTGCTACACCGAACCGCAGGGAAGGTTTCCCAGTACCTATCTTCGCGTTTCCGTCAACGAACTGAGCGGGTACGGCGCCCTCATGTGGTCCGTCGACGGGCAGGCCCCTCGAAAAGGCGGGATCTACGACTATACGTGGATCTCCGACAACCCCAGCCCGCCCGAGATCGACTCCCAGCTCGTGTCAGACACTTACTACGGCTGGTGTCACGACCCCGCCAGCGCCGTACCGCTATCCCGGATTCGCGCCGCAATCGAGGAATACTGCCGACTCGGTACCGGCGAACGCCCAGAAGGCATCAACTGGGTGACCGGGGAAATCAATGGCCAACGGCACGACCGGCCGCCATTCGAAGAAGAAGTGGACGAGAATTACTCAGAGCCGAACTGGGAAACCTTCTTCGACGGGGCTCCACGGCCCGAATGAAACCGACAGGTGAGAGTTGGTTAACATGGGCCAGCCTTCCTAGGTAAATTGAGCCAGCTCTAAATTTCTGGCCACCAGCCTCGGACGCTAAAGCCTGTGAGGCTTCTACCGGGAGGCAGACGGGCTCGGACTTCGGGTGGGAGAGGAAGTGGTCCGGCTCGATGACTCCGTTAACGTTCAACACCGCGTCGTCGGAACCGATTGTGTCCTGACCGTCAGCCGGAACATCGAGCTGCGTTACCCGGCTCCGTCGGAGTTGTACGGCCTGAAGGACGACCTGACGCCGTTTGCCGAAGCCGAGGGCTTCGGTCTCGGTCTCTTCGTAGCGAACGTGGTCCGGGATCCGAAACGGTCGGCACGGATCTACCGCTGATTCGTGCGGTGAACTCAGGGCCGGTGGCCCGCCTCCGGGAGAGGCGGACCACCGACCCTGTCCCTTTCGCTTGAAGGCCGGAGGCAGGCGGAGTTGTCGTCCCGCCCCACTGCGCCCATGGCGGTCCGGCCCGGGCGCGAGCCCCTTCTACGGGCGCCCGGGCCGTTCAAGCCCGGCCGGCCCGGCCGGCTGTCCGGTCGGGACCAGTTGCTCGCTGTCTTCCGAGCCGTTGCGGGCGGCCGGGTCGGCGGCGTCGGAGAGGAAGGCGTGCAGCGGGGTCGGCTGCTCGGGCTGGTGGTCGGTCACCGGTCACCGGTCGCCGCCAGCCGCGCGGAGCCGGGCGAAGGCCTCGGCGGCCGGGGTCCAGTGCTGGCCGCCGATGGGCGCGGCGAGGAAGGCCATGGCCTCGGAGCTGGTGCACAGGGCGAGGCGGTGGCGGTAGGTGGCGATGACCTCGGTGACGGCGGCGAGGTCGCCGATCGGGGAGGAGTCGAGGGCGGAGGCCGCGGGGATGAGCCTGCCGGACTACGCGCGGAAGGTTCTGGCGGAGGAGGCGGACGAGCGGCGGCAGCGGTTCCTGACCGCGGCGGCTCACTTCTCGCAGGCCTGGGCACCGGCGTTCGAGGCCGAGGGCCGCGCCTGAGGCATCGCGGGTCCTCGCCGGGGCGGTAGAGGAAGGCCTGGGCGAGGTGGAGGGCGGGCTCCAGGGCGGTTGGCGTCCTACGAGGCGCAGTGCGGCGATGGTGTTTGCGGCCGCGGAGTTCCACGAGATCGTGTGGGTCGGCTGGTGCCAGGTTGTGCGGACCACGGTGCCGCCGGGAAGGATGTGCTGGCTGTTCCAGGTCCGGCAGCGGCCTCTTGGCCGGGGCGGTGGCGGGGTCGGGTCAGGTCAGCACACGCCAGTGGATGCGGTGTCGGCCGGAGGCGTGGTGGAGCGTCTTGGGTGCGAAGTAGCGGAAGGGTTGTCCTGTTTCGAGGCTGGCGGCCACGGACGTGACGAGGTTTGTCAGGTCGGTGGCCCACAGGCTGCCGTCGATGTCGCCCGAGCCGACGCCCATCTCGTAGATCCGTCCGTACGTCGGCCCGGGGCAGTGGTCCATGAACAGCACGCCGCCGTCGTTGGGCAGGGCCAGGGGCACCCACAGGTGGGCGTGGGCGTAGAGAGGTTGTTCGTCCCGGTCGGTCGGGTCGCACTCGTCGTTCTTGAAGATCTTGGCGAACGATCGGTGCCTGGTGAGGATGCGGTCGGTGTCGAGCAGGCGGTGTCCGAGGGGGAGGAAGGAGCCCGCCGGGAAGAAGTCGGGCCCGTATTCGGGGCGGGGGTCGGTCACGCCGTTGTGTCGGGAGAGAAGTGCACGTACCCGCGGGTGGAGACGGAAGCCGAGGCCCCGCTCCAGGTCCGCGATCTGTTCCCCGGTGGCGCCGGGTCGCAGCGCGGCGTGGTCGGCCGGCGAATGGATCGCAAGCCATCCCGCGAGTCGCGCCCGGGGAAGAGCTCGTCCCCGTATGGCCGGAGCAGCCGACGGGGATCCGGACCAGGTTCAGGCTCCGGTGCTCCTCCCCGCAGACGCGGGGTTCGGCCGAAGCTAGTGGGCGGCTCAATCGGCGAGCCCGCAGTCGGTCCTCTCCCCCGCCGCTCGCAGAGACAACAGAAGTTCGTCGCCAGAATGTGAGAGGAGGGAATCTATGAAGCCCAACTCGTGATCAACATGCCAGGCGGACCATGCCGCGAACCGCTGGGATGCGACCAGCTCCTCAACTTTCTCCTCGGCCCCGACAAGGGACTTACCGTATACTTCCCGAGGGCAGATGGAAACGGATTGGATATCCCCTTGCGTTATGGAACGGCGATATCGAAGGGTTGAACCGACAGAACATGGCTATGCGCGCTGAAGTTAGATACAGGCGAGAGCATATGGACAGCCCTCGCCATCTAGAGATGGTTGAGGACGTAGACTCTCTGATCAACGAACTCCTCTTTGGACCGAAAAACGAGAACCTGGCCCAGATCATCCACCTGAGCCGGGAACGGGTGGCGTTCGGATGGCCTGACCATGAGCTCGTGGTGGGCGTCGACAAGGAACTCAATGTCGGGCTGATGTCGTTCATGGACCGCACTGAGAACTATGTCACCGCAGGTCCTGAAAATTCCAGAAACGCCCCCGAGTATTACCTTGCGGGGCACTGGAGAAGCTTTCCCGACCAAACCGAGGTATCTATCGACCTCGTATGCGAAGCGGTCAAGGAGTTCCTCCTTTCGGGCGGGCAGCGGCCTGTGTGCGTCAAATGGAAAGAGTAATTTCCTGGTGACTAAGAGCGTCCGCCAGTAGGTGCGGGATCGAACTGGGCGCGGGGTCTCTCGGCGACCAGCCCCTGGACCGCAGTAGGGTCCGTGCAGGGGAGGGAGGAACCACATGGAGCGGGCCCGAATCCTGCTGCTGGACGCGGCTCCTGGCGAGTTGCTTGGTCGGGAGCTGGAGCGTCTGCTCGGCCACGGGCGGGCCGTCACGCTGAACCTCCGGCGGGTGGCCGATCACGCCAGGGCGCGGGCTGCCTGGGCTGGCCGGGTGGACTTCACCGACTTCGACGCCTTCGACGAGTCCGCGCTGCTCTCCGAGACCGTCCGGGATGGACTCGGCTATCACGCGGTCAAGTCCCGTGCCGGTGTGCCGCTGCGCGCCGCGTTCCTCGCGGCGGCGACCAACGCCATGCTGGCCAACCGGCTCCGCGTGGTCGGCCGGGCCGGGGTGGGCACCGATCACGTTGAGTTGGCAGCGGCCGCCCGGCACGGGGTCGCTGTCACCCATACCCCGGGTTCCAACGCGAACGCGGTCGCCGAGTTCACCCTCGCCCAACTGCTCGCCCTGACCCGAGATCTCCCGGCGCACAACGAGGCCGCACCGGGGCCACTGGCGGGCACCGACCGCACCGACGGTAGAGCTGTCGGAGCTAACCCTGGGCATCGTTGGGATGGGCCGGATCGGCCGGGCACTGGCCGAGCGGGCGACCGCCCTGGGCATGGAAGTCCAGGCCCTCTCGCGGCGCCCCGCCGAGGCCTCGGTGCCCCGGGCCCACTCCCTCACCGCACTACTGGCGACCAGTGACGTGGTCTCCCTGCACCTGCCGCTCACCGTGCAGACCCGAGGGCTGATCGGTCGGGCGGAGCTGGCGCTCATGCGCCCAGGGTCGATCCTGCTCAACACCGCCCGGGGCGGGATCGTCGACGAGCAGGCGCTGGCCGATGCGCTGCGCGACCCCACACACCCGCTCGCGGCTGACGCCGTCGACACCTTCGAGCACGAGCACGCCGCCTTCGCCTCGCCGCTCTTCGGTCTGCCGAACGCCCTCGGCCGTCGCGGCGCCGATCATCACGAGCTGGCCGGGTTCTGGTGGTCGGGCTGGACGGTCACCTGGGTCTCCTCGGTGATGTCGGCTGCCGTGGTGGCGGGCCGCAGGTTGACTGACCCCCGCCTGCGCGGGGAGGACGAAGTCCGCTCCGCCCCGCGCGCCGTCCGAGGCGGCTGACCCCCGCCTGCGCGGGGAGGACCGCAACTTCTCGTCCGCCGCCCTCAGCGCGGACGGCTGACCCCCGCCTGCGCGGGGAGGACGACGGTGAGGGCGACACGCCCTCCGGGTACGTCCGCTGACCCCCGCCTGCGCGGGGAGGACCGATCCCCGAGCCGGACCCGGCAGCGTAGCCGGCGCTGACCCCCGCCTGCGCGGGGAGGACCCTTCGCGAGCTGGTCTTCTTCTAGGGCTTTTCCATTTCTTGACCATGGTTCAAGACTGTGGTGGCGATCAGCGTGAGGCCGTCGAAGTCGACCGCCTGCCGTCTCTGCTGGCCGGCGGTCCGAAGTTCGAATCCCTGTTCGTTCGCTGCTGGGTGGGCCAGGACGGCAACGCCCTCGCCGATGCAGTTGCTGACGGAGTGCCACAGTTCGTCTCGTACCTTGGCCGACGCCGTGCCGACGTAGAGGTACGGGGTGACCTCCAGGAGCCAGCGGGTGAGTGCTCCGCGGACGTGGTCCGGGACGGCGGTGACGGAGATGACGATCATTGAGGCCACTGGGCTCGCCCTTTCCTGGTCCAGGCGTACGACACCGGTGTCACAGCCCTTCACCGTCCGCGTAGTTCACGCCGCCCGGCAACGCGCCACTGATCGGGTCCCAGAGGTCCACCAGTTGTTCCTCCGGTTCGGGTGCCGTGATGTCCTGCTCCGGGGCGAGCAGGCGCTGGATGTCGGTGACGATCCGCGGCAGGAGGCGGAACAGGCGCAGTCCGTCACGGAAGCCTCGGCGGGCGTCGGCTTCGGGCTGGGGTGAGGAGTGGAGCGAGAACGCGAGCGGGATGGTGAGTTCGGCTTTGTAGAGGTCGGCGATGTCGTAGACGAACGCCTGCTGGTTGCCGCTGTGGACGAAGCCCAGAGCCGGGGAGCAGCCGAGGGAGAGGACTGCTGCGTGGACGATGCCGTAGAGGCAGGTGTTGGCGGAGGACAGGGCGAGGTTGACCGGGTCCTGGGTGTCCCAGGAGTCGGGGTCGTAGTTGCGGCGGAACCGGCCGATGCGGTGCTGTTGGGCGAGTAGGCGGTAGTGGGCCTTGATTCGTTGGCCTTCCAGGCCGCGGAGTTTCGCGAGGCCGCTTTCGGGTGGGGCGCTGCCGTGTCCGAAGCGCTGTTCGTACATGGCGGTGGCGATGGCGAGGCGCGTGGTGTCGTCTACCCAGGCGCGGGCCTGGGGTTCGAGCCAGGTGGTGCTGAGGGATTCGGGGACGGTGGCGGCGTAGCAGCGGACGCCGCCGGAGCCGGTGGCGAGGACGGTGGTGCCGTGGCGGGCCAGGGTGCTGAGGGCTCGTGCGGTGATCGATGTGCCGGGTCCGAGGAGGACGCAGCTGAGGGCCGCTGTGGGCAGGTAGACGGTTTCGGTGCCGCGCTGCGGGGTGGTGACCTCGGCGCAGACTCCGGTGTCGTCCTGGACGATGCGGACGATGTCGAGGTAGAGGAAGGACAGCGAGTCGGCGATGCGCGGGAGCATGGCGACGGTGGGCGCGGCCAGTTTTCGTCGGGCGCCGCCTGGGTCGGGTCGTCGGGGTGTCATTGGTTCCCCTGGTGGGGGGCGATGCTGAGCAGGCCGCAGCCATAGGCCTTGCCCTTGCCGATCCCTGCGGTGAGGCGGGTTCGCAAGCGTTCCGTGTCGGCGATGAGGGCGGTGCCCTCGAACAGGACTCGGTCGTGTTTGATGGGGCGCTGGTCGCTGCGGCGGGCGCCGCAGGCGGCGTCGAGCGGGGTGGAGTGGAGGGTGTTCACGTGCAGGCCGGCGGCGTCGGCCTGGCGGGTCCACCAGTCGTCGGCGGCGGCTCCGCGCAGGGGGACGACGGCGCTGAGCCCGTAGAGGTCGCGGGTGGTGCGGCCGGGTTTGCGGATGGGGTTGGCGGCGATGCGGTAGCGCACGGCCAGGCCCGGGCGCAGGGCGTCGAGCAACGGGGTGAGGGATTTGGTCGCGGCGCTGCCGTAGCCGGCGGGCAGGCGGGTGAGGTCGGGCGGGAGGGCGCTCTGCAGCAGGATCTGGTGGCCGCTGCCGGCGGTGTCGCTGCGGAAGAGGACGCCGAGTTCGCGCCGGGGTGCCGGGGCGGGGATGTTGTCGGGGAACAGCGACATCAGGCGGTGGTGCAGGTCGACGGCGCTGGTGCCGTCGCGGCGGGCGTCTCGGCTGCGCTGGTCGGGGAGGATGCGGGTCAGCCACAGGCTCATGCGTGGGTGCTTTCGGAGCGGGCGGTGTGCTGGTCGAGGTAGCCGCCGAGAGCGGTCAGGTGGTCGACACCGAGTCCCGTGCACTGTTCGGCGGGCAGGGCGAGGGTCCGCTGGTAGCGGGGCCGGGCGCGGTAGGCGCGGTGGCGGGGGTGGAAGGTCGAGGGCTCGTCGGTCACCTGGCCGGCCGGGTGCGCGCCGTCGTCGCCGTCGCCGTCTTCGGCGGCCCGGCCGAGGGTGGTCAGCGGGCGGTCGCTGTGGAAGACGATGTCGACGCTGCGGTCGGCTCCCGGCCGTCGGCGGGCGAGCGGGAGGTGGACTAGGTGGTGGGGGGCTTCGTCGACCAGGCCGAGGAGCAGCGGTCCTTCGGGTGGGCAGGAGCGGCGGCCGAGGAAGGGCGGCCAGTGCGGCTCGTTCAGGGCACGGGCGCACTCGGTCAGCAGCGCCGGGTCGCCGGTGAGGGCCGCGGTGAACGCGGCGTCGGCGAGGTAGTAGCGGTGGGAGAGCAGGGTGGCTGTGCCCCCGGAGCGCTTCTTGCCGTCGGCGGTGGTGACGGTCCCGCCGGTCGGCAGGCCGCCGCCGACCGTGTGCAGGTCGCGCAGCAGTACGCCGGGCCGGTCCGCGCGGACGGTCAGGGAGAGGGTGGCCAGGTCGCTGATGTCCGCGCCGCGCGGCCGGCCCAGGGCGGAGGCGAGCAGGCCGATGACGCCCGAGCGGGTCGGGAACGGCGCGGTGTCGCGCTCGTTGAACTGGCTTCGCTCACCCCAGGACTGGAGCGGCCCGGCCAGGCGCAGCAGCAGTCCGCGGTCACCGGGTGCGGGCGTGGGTGCCGGGTTCACGCGCCGGCCTTCGGGTAGGCGGCGTCGAGGGCGGTGTCGATGAGCGAGGGGAAGGAGTCGATGCGGCCGCCGAGGCCCTCGAGGTCCTTGTCCTCCAGGCTGGCCCAGCCGGCGAACACGGTGCCGCGCCCGCCGAGCAGCTTGCCCGCGGCCTGGGCGTAGCGGGCGAGGGCGGCACGGGAGGGGATGGCGTAGCCGCCGTCGGTGTGGGAGCGGACGGGCTGTTCGAACGCGGCGGCATAGGACAGGGGCCGGTCGCTGCGTACGGCGATGTGGGCGAGGTCGGGGATGGTGTGGGGGGCGGTGGCGGTCTTCTTGGCGCGGGGCAGGGAGAGTACGAATGCCTCGGCGAAGCCTGCGGCGAGCTCGCGGGCGCCGGCGTGGTCGTCGCCGAGGTTGCGGGCGAGGTCGGCGAGGTCGATGGTGGCGTAGCGGTAGAAGACGCCGGCGCTGAACTCGGCGTGGCCCATGTGGGCGCTGCCGGTGGTGTCGCCCCAGGCGGAGGTGACGTCGTCGACGGCGGAGAAGTAGTCGAGCTCGATGTCGGTGCCGTGGGTGGTGAGGGCGTGGGCGACCTGGACGGCGCCGTCGACGCCGGCGTCGTCGACCTCGGCGAGCATGCGGCCGAAGAGGTTGATGACGCCGTTGCGTGAGCGCAGGATCCCGTCGATCTTGTCCTTGGGCAGGATGCTCTTGTCGGTGCTCTTCTTGATGTCCTTGGCGGCCGCCAGGGCGTCGCGGTGTTCGGCGGCGAGGTCGGCGAGCTCGTCGACGGCACTCTCGGGGACGTACACCATGGCGTTGGTGGTGATGACGGGCGAGTCCTTGGCGGTCTCGAACTTGATGCTGCTGCCGGCGGCGACGTGCTGGCCGGCCCGCTGGGCGAGGTCGGCGGGCCAGCCGCGCTCGTCCTCCAGCAGGCGGGTGACGCGGGCGCCGATACGGCGGGTGCGCAGGGCCTGCTCGCCGAAGCCGTGCTGGAAGTACTCGCGGATGGCGCGCTTCCAGGACTGGCTGCTGACCCGGGTGCGGTCGGTGTCGCCGTAGCGGACGGTCTTCACGGAGTTGTTGTCGTCACGGTTGAGGTTGGCGAACGGGACGGCCTGGACGACGTGCAGGTCGAGGAAGCGGGCGGGGGCGTCGGTACGGGAGGGCACTGTTCTTCTCCTGGACGGTGGGCGGGGAGTCGGCGTGGAAATGGGGAAGCCTGGAACGGGCGTGGTGGAGCAGGAGCCGTCGTCGGGTCAGGACTCCGAGGCGTCCGCCGTGGCGGCGTCGGCATCCTCGTCGCGCTGGAGGTCCGCCTCGCGGGCACGGCGTTCGCCGTCGGCCTGGAGGGCGCGGTAGTAGTCCTGGAGCCAGCGGCGTTTGATCTCGCCGGAGTGGCGCTTCCACCGGCACAGGTCCACCAGCAGCTGAGCCCAGTCGACGTCCACGTCCCGGTCGCGCAGTTGACGGACGGCACCCGGCAGGTGGCGGTGCAGCCCGTCGACGCTCTGGCGGGTCAGCATGTTGAGCCGGGTCTCGGCGGACGCCTCCCGCAGCCCGTTGCCGTTGCCGGGGCCTGCCTTGGCGACGCCGTCGGCGAACGACCGCCCCAGGTTCCTGCCGTACCGCGGCGTGACGGCGGCAGGAGGAACGTCGCCGGCGGCCGCACCGGGCACCGGCTCCGGCCGCGGCCGCGGCTCGGCGGCCGTGGCCGCGTACTGGCTGCGGCGCTGCGCGGCGATCAGGACCGCCACCGTGTAGTGGGCGCGCTGGACGTCCCGGTCGCGCAGCTGCTCCTCGGTGAGCCAGGAGGCGACGAAGCGGTGCATGAACGACACCTCGTCGAGTCCCTTGCCGGCGCCGCGCCGCAGCGCCGCGCGCACGCCCGGGTCGTCGTGGCTGCGGCGGTCGATCCAGGCGGTGAAGGCGCGGGCCCGGCCGAGGGCGGGGACGCTGCTGGTCGCCGGTTTCGGGTTCTCCTGGGCGGGGGGTCGGTCGGGGGCGGGGATCGTCATGGTGTCGGTCACGTGTTCTCCGTGTTGGTGGATCGGCCGGGGACGGCGGTCTTCGGAGTGGCTTTGACGGGGCCGCCGTACAGCTCGACGCGGGCGCCGCTGCAGGCCTTGGCCCCGCGCAGGGTGCCCAGGGCGCCGTGCGTGACGGTGTCGTAGGCCCGTTCCGCGATCAGCCGGAACGCGGCGGCGGCCCCGTCGAAGTCCCGCGCGTTCAGGCGCCGCCAGAACTCCGCCTCGGCGGCGGGCCAGTAACGGGCCGCCGCGTCGACGGCCCAGGTGCAGTCCCGGATCTTCGGGGCCTCGGTGAACACGGCCCACGCCTTTTTGACCGCCCGGTCGAGGCGGTTGCCGTACCGCTCCCCCAGCATCCGCAGCCGGCCGACCTGCACGGCGAGCTCCGGCTCGTTCTCCTCGGCCAGTTCGAGGACCGGCGGGGTCGTGGCGTCGACGAACTGGACGTCCTTCGCCTGACCGTCCTGCTCGAACCCGAGAGCCCGCACCCGCAGGTACTCCGACACCTCCGCCGCGGTGAAGAACACCGCCGGCCTGCGCGGCTCGGCGGAGCCCGCCGGGTCCTTGAGCAGCAGCGCGTCCAGGTCCCGCCACAGCGCCCGCTGCGAGTCCGCCGGACGCGGGTAGGCGTTACCCTCCTTGCTGGTCTGCCAGATCAGGTACGGGTCACCCTCACGGGAGATCTTGTCCCGGTAGGCCCAGGTGATGAACGCGTCCTTCACTCGGCCGCCCGTGGCATCGGGAACCAGCAGCAGCGCGTGCTGGGACCGGGCGGTCAGCTCCGAGCACCGCCCTTTCAGGACGGGCGGCACCCCGGCTGGATCCGGCAGCTCCACCCACTCCCACGGACACAGGTCCGTTGCCCGGCTCACCCGCGCACCGGGCTCGGGCAGCCCGGCCAGCAGCGTCTCGAAGAGCGACTCGCCCTCGGGATGGTAGGACAGGGAACTACGCAGCGGCCCGGCACTGCTGTTGGCGGCCTTCACGTCGCCGGCGGTACGGCTGGAGCAGCGCCCGGAGGGGCCGTAGTAGTGCCAGACCAGCAGGTGCAGGACGGCCTCGGCCGGGCTCGGCAGGTTCGGCGCGGCGGCGTCGACGTGCCGGAACCAGGCGTGGTTGTTGCCCGACGGGCGGGTGGTGATGAGCTTGTCCACCCCGGCGGTGTTCTGCGGGTCGCACTGCCCGGCCAGCCGAGGGTCCTGGAGGAACGGCCGGACGGGGTGGAACAGGTCGAACCGGTGCCGGTTGTCGGCCACGAAGGCCTCGACCTCGGCGGGATCGAAAAAGCCCCGGTCCGCGAGGCCGACGCGGCGCTCGGACCAGTCGCCCTGCGGACCGGCTCCGTCACGGGGCCCGGCCTCGTCAAGGCCCGCCAGGCGGGCCGTGACCGCGTACAGGACGCGGTACAGCGCCGACAGCGCCGGCGGAACCGCGACGGCGACCTGCTCAATCTCATGGGCACACAGCAGGAGCTGGTGCAGCCCCACGGTACCGGGGCGCTCCACGCCCCGGCCGCCGGCTGTGCCCGCCCGCCAGAGGACGGGGATCCACGGCTCGTCGAACAGGTCGTATATCGGCCGTGAGGGGAACGTGGCCGGTGTCGGTGACGGCACCGGCTGTGCGGGGAATGCGGGTGGTGCGGATGGCATGCGGCCTCCGTCGAGGCGGTACAGGGAAAGGACGGCGTGGGTAGGCTCTGCCCGGTCCCCGCGGCGAGCGGGGGTGAGCCGTGCGGTGTTTGGGAACCGGCCGCAGCGGCACCGGCTCCCCGCGCAGGCGGGGGTAGCGCCGTTTCCGGGACAGGCCGGCCGGCCCGCTTCGGAAGCGGCACAGCCAACCTAGACACAAGTGCGGGGTTTGAGAGGCTAGTTCTCGGAAATTCCCACCTCCGAGATCTCAAGGTTCCGCTCCCCCAGCCGGCATGTCCACCGGCCCCGCTCGTCCCGCCGCATCCACAGCAGCACCAGGTCCGCCAGCACCGGCCGCTCCAGCCACGGCCCCGGCACAGCGTTCTCCCCGCCCCGCCCGGCCAGCCACCGCCCGGGCAGCGGCACGGTGTGCTGCACGACCAGTGCGACATCGTCGCGGCTCATCACCCGGCCCCCCGCACGCCCCGGCAGCGCAACCTTCCCTTCGGCGTCGAGCGTGGGCTCCGCACCGTCCCTGACGTACACGCACACCGCACGCCCGCTGTCCGCCCCCAGCCGCGTCGTCAACAACTCCTCGGTCACACCCAGGCCGCGCTCACTGAGCACCGACAGGTCACCCCGGACATCGAACGGCGCACACACCGTCGTCACCTCCGCCAGCTGCCCCTCGGCCGCGGCCGACGCCAGCCGCTCCGCGTCCATCCGCTCCAGCTCCCGCCGCGCGGCCTTCTCCAACCCCTCGCCGAAGTCATCCGCGTACACGGCGTCCACCAGCCGCTGCACATCCCCCGGCACCGCAACCACCCGGTTCCCCGGCTCACCCAGCAGAAGACTCGTCCGCCGCAACAACGACGCGTCGTACACCGTCCCCCAGGACCGCGGCGCGCCCACCCCGCCGTCGTCGTCCAACGGCTCCAGCACCACCAGGCGCGGCTCCGATACCACACCGCTCCACACCGGCCGCCCGCCACGCTCGTGGCGCTTGCCGCGCCCGGCCCGCTGCAACAACTGCGCCAACGGGGCAAGGTCCGAGACGACCAGATCGAAATCGAGATCGAGCGACTGCTCGACAATCTGCGTCGCCACCAGCACCGACGCTCCCCGCACCACACCCGCCGCCAGCTCGTCCACCGGCTTGCCGTAAGCCGCCTCACACTCCGCGGTGATCCGCTGCCGCTCATGCGCCGGGAACCGCGAGTGCAGCAACCGCAGACCGCCCGGACGAACGGCAAGTCCGGGCAGAGCCACCCGCAGATCCCGGAACGTACGCTGCGCCTCCTCCACCGTCGTGCAGCAGACCAGGACACAACCGCCCCCACCGGTGACCGGCGCGAGGAGCTCACGAAGAGCCGCCCGCCTGCCCTTCGCCTGCGGAGCCTGCCCGGGATCGTCCCGAACATCCCACCGAACCCGCCGGGTCTCGACCCGCAGCGTCCGCTCCCGGCTGCTGCCGACCATCCGAGGCTCCGACACCTCACCACGGTCCGCGCCCACGAACAACCAGCCCGGATACCGCGGCTCCACCACGGCAGGCTCCGGGAAGCCGGCACCACGCCGGTAGGCGTTCACCAACGACGACGCCGCCCTGCCCGTCAGCGTCGCCGACAACAGCACCACCGGCGCACCAAACGCCCCCAACCACTCCAGCAAACGCACCAGCAGACTGTGCATCCACGGCCCGTACGCATGCGCCTCGTCGACCACCAACACCTTGTCCGACAAACCGAACAACCGCAGAAACCCATAACGCACCGGCAGCACACCGGTCAGCGCCTGATCAACAGTCCCGTTCGCAAGCGGCGCCAACATGCCACGCCGCCCCGTACGCAACCACCGCCCGGCCTCCGTGTCCGCCAGCACCGCCGACCCGTCCGCCACCACCTCCCGCGCCGCGTACTGCGGACTCAGCCACGCCATACCGTGCAACAACGTCAACGCACGATCGCCCTCGACGTTTCCCTCCGCAAAGCCACGCACCCGCCCGAACATCGCATCCGCCGTCGCCATCGTCGGCAACGCGAAAAACACCCCCGACGCACCCGACACACGCGCCAGAACCGACGCCCCGTGAAGCGCCGCCTCCGTCTTCCCATCACCCGTCGGAGCCGTCACCAACAACAGCCCCGGACCCGACACCAAAGCCGGAAGATGCTGCGCGACATCCGCCTGCAGCAGATTCGGCCGGAACGGAAACTGCTCGGCGAACCCCTTCTCCGGAAACACCGCACGACCCAGACCCGCTCCCCGCACCCACCCCGGCGCAGCAGCCACCGCCACCCGAAAATGCTCCTCCAACGCCACCCCACCAGCCACCCAGCCCTCCGGCGGAATCCGCCCCACAATCACGTCCGCCTGACTGGCCAGCCAGTCCGCCACCACCACCAGCCCCGACACCACCACCACCGCCCACCCCGGCAACACCCCGCCCGGCACCCCAACAACCCCCGTCACCCGACGCACCGCCCCCGCATGCGCCAACCGCTGCTCCCGCCAGCTGGCCGCTGTGCCCAGACCGGGCTGGTAGGCGTTCGGGCGGGCGAGCTTCCTGACTTCCAGGGCCTTGCCGAAGCAGCCGTGGTGGCCGCCGAGGAGCTGCGCGATCTGGTGGCTCGCCGACTTCTTCACCAGCCGGCCCACCGGCGGGTAGCCGCACTGCTCGAGGAACTCCACCAGGCCCCAGTGCGTCGCCGTCTCGTGTGCCAGGCACTCCCCGCTCCTGCCGGCGCCGCGCTCCTCCGCGTACCCCGGGTCGGACGCCAGCCGGCGGAAGGCCTCCGGGACCAGGGCCTGGAACCCGGGGGTGATCTTCCCGATGTCGTGAAGCCCCGCCCAGAACGCCACCATCCTGCGGGCCTCCTCAGAGTCGACCCCGATGGCCTTCGCCAGCCGCTGCCGCACACGCTCACTCAGAAGCACATCCCACAGCGCCCCGGCGGTAGCCGCGGTATCGAGAAGGTGGCAGACGACCGGGTAGTCCGCAGGCAGCCCGGCATTCTTCCCCCACAGCCGGGAGTCCGGCACGACAGCATCAGATTGTCCGTCAGTTTCCGTATCAGCCACGCACGGAGGACTATCACCCGCCACTGACAACGCGACCCCGCCCCGAGAACCACGCAGGCACACGGCCCACTACCGGCACCCCGCCGACCCCCACACTCAAGAAAGGACCGCTCACCTCCCAGCCCCCGGAGCACGTCAGCAAACCGGTGGCCGTCGGACTTCACGTGGCAGGATGACGAGCGGTCCTTGACACCTCAACAGCCCCACACGCCCTCCCCGGCCAACAGCTGTGACCGCCAGTACCGGCAAGCAGCACTGGTCAAGAAATGGCAAAGGCCTTCTTCCGTCGCAGGTCAAAAAGGGTCCTCCCCGCACCCGCGGGGGTCAGCCGTCTCTGACCTGCGGAAACGTCAAATGGAACCGGTCCTCCCCGCACCCGCGGGGGTCAGCCGGCGCTATCTCCCCTGTGGGGAGATACGTTCACGTCCTCCCCGCACCCGCGGGGGTCAGCCGGCTGGTGCGGGCCCTTCTCCGTGCCGTCAGCGGTCCTCCCCGCACCCGCGGGGGTCAGCCGGTGAGGATTGCGACGGCGAGGGCCAGGCCGCGGTCCTCCCCGCACCCGCGGGGGTCAGCCGTCGCTGAACAAGACGGTCGGCGCGATGGCCGCGTCCTCCCCGTGCGAGCGGGGGTCAGCCGGGCGGGTTCATCAGGATCCGGTTGTAGCCCTCGTCCTCCCTGCGCAGGCGGGGGTCAGCCGGTCCGGCGGCCCACTCGGGGGTCCTCCCCGCGCGAGCGGGGGTCAGCCATAGGGTCAGCCGGTCGGCCATTGAAGCCGGGCCCGGCCATCACCCCGTCCTCCCCGCACCCGCGGGGGTCAGCCGCAGGCCGCTTTCGGTGTCGAGGACGGTGCAGAGTCTGGCGAACGCCGTTTCCGGTTCGCGCTTCTCGATAGTTTGCTTGGTTTCCGGTCAGCTCGTGTCGAGGGTCATGGCACCATCGGTGCTTCCCACGTCGCGCCGCTTCTCGTTGTCGGAGAGTCCGCATGCCGCCGCAGAGGCATCCTGGGTACACATACTGGTGCGGCACGCTGCTTGGTGGTTGTGGCGAGCGGCTGACCGACCGTCTCTACCGTGAGAAGGTCTGCCACTTTGCCCACCATCCGCATCACACCTGCACGCGGGCGGCCACAGGTGAGGACAGCGCCGATCACCTGTTCATGAAGCAGACGCTGCACCAGTGGATGCGGGAGCGCGGCCCACTACCGGCACCCCGCCGACCCCCACACTCAAGAAAGGACCGCTCACCTCCCAGCCCCCGGAGCACGTCAGCAGACCGGTGGCCGTCGGACTTCACGTGGCAGGATTACAAGCGGTCCTTGACACCTCAACAGCCCCACACACCCCCACCGACAGCCGTGACCGCCAGCACCGGCAACCAGCACTGGTCAAGAAATGGCAAAGGCCTTCTTTCGTCGCAGGTCAGAAAGGGTCCTCCCCGCACCTGCGGGGGTCAGCCGCTGCGGCGACCCCGGAGGGACCGAACTCCGACGTCCTCCCCGCACCTGCGGGGGTCAGCCGCCGGTTGTAGTGCTGGCGCAGGATCTCCTCCCGTCCTTCCCGCACCTGCGGGGGTCAGCCGGGGTGGTGACGTGTTGAAGGGTACCCGCAGCGGTCCTCCCCGCACCTGCGGGGGTCAGCCGCAGCCCCATCGTGTCGAACAGGGCCTTCAGCCGTCCTCCCCGCACCTGCGGGGGTCAGCCGTTCTCCGACCCGGACCAGGTCCGGGAGTGGTGGTCCTCCCCGCACCTGCGGGGGTCAGCCCCCCACCAGCACCACGGGCGGTGGCTTCTTCAGGTCCTCCCCGCACCTGCGGGGGTCAGCCGGGAGAACGCCCCACCCACCCCGCCCTGATCGCGTCCTCCCCGCACCTGCGGGGGTCAGCCGGGAGAACGCCCCACCCACCCCGCCCTGATCGCGTCCTCCCCGCACCTGCGGGGGTCAGCCGACCGGCACGCCGGGCCCGAGCCGGTCCAGCAGGTCCTCCCCGCACCCGCGGAGGTGACCGTGGTTCCCGCCCGGGACATCGGTTCTACACGCCTGTGGCCGCCCGACGGGCAGCGGCGGGTCAGTGCCCCTTCGGCATTCTCAGACCGGTCACCGTAATCACCGGCGGCTCCGTGTCCGGGCTCACCATGTAGGTGACGGCGAGGACGCCCAGCAGCGCCACACGGTCGTCCTCAACGGCATACGTGCGAGCGAGACTCGGCCCGCCATAGGGATCGGCCGCCAAATCGTCCAGCCCGACGAGCAGATCCCCAACCGAGGTCCCGGCCAGCAGAGCGTGCAGAGCCTCCCGGTCCAGCGCACTGGAGGGAATCCCCGCCAGCCTCTCAGCACCGTCGAGCGCGCGCAGCTGCTCACGGGCCGCGTCGGTCAGGACCACCCGGTAGCGGCGCGGCCGGCTCACCAGGCCGCCAGCGCCGGGAAGACGTCGGCCAGATCGTGCACCGCGGTTTCACCGGCGCGCACCGCCTCGGCGGCTTCGGCCGCAGCGGTGTCGTTCGCGGTCTGCGCGACCGCCGCCCACTGCCCGACGAGGGAGAACAGGTCCGCCGGATCAGCCGTGTCCAGGGCCAGCTGGAAGGCCGGCCGCAGCTCGGCGGGCAGGGCCTGGCGGATGGCACCGACCGTACGGGGCCGATCAATCGGCCCCAACGGGTAGTCGTGCGGCTGCGCGGACATCATCCCTCCAGTGCTTGCCAGACGACCAGCGTACGCGGCCCCAACGAACACCGTCAGCCACTCCCCCAGAACAACCCAGGGTCAATAGAGGCGGGAACCGAGGTAGCCGGAACTCCGGGCCGTACGCCACGTCCCGGGTAACCCGCGGTGACCCGCCGGTCTCATTGTCGTAGAGACAGGGAACATCGCCCGCTCCACCACGGCGGGACAGCCGACGGGGGATCCGCACCAGGTCCACACTCCGGTACTCCTCCCCGCAGACGCGGGGTTCGGCCGAAGCTAGTGGGCGGCTCAATCGCCGAGCCCGCAGTCGGTCCTCTCCCCCGCCACTCGCAGAGACATCGGGCCCAGCGACGGTGGCGTCTGCCACCATGGCAGCTGCTCCTTGACACCTCAACAGACCACCACGACTCCGAGTGCCGGCTGTGGGCTCTGCGGTCTGGTCAAGAAATGGCAAAGCCGATCTTCCGTCGCAGGTCAGGAAGGGTCCTCCCCGCGCGAGCGGGGGTCAGCCGACCTGGAAGCCCGACCGTTCGAGGCCTCGGAGGTCCTCCCCGCGCGAGCGGGGGTCAGCCGATTCCACGGAGGATTACCGACTTGCCGCCACCGTCCTCCCCGCGCGAGCGGGGGTCAGCCGAACCTCAACCAGGAGAAGACCATGACGAGGAAGTCCTCCCCGCGCGAGCGGGGGTCAGCCGTCCGGCAGGTCGTCGTCGGCCGGCTCGTCCGGGTCCTCCCCGCGCGAGCGGGGGTCAGCCGATCAACTTCGTGGTCCCCCCGGATGTCGTGGGGTCCTCCCCCGCGCGAGCGGGGGTCAGCCGCCTGTTCCTTTTGTCGGCGGCCCCCGCTACGGGTCCTCCCCGCGCGAGCGGGGGTCAGCCGCTCGCCGGGGAGAGGGGCGGCGACCTCGCCGAGTCCTCCCCGCGCGAGCGGGGGTCAGCCGGATGTCGGCATCTCCGCAGGCGGCAATGGGGGGCCTCCCCGCGAGCGCGGGGGTCAGCCGATCTGTGACCGGTACTGACGCTCCCTCCGGCGGTCCTCCCCGCGCGAGCGGGGGTCAGCCGTCACTGGCGGATCCGGGGCAGCAGGGCAGCCGGTCCTCCCCGCGCGAGCGGGGGTCAGCCTCCTCCCCGCACCTGCGGGGGTCAGCCGTTGATGTGGTTGGCCGCCCAGGCGTCCGGGACGTCCTCCCCGCACCCGCGGGGGTCAGCCGGGGATCAGCACGTCGTAGACCTTCGGCCGGACGTCCTCCCCGCACCCGCGGGGGTCAGCCGCCGCCGCGCTGCTTGGCCGTCAGGTTGGTGGAGTCCTTCCCGCACCCGCGGGGGTCAGCCGACCGTCCAGGAGCTGGCGCTCTACCCGCCGGAGTCCTTCCCGCACCCGCGGGGGTCAGCCGGTGATCACCTGGTTGAACGAGGTACGTGCCACGTCCTCCCCGCACCCGCGGGGGTCAGCCGGTCTCCTACACGGCTTACCAGAAGGCCAGCCGGTCCTTCCCGCACCCGCGGGGGTCGGCCGCTCTCCACCGGCAGGTCGCCGACAGCCTGCGCGTCCGTCCTCCCTGCGCGAGCGGGGGTCAGCCGGAACTGCAGCTCCCGATCGTCGTGCTCGCCCAGTCCTCCCCGTGCGAGCGGGGGTCAGCCGTGCCTGGAGTTCGGCTCGGACGAACTCGGCGTGTCCTCCCCGTACGAGCGGGGGTCAGCCCCGACAACGTTGAAGGCCCGCACCCCTAGAAACGTCCTCCCCGTGCGAGCGGGGGTCAGCCGGACGAGGAGAGCGGGCTCCTCTCGGTGGTCGTGTCCTCCCCGTGCGAGCGGGGGTCAGCCGTACGACACCGCCTGCTGCAGCGGCCGCTGGTCGTCCTCCCCGTGCGAGCGCGGGTCAGCCGTAGAGAGAGAACGCGGCGACGATGGCGGGCGGGTTCAGCAGCTCCGCACGCGGACCAGGGTGCGCCGCCTGTGGTACGCCGACGGCTGCCCGCCTGCTCGGGCATCGATCTATTGTCCGAGCAGGTGGGTGCCATGTGTGCGTATTTTCCCCGCGAGCAGCAGGCACCCGCGCCGCTCGCTGTTCCCCTTCCCAGGGGCCGGGCCTCGATCCACCTGGCTGAGGTCGAACGAATCGCCATGCGGCGGGAGTTCTTGGCAACCGTAGCCGCCCGCCTGGACGGTGGCGCCGTCGTGAGCCCCCAGTCCGTCAGTGTCAAAACGCCCGATGGCTTCGCCATGTCCGTGAACGCCTATGACGGCAACACCAGAAAGCCGGTGGTATGGGCTTACCTGACTGCCGACAGCAGGCCGACAGCGTCACAGCTGGAAGTGATGTCGACACTGCGCGAGGACGCGCAATCGGTGGCTGCGCTCATTGGTACCCCGCTGTCGTGGAAGCCAGAGCGGAAGTTCAGCACGTGGGCCGACTGTCCTGTCCCCGCCATCAGCAAGCTTTCTGACGGCTCGGAGGCAATGAATGACGACGCCGTCGACTGGGCCGTCCGTACGGTTGAGGGCATCCAGCGTCACCTCCTCGGTCCGATCGCTTCGGGAACCCTCGAGCACGCCCACGCACCAAGGCCAGGATCACGGCCCGCCGCGCCTGCGATACCTCGCGATCCCGCGCCTGCGGTGCCAGCGCGGCTGCCTTCGTCCCCGGAAGCGCCACCGACGGCTTGGTACGGGCCCGCTGCCGTCCTGCTGGGGGCTGGCGACTACCGGGAGAAGACCGCCACGTTGGAATACGCCCAGGCTGGGCGTTCCCGGCGTCGCCGCGCTGCCGTTGTACTGCGCCCGGTCCGCTCGCCCGTCGCGCGTGCGCTGGTCGTCGCCCGGTCCGAGCGCTGCTGCGAGAACCCGGCGTGCCTCAGTCCGGGGTTTCGGGCGATGACCGACGACGGGGATCCGATCGTGGAAGTCGACCACATCATCGGATTGGCCGACGGCGGAGAAGACCACCCCGCCAACATGATCGCCCTCTGCCCCAACTGCCACGCTCTGAGAGGGCGTTTGATGTGAACGGATTGCCCTTTATACCCTAGTAAGTCCCTCGCCAGGTTGGTGTGGTCTCGTCCGTTATGCGCTTGGCGAGGTTG
>NZ_JBFBIL010000079.1:0-30636 GCF_040685575.1 Kitasatospora sp. NPDC088351 | reverse complement strand
CACGCCCTCCCGGTCGGTGGTGTGATCCTCCGCGAAACGACGGTCCCCCGTCGCATCCGGCACGTACTTCACACAGACAACGATCCTCAAGCTCATGAGCGGTTCTCCTGTAACGGGTGCACTGGTCCATGGCCTCAGGTCATGCCCAGGGTACTGAGTGCCAAGTCCGGCCCGGCCGCACCCTGCGAGCAGCAAGCGCCGCCTGGACCGGCATGCCGTGTCGGCTCTCTTCGACTGACGTCAGAGGCTTCACCGAGAGAATACGGCACTCAGTACCCCGCGTAAAGGAACTCAGTACCCTTCGCCCGTCGTCGAGAGGCCCGCAGCCGCGCGGCAAGGTTTCCGCAAGCACCGTCCAGAACGCGGCATGGAATCCGCCAGACCTCGCGGGCACACCCCCGGCGGGGCAACCGATCGGAGGCCCCGACCGGGATCAAGGAGGGGGAACGAGATGACCTTGGTGCACGGGGAACAGCACACGACGGTCGGCGGTGGCCGGCGATGGGCGACGCTGCCGGGCTGCAAGGAGGTGCTGGTGGTCGCGCAGACCGCCGTGTACGCCCAGCGGCTCCACGACATCTACACCCTGCTCGGCGCGGACCTGCGGATCCACGTGACGTTCACGGTGGCGCCGCACGCGTTCAACGGGGGCGCCGAGACGCACATCCGGCTGCTCGGCGGCACCGTGCTGCCGTGGGAGGAGGCCGTCCGGCGCGAGTTCGACCTGGTACTGGCCGCCGGCTCGCAGGGGCTGGAGCAGCTGCACGGGCCGCTGGTCCGGCTGCCGCACGGCGCGCGGCACATCAAGCTGTCCCGCACGCCCGGCCCCGGCGGCGAGCGCACCGCCAGCGGACTCGGGCCGGAGTACGTCGTCTGGAAGGGCCGGGTGGTCCCGGAGTCGTACGCGCTGGCGCACCAGGACGACCTCGCCGAGCTGGCCCGCGGCTGCCCGGAGGCGCTGCCGGTCGCCGAGGTCGTCGGCGACGCCTGCTACGACCGGATCGCCGCCGCCCTGCCCGCGCGGGAGCGCCACCGGGCGGCGCTGGGGCTGCGGCCCGACGAGAAGCTGGTGCTGGTCTGCTCCACCTGGGGATCGGGCTCGCTGTTCACCCGGCTCGACGCGGTACTGCCCCGGCTGGCGGCGGAACTTCCCCGGCACGGCTACCGGACGGCCCTGCTCGTCCACCCCAACGTGGCCGCCGCGCACAGCCCCTGGCAGGTCCGTTCGTGGGCCATGGCCACCGCGCGGGGAGCGGTCACGGTGATCCCGCCGGAGGCGGACTGGCGGCCGCTGCTGGTCGCCGCCGACTTCATCATCGGCGACCACGGCTCGGTGACCCTCTACGGCGCGATGACCGGAGCGCCGATCCTGCTGGCCCAGTACCCGCACCGGGACGTCAACCCGCGCTCGCCGGGCGCGCTGCTGGCCCGCACCGCGCCCGCGCTCGACCCCACCCACCCGCTGACCGGCCAACTCGCCTACGCGGCCGCGCAGTACCGCCCCGAGGAGTACACCGCCATCGCCGACGGGATCACCTCCGAGCCCGGCCGGTTCGACCGCAACATGCGACGGCTGCTCTACCGCGTGGTCGGCCTCGGCCAGCCCGCCCACGAACCTGAGCCCCCGGCGCTGCCGCTGCCGGCCCCACTCGACGGCCCGCCGGCACCGGTGCCGCTCGCCTCCGGGCGGGCATGACGGTGGCCGCACTGCACACGGTGCGCCTCACCCCGGCCGACGGTCTGGTGCCGTCGGCCGGGCTCCCCGCCACGCTGTTCGAGGCCCGGATCCACTCCCCCGCCGGCGCCTGCCACGGTCTGCTGACCAGCTGCCTGCCACCGGACCCGGGCGCCGACCAGCCCCGGCGCGCCTTCGTGGACGAGCACCTCGCGCTCGACCTCACCGGGCCGGACGCCGCCCGGTGGCGCCACCACGCCGACGTCCTCCACCTCGGCACGGCCACCCCGGAGGGCGCGCTGGAGCAGCTGACCGAGGCGCTGCGCACCCACCCCGGCTGCGCGGTGGTCACCGCCGACTGCGGTGCCGGGACGGTACTCGTCCTCGCCCGCACCGGCGGACGGCTGGCGATGCGTCTGCGGGACGGCACGAGCGGCCCGCGCTCGTCCTGGCAGCGGCTGGCCATCGGCTCGCTCGCGCACGCCTGGCTCGCGGCGGGCCGCGGGCTGGCCGAACTCACCGGCATGGCCACCTCGGCCTACTACTCCTACGAGTTGCTCGACACCTGCCTCAGCCGTCCGCCGCGTGCGGCCCATCGGAGTCATCAGAGCCATCAGGGTCGCCGGGACCGCCGGGATCGCCCGGGCGGGGGGTGAGGCCCGGACCGTCGTCCAGCGCACCGATGCGGCCGGCCAGTCTGGCCGCATCGGGCGCGCCGAGCTCCCGGTAACCGGTCAACGACGCCTGGAACCGGGCCCTCGCCTCGGCCGTCCGGCCCCTCAACCGCTCCAGCTCGCCGGAGAGTTCCAGCACCCGCGCCTCCCAGAGGCGCGCGCGTCCGGCCCGGAACCCGTCGAGCGCCTGCGCGAAGCAGCGCTCGGCGGGCCCGTACGCGCCGAGCGCGCTGTGCGCCTGCCCGAGGAACGCGAGCGCGCGGGCCGCCTCGTACGCGTCCGGGATCTCGGCCAGCTCCCGATGGGCTGTGGTGATGATGCCGACGGCCTCCTCCGCACGCCCTGCGGCGAGCAGGACGTCGCCGAGACTCAGCCGGGCCAGCGCGGCGCCCCGCACCAGGCCCTTCGCCGCCCGAATCCCGGCGGCCTCGTCGAGGCAACCGGCCGCCTCGGCCAGTCGGCCCGCCGTCCGGTGGGTCTGGCCCAGACCGTACAGCGCGTCCGCCTCCGCGAGGGGGGCGGCCGAGCACCGCGCCAGTTCGAGCGCCTCGGCGAACCAGTCGGCGGCCTCCTCGTCCTCCCGGGCGTTGCGCAGCCCGTGGCCGCCCGAGGTGAGCAGCCGCAGCTCGCCCGCCCGGTGGCCGGCCGCGCGGGCGGCGGCCAGACCGGTCCGGTGCGCCTCCACCCAGAGCCGCGCCGGGCGTAAGCGCAGGAACAACGGCCACATGGCGTCGGCCAGTTGCCAGGCCGTGGCGTGCCGACCGGTCTCGGCGGCCCAGCGCAGCGCGGCCATCAGCCGGTCGCGTTCGACGTCCAGCCAGCCGAGCGCCTCGTCCTCGTCCTCGAACACCCTTGCCGGGCGGGCCGGTTGACCCGCGTAGTCGCGGGGCAGCGTGCGGTGGCTGGGGCTGATGAGCTCCTCGGCGGCGGTGGCGGACGCCAGGTACCAGTCGAGGACGCGGTCTGCGGCCGTCCGGCCGGGCGGACCGTCGCGCAGGGGCTCGCCGCAGGCCCGGGCGTGCAGCTTCACCAGGTCGTGGAAGCGGAAGCAGCCGTCGCTCAGCTCCTCCAGGAGATGGACATCCATCAGCCCGTCGAGCAGCCGATCCGCCTCGGGCGCCCGCAGGTCGCCGGCCACACAGGCCACCTCCAGGGTGAACTCGGCGAACGGCAGCAGCCCCAGCAGGCCGTAGAGCCGGGCCGCGTCCGCCTCCAGCACCTCGAAGGACGCGTCCAGGACGTTGCGCACGGTCTCCCCCTCCACGTCGAGTGTCGCCAGCCGATCCGCATCCTGCCCCAGCGCCCGCGCGGTGACCGCGAGCCGCTGGACCGGGCGCGCCGCGATCCGGGCGGCCGCCAGGCAGATCGCGAGGGGCAGGTCCGCGCAGCGTTCCACCACCTCGGCCGCGGCCGCCTGTTCGGCGGCCACCCGGCCTTCGCCCACCCGTTGGGCGAGGATCTGCGCGGACGCGGCGCGCGCCAGCAGCCCCAGCGGGTGGAACACCGCGCCGTCTATCCCCAGCCCGGTCAGCCGGCGGCGGCTCGTCACCACGACCACCGTGTGCTCCGAACCCGGCAGCAGCGGGCGGACCTGCGCGGCCGTGGACGCGTTGTCGAGCAGCACCGCGATCCGGCGATCCGCCGCCACGGACCGCCACAGCGCCACGCCCTCCGCCAGGTTCCCCGGCACCGGACCGACCCCGAACGCCCGCAGGAACCCGCCCAGCGCCTCCACCGGATCCACCGGCCCGCCCGGGGCATGCCCGCGCAGATCCGCGTACAGCTGTCCGTCCGGAAACCGCCCGGACAGCCCGCGCAGCCACTGCGCGGCCAGCGCCGTCTTCCCCACCCCGGCCGGCCCGGTCACCACCACCGTCACATCCGCCGCCGCGGGCTCCGCGACCGACGCCCCCAACGACTCGTCCAGCGCCGCGAGATCACCCTCCCGGCCGACCAACCGTCTGGGCACCGGCGGGAGTTGCCGCGGCACGGGAAGCGCGGGCGCGTGCAGGTGAACCCCGCCGTGGATGGCCCCGGCCTGCACCACGGTCCCGGTGACGCGGGCGTCCTCGATCGAGTTCCGCTGGACCGACGCCGGAAGATCCGCCTCGCTCACCGGCGGCCCCCGCCACCCGCGTTCGCCGTTGGTGCCATTGGTGCCGTTGGTGCCATCGGTTTCCCCCGCCCGCAGACCAAAGCATCCGAGTGGTGGCGCCGTTTCGTTGATCAATTACCGTACGGCCACTACCACATGAATCACAGTCATATCGAGAATTCGTTGGAAGCGCTACTCCCGGAACAGGCCCAGTGCTATAGCCCGAGCCCCCGGAGACATGCGATGCTCACCTGCGACACGGCAAGCTGGTAGCCAACCGGCGGGGGGCGTCGAATTGGAGTTCCATCTCCTTGGTTCAGTTGAACTGTCGGTGAACGGGAGGGTGTTGCCGCCTGGTCCGGGCAAGCAGCGCCTCCTGCTGGCGGCCTTGGCGCTGGATGTCGGCAAGCCGCTGTCCCATGAATCACTTGCGTACCGCCTTTGGGGTGAAGACCCACCTCCAAGCGCGGTTGGCAGCCTCTACAGCCATGTGTCACGCCTTCGGGGCAATCTCCTCAGGGCCACCGAGGGCAAAGGACTGGACCACCCGGGTGAGGCCGCCGAAATAGACACCCAATCGCACACGTACGTACTCAGGGTGGACCCCCAGCTGATCGACTGGCACCGCTATACCGACCTCTCCCGCCGGGCCCGCACCCTCGCCGACAACGGCGAGGACACCCAGGCCCGCACCGTGCTGAGCCGCGCCGAGGAGCTGTGGCGCGGCGAGCCACTGGCCGGCCTCCCCGGCTCGTGGGCCCAGGCCACCCGCACCACCATGACCGACCAGCGCCTGGCCACCACCCTCCTGCGCGTCGAGGTCGAACTGCGCCTCGGCCGCTTCAGCGACCTGGTCCCCGAGCTCACCGCCCTCCGCGAACAGCGCCCCACCGACGAACGCCTCGCCGGCCACCTGATGACCGCCCTCTACGGCTCCGGCCGCCAGGCCGAGGCACTCGGCGTCTACCCCGCGGTCGTCCGCCTCCTACGCGCCGAACTCGGCACCGCCCCCGGCGAGTGGCTCACCCGCCTGCACGACCGAATGCTGCAGAACCAACCGGTCTCCGAATTGCCGATCAGCTCAGGGCGGCGGACAGGCAGACACGGTATGCCGAAGAGGTCTACCGAACCGGTCGGTACATCAAATCTTCCTGCCAGGACCAGACTTGTCGGACGCGCCAAGGAGATCCGCCGCCTCCTGCCGAACCAGTTCTCGGCGGCGACAAGCGGCGGTGTCGTCACCGTGGAGTCCATCGCCGGCATGGCGGGGGTGGGTAAGACCGCACTCGCTCTCAGCGTGGCGCATCTGCTGCAGGCCGACTTTCCCGACGGACAGTACTACGTACGCCTCCGCGCCCACGCAGAATTGCAACATCCCCTCAGCTTGGCCACCATCTCAACCACCGTACTCAGACTGCTCGGTGTCAAAGCGTCCGAGCTGCCGTCGACCCCGGACAAGCTCGCCGGACTGTGCCGCACGCTCTTGTCCGAGCGGCGAGCAGTCCTGGTCCTCGACGACGCGGTGGATCCGGGGCAGGTGAGACCAATACTGCCTGCCGCCCCCACCTCCTTGATCATCGTCACCAGCCGTCGAAGCCTCACGGAGCTTCCAGGGACCCGCTCACTCTTCCTGGACACCCTCCCTGTCGGTGATGCCATAGACCTGTTCGGCCAGCTCGTCGGGGAGGAACGGGCCCATGAGCGAGCCAAGATTGCCGAGGTGGTCCGCCAGTGCGGGCTACTGCCCCTTGCCATCGAGCTGGCCGCAAGTCGACTCAGGGCGCGGCCGTCCTGGTCACTGGACACTCTGATCCAGCGCCTCTCCAAGAAGAACGGCCGACTCTCCGAAATACGCGACGGCTTCGTCACCATCGCCTCAGTGTTCCAACTCTCCTACCAATCGCTGTCCACTGAGCAGCAACAAGCCTTTCGCAGGCTGGGCCTGCACCCGGGACCGGACTTCGGTCTCCACTCCGCAGCCGCGCTGATCGGGCAACCGCTGGATCTGACCGATCAAATATTGGAGAGCCTCCTCCAACTGAATCTCATCCAGGAACGCTCGCCGGAGCGCTACCAGTTCCACGATCTCCTCCATGAATACGCCGTCGCACTGGCGCACCAGGAGGAGAGCGCCGAGGCCCGTGACGCCGCCCTGCGCCGCCTCGTCGGCCTGGCGCTCCACGCGACCGACCGCGCCGACCATGCCGCCTATCCCAACAGGCCTCGACTCAATCTTCCGACGATCTATCAATTCTTCTATCTAGAAGATCTTTTGGATGATCTAGAGCTGTCCGAAACCACCGTCGCACGACGGTGGCTGGAGGCCGAACACGCAAGCCTGACAGCACTTGAGGAAAGCCTACGAGGCGGCGGCCTGACCGAGGCCGGCGCTTGGCTCTCCCACCTCCTGGCCGGCCATCTCGACGCACAGGGCCACTGGGCGGACGCGCGTCAAGCTCACCTCGCAGGCGTCCTGCACTGGCGTGCCACGGCGAACAACCGGCATGAGGCATGGGCATTGATCGACCTTGGAGCGCCCCTTATCCACATGTCCCGCTACCTTGAGGCCTGGCAGACCCTTGACCACGCCCTCACGCTCGCCCGCACCGAGGGCGACGCCGAGGCCGTCGCCGAGGCCCTGGACAAGCACGCCAAGTTGCACTGGGCCCAGAGCGACCTGGCGTCCGCCCTGGCTGTTCAACAGGAGGCCCTGGAAGTGCGGAGGGCCACGGGTGATCACTGGAATATCGCCCGGTTCCTCTGCAACGTCGGCGTGATCCATTTTTGCATGGGGAATCACCAGGCGGCATTGGACGCTCTGACCGAAGCCCTGCCACATGCCCAGTCCTTCTCGGACTCAAGCCTGGAGTTCAAGATTCTCAACAATATCGGGGAGCTCCACCTCGGAATGCGCGACCGCAAGGCGGCACGACACGCCTTTGAGCGCATCATCAGAATAGGCGACGATTCGGTGTCGCAGCTCGACCTGGCCACTGTCAAGGTCAATCTGGCCGCCACAATCGATACACCCGACGAATTCGAGTCGGCCAGCGACCTCTACCGCTCCGCGCTCGCGACATTTCGTGAGCTCGGCAGCATCCGACACGAGGCCGACACCTGCAATGGGATCGGAGATCTCCTCAATACGCTCGGCAGCCACCACGAGGCGGCTAGCCATCACGAACGGGCACTGGCCCTGGCCCGCTCGGTCGGTGCCGCGAGGGAGGAAGCGGCCGCACTTCGAGGCATAGGAAGATCCGAATACTCGCTCGATAGTTTCGAACAGGCGATCGGCCATCTCAAGGAGGCAGCAGCCCTCGCCTATCAGATTCAGGCTCCGCACGAGGAGGTTCGAGCACGCGAACTGTTGACCGATGCATACCTTCGCGCAGGCAGCCTCGATGCAGCCCACACCACCGCCCGGAGAGCTCTGGAACTTCTCCGGTCACTAGAGGTGACAGATTCGATCAGCATTGATCATTTGACACGCGTAGTTCATCTTCCACGGAACTGAAGAGGCGTTCCGTAGAGGGGGTCAGAGTCGCGCATGTGACGCATTGATTCCCATGGGTCAGGGATGGAGTAGGATCCCCGCAGGCCACTCACCGAGGCACCTCATGCCGCGTGCTGCGTGGACTCGCCTAAAGCCCTGATCGCGCAGAATCGAGAAATCGCACACATGAACATGTACAAGTCGGCCCTTCGCGTGATGCTCTCCCTGGGGCTGGCCGGCATAGTCGGCCTCTGCCCGCTCACAAGCGCGGACCGCCGACCCACAGCGCCGGAGACGTCCGCGCTGTCCGCCGTCGGCTCCAAGTCCGGATCCATGCCGATCTGGGCCTCCGGGGAGGCCAAGCAGACGGTCTGAGATCCAACCGCCCAACACCACGCATGGAGCGCCAGGACCTTGAAGGTCTTGGCGCTCCCGTGCTTGCGGCGCGCGGAGTTCAGGCATCGTCAAGTCGCAGGTGGCGGCGCGTGCGGTGGAAGAACCAGGCCGGACACAACTGGGTGCGGCCAGGGCCCGGTGGGAAGATCTCGGCCGTGAAACCGAACAGGACCATGTCGCTGTCAGGCTCACCGGCCAAGCAACGGTCGGCTTCGGTTCGACACCCGCCCAAGGGCACCGCAGAGCCGGCTGCGACCCGTCCGGCCACACCGGCTTACAATCCCCTGTAATTCCACCGGGAACTGCGGTCGGCAAGACCGAGATCACCCCGCTGCCGAGCTGAGCCGAGATTTCGACGGAAAGCGGACTCGAATCCTGCGAGCAGGATCCCGGCGCCACCTTTGAACAGCGCGGCTCATTCCCTGACGCGCACAGTTCCGCCTCTACCGAATTCCTCCTCGGTCGGGCAGCTACGACCCCGGCAATGGATTGACACATTTCGAAGGTCACCAAAAGGCCGAGGGCCCGGTTCCCGCGAAAAATGGAAAGCCCGCGCCGCGCCAAGCATCTGGAAGTCGACTTTCGCGAGTCCCGCACTGGAAGAACAGTTCACGACTTCCGGAAGTGGGCTTGTCGGAGCAGTGTCGGCAAGCCTCTCTGCGGCCGGCGTCTGCGTGCCTGGCCGGCAGCTTAAGATCCGGAGAAAATACCGAGACCGGGAGAACTTCCTGCCATACGGAGCACCGACGCCGAACCCGGCCACACACAGGCATCGTTTGCGATAGCAATGCCTTCAGAGCTTCCATAGCGTCGCGGTTGCCCTTGGAGCCTCCCAGAAATTCGCCTGTCGGCATGAAACGATCGCTCCGGAAGTCAATCTCGGAAGAGATTTTTATCTGCACCGGCCCCCTGCGCGGTCCGGCCGGTGGGTCTCCTTGCGGAAACACATTCGGCAAATTTCTCCGGAAGGGGAGAATCGAAAGAAGGCCACCTTGACATAGTTTCCACCAGCGGAACGGATAATCTCGCCACACCGGCCCCGGCGCCCGGTCCGGGAATCGATCCCACTGATAGGAGATTTTTCTGCCTGTTCTCGGCTCCGTCGAACGGGCTGTCCTTCAAGGGCCCCAAAAGGGTTCGGACCGCCGAGACAGCTCCCGAAGGCCGTTGCATTCGGTGTGCTCGTGTGAGCATCCGAAAAGAACGGACCGGCATCTGGCAAAAAATTCACCCGGATTTCGGCCGGACTCACTCACTGCCCCGAATTCCGTCTGCGCACGGGCTTCGGGACCACTCCGGAGGTCCTGCCCCCGGGCCTGCGGCGCAGGCGCCGGGCGGGCGTTCCGAGCAGGGCTTCATGTACGCCTTCAGGCGCTCACGTGTTCGTGGCGCTTCCCAGGGCGACGGCGGCCTCTCCCGTGTGCATGAGGAAGGTCAGCGATGCCTGGAGGTAGAGCTGGATCGTCTCGGCGTCGTGGGAGAGGTAGCCGACCGATACGTCCTGGCCGAGGACGAGTTCGAAGTCGCCGCCGCGGGTGGAGAGCAGGAAGGCGCCCTCGATGGCGGGGGCCCAGATGATGTCGCCGTCGAGGAGGCGGGCGATGTGGTTGTGGACCGGGTAGCCGTGGTCGCTGGTTTCGTTGACGGCGGTGAAGGTGTCGGCGCCCAGGAGGAGTGAGTAGGGGCCGCCCACCCCGGCTAGGCGCAGGGCGGTCAGGGCCCGGCTTACGGCGTTCGGGAACTCGCGGACATCCTCGGGGAGTTGGATGGGCGGGTTGGTGGCGCCGACGCGGATTCCCTCGATTCCGGCGGCGCGGTAGCCCTCGAAGACGGCGCGGTCCTCGGCGAGGGCGATCGCACGCGCCGCGTCCTTGACGGGCTGCCAGTCGGCGTCCCGGGCTCCGCGCTCGACGGAGTCGACGGCGGAGCGGGCGACGGTGAAGGGGACGCGCAGCTCGACCAGGGGCTGGGCGTCGCGGGAGTGCGCGAGGACGCCGTTCGCCGGTGGGCTGATGCCGGTCAGGTGGCCGGTGCCCACGGCGGCGAGGGTGGTGCCGTCCGGGCCCCGCAGATCGACCACACGGCGGCCGGCGATGTGGAGCTTGAAGGTCTGTCGCGCCTCCTCCTCGATCTCCTCCCAGGCCGCGGCGGAGATGGGGGCGAGGTCCCGGTGCAGGTTGTTCATGGTGCGGAGATCCCTTTCAGGCTGCCGATGCCCAACGAGCCGTCGGCGATACGGAGAACGGTGCTGAGCGCGGTGCGCGGGGTCGCGGGAACAGCGGCGGAAGCAGCGGCGGGAAGAGCGGCGGGCGCGGGCGGCGGGGAGTCGAGGAAGCCCGCGGTCGGGACGAAGAAGAGCGACCCGGTGACGGCGGTGGAGAAGTCCAGGATGCGGTCGTGCCGGCCGGGCTCCCGGCCGGCGAACATGTTCCGCAGCATCTCCTCGGTCACCTCGGGGGTACGCGAGTAGCCGATGAAGTAGGTGCCGAACTCCCCTCCCCCGCCGAAGGATCCGAACGGCATGTTGAAGCGCATGATCTGGCGTTCCTCCCCGTCCGGTCCGGTGACCGTCGTCAGGGCGACATGCGAGTCGGGGGGCTTCACCTCGTCGTCCATCTCGATGTCGGCCAGCTTGGTGCGGCCGATCGCCCGTTCCTGCTGTTCCACCGGGAGGGCGTTCCAGGCGGCGAGGTCGTGCAGGTACTTCTGGACGATGACGTAGCTGCCGCCGGTGAACGCCTCGTCCTCGGCCCCGATGACGACGGCGGTCTCGGCGGCCCGGCCTTCGGGGTTCTCCGTCCCGTCGACGAACCCCATGAGGTCCCGGTCGTCGAAGTAGCGGAAGCCCTGTACGGAGTCGACCACGGTGGCCGCGCCGGCGAGCCGCTCGGTGAGTTGGCTCGCCAGCTCGAAGCAGAGGTCCATCCGGGAGGCGCGCAGGTGCAGCAGCAGATCGCCGGGGGTGGCCGGGGCCCGGTGGCGGGCGCCGGTCACCTCCTGGAAGGGATGCAGTCCGGCGGGTCTGGGGCCGCTGAACAGGCGGTCCCAGACGTCGGAGCCGATGCCGGTGACGCAGGTCAGCCCGCCCTCCGGGGCCCGGAACCCGACCGACCGGCGCAGGCCGGCCAGGTCGGGCAGCAGGTCTCGGACCGCCTGTTCACCACCCGGGTCCACGGTGAGCACCAGGAAGACCGCCGCACTGGTGAGCGGGGTGAGCACGGCTTGGGGTTGCACCGACGACGCGGACGACGCGGACGGCGCGGACGGTGGAGACGGCTGGGGCGGTGCGGCGGACGGTTCGGGCGGCATCACGGGCTCCAGGACGGCAGGACAAGGCGACAGGACGGGGAGACGGCGATCGGACAGCCCTCAGGCCGTCCGTGCGGCCTCCCCCTCGGCGCGGTGGTCGGCGAAGATCGGCCCCCTTGATCCAGGGGGCGGGCCGGCGGCCCGATGAAGACGTGCCGGGCCAGCGGAAAGCTGATCATGTATACGATTACACCGCATAGTGGACATTTAGGCGCAGCCAACACGCACCCGAATGGCCCTCGGCGAACGCTCCGTCCGGTGCGGGCCATTCGGAGCAGCGGGGTCACGGAGCCACGGGGTGCACACGGGGCCCGTGCCCGGGTACGCGGAAGGGGCGGGCCGAAGCCCGCCCCTCGTCCAGCCCGCGCGCCCTCAGACCCGCAGGGCCGCGAGCTGCTCGGCGAACGGCACCACGGCCTCCGCGCCGGCCGACCGCGCGGCAGCCGCCCGACCGGCCCCCGGCCGGTCCGCGCCGACCGGAGCGGGGCGGGCCAGCAGGGCCGCCAGCTCGCCCGCCGCGCGGTCGATCCGGGCCGGGAGGCCGCCGGTGTGACGGTCCCCCGCAGCGCCCCAGTCGTCGGTGGCCGCGTACACCGCGGTCGGCACGACGACCGACCGCAGATAGCCGAACAGCGGCCGCACGGCGTGCTCCAGGGCCAGCGAGTGCCGGGGGGTGCCGCCGGTGGCGGCGATCAGCACGGGCTTGCCCGCGAGCGCGTCGTGGTCGATCACGTCGAAGAAGGACTTGAACAGGCCGCTGTAGGAGGCGGTGAAGATCGGCGTGACGGCGATCAGCCCGTCCGCCGCCGTCACCGCCTCGATCGCCCCGCGCAGCGCGGCCCCGGGGAAGCCGGTCACGAAGTTGTGGGCGATGTCGGTGGCGAGGTCGCGCAGTTCGATCACCGTGACGTCGACACCGGTTGCGGCGCCGTCGAGTTGCCGGACCGTCGACTCGGCCAGCCGGTCGGCCAGCAGCCGCGTCGAGGACGGCTTGCTGAGCCCGGCGCTGACCACCACCAGCCTGAGCGTGCTCACTTTGCCACCTCCGCCGTCTCCTCCTGCTGCCGCGCGGCGAGTTCGGCCGCCACCCGGGCCGCGTGGGTGGGACCGTCCGGGACGCCGGCCGGCCGCCCCTTGGCGAACTCCGCCCGCAGCACCGGGACGACCTCCTCGCCGAGCAGGTCCAGTTGCTCCAGCACGGTCTTCAGCGGCAGTCCGGCGTGGTCCATCAGGAACAGCTGGCGCTGGTAGTCGCCGAACGACTCGCGGAAGGTGAGCGTCTTCTCGATGATCTCCTGCGGGCTGCCGACGGTGAGCGGGGTCTGCTCGGTGAACTCCTCCAGCGAGGGCCCGTGCCCGTACACCGGGGCGTTGTCGAAGTACGGCCGGAACTCCCGCATCGCGTCCTGCGAGTTCTTCCGCATGAACACCTGCCCGCCGAGGCCCACGTACGCCTGCTCGGCCGTGCCGTGGCCGTAGTGGGCGTAACGCTCGCGGTAGAGGTCGACCAGCTTCTGGAAGTGCTCCTTGGGCCAGAAGATGTTGTTCGCGAAGAAGCCGTCGCCGTAGTAGGCGGCCTGTTCGGCGATCTCGGGGCTGCGGATGGAGCCGTGCCAGACGAACGGCGGGACGCCGTCCAGCGGGCGCGGGGTGGCGGTGAAGGACTGCAGCGGGGTGCGGAAGCGGCCCTGCCAGTCCACCACCTCTTCGCGCCAGAGCTGGTGCAGCAGCGCGTAGTTCTCGATCGCGAGCGGGATGCCCTGCCGGATGTCCTTGCCGAACCACGGGTACACCGGCCCGGTGTTGCCGCGGCCCATCATCAGGTCCACCCGGCCCTCCGCGAGGTGCTGGAGCATCGCGTAGTCCTCGGCGATCTTCACCGGGTCGTTGGTGGTGATCAGGGTGGTCGAGGTGGAGAGGATGATGCGGTCGGTCTGCGCGGCTATGTAGCCGAGCATGGTCGTCGGCGAGGACGGGACGAACGGCGGGTTGTGGTGCTCGCCGGTGGCGAACACGTCCAGGCCGACCTCCTCGGCCTTGCGGGCGATGGCCACCATCGCCTTGATCCGCTCGTGCTCGGTCGGGGTACGGCCGGTGGTGGGGTCAGGGGTGACGTCGCCGACGGTGAAGATTCCGAACTGCATGCTGCTCACCACACTCCAGGTGGGCCCGGGCTTCAGGACCCGATCGTCAAAGTTTCAACCATCTTAGCACCGGCCCGCCCGCCGTTGTTCCCGGCCTCCCCCGAACCGCCGTCCGCTCCGACACGGCGGGCGCGGAGGCGGCCAGGGCGGCGCCGATCCGGCGCGGGGCACACAGACCGTGGACCCCGGTGCCCGGGCCGCCGAGCCCGTGGCGCGCGACAATGGGGGGTGCCGGGACGGCCGGCCCGGGTATCCGGAAGGGCGGCGAGCCGATGACGGCCTATATCGCGGTGAGCGCGCTGAGCCATGAGGGCCTGGTGCGGGAGCACAACGAGGACAGCCTGACGGTCGGGCCGTGGACACTCTGCGCCACCGTGACCACCAACCCGCAGACACTGTTGTTCCCGCTCGGCCCGCCCTGCGTGGTGGCGGTGGCGGACGGCCTGGGCGGACACCCCGGCGGCGAGGTGGCGAGTGCGCTGGTGGCCCGCCGGCTGGCGACCGCCGGGCCCGGACTGGACGGCGAGGAGGCCGTCCGGGAGGGGCTGCAGTCCTGCAACCGGGCGGTGTACGCCGCCGCGGCCGGTGAGCCGGAGCTCGCCGCGATGGGGACGACCGTCGCCGGTGTGGTGCTGCTGCCGGACCAGGCGGTGGTCTTCAACGTGGGCGACAGCCGGGTCTACCGGATCGCCGGGGACGGGCTGCGCCGGCTCAGCGTGGACGACAGCCCGCCGCTGCCGCCCGGGCGGCGCACCACCTCGGTGGTCACCCAGACGCTGGGCGGATCGCTCGGCCTGACCTTCGTCGAACCGCATGTGCGCAGCGCGCCGCTGGCGGTCGGCGACCGCTATCTGGTGTGCAGCGACGGGCTGACCGACCCGCTGCCGGAGGAGGAGCTGTCCGAGGTGCTGACGCGGCCCTACGAGGGCTCCGAACGGGCCGACGGGCGGGCCGCGTTCGAGCTCTGGCGGGCGGCGATCGAGGCGGGCGGACCGGACAACATCACGCTGGCGCTGGTGCGGATCGGCGAGTGAACGGGCGGCCGGCCCGGCAGCCGGGCGGCCCCGGCGGGGCGCTGGACGCGCTCCGCCGGGGCCGCCGTCGGCCTTGACCGGTCGGGGTCGCTCGTAGCCGGCCGGGCCTGCCCGGGGTCGCCGGTCAGAACTCGGTCGTGATGCTCACCCCGCCGAAGCCCTGCTGCGCGTAGAGGCTGATGAACACCGCACCGGCCGGCGGGTCGGTCACGGTGAGGGTCTCGCCGTTGCCCGCGCTGACGGAGCGCGCGGTGTAGGCGTTGGTGTACGCCCAGCCGCCGCTGTTGTAGTAGAGGTCGGCATTGCCGGTGCCCCCACTGCTGGTGATCTTCAGCTGCCGGGTGCCGGCCGGGACGTACAGGTAGAAGTGCGCGTAGTTGCCGGTGGTGGCCGCCGCGTTGCTACGACGGCAGTTGCGGTCGAGCTGGCGGGTGTCCGAGCCGGTGCACTCGGACAGGCCCGCGACGGTCACGGTGCGGCTGGTGGTAGCCGTGGCACCCTTGTCGTCCGTCACGGTGAGGGTGACGGTGTAACTGCCGGGCGCGGCGTACGTCTTCGACGGGTTGGCGGCGGTGGAGGTGGTGCCGTCACCGAAGTTCCAGGCGCGGGCGGCGATGGTGCCGTCCGCGTCGGTGGAGCCGTCGGTGAAGGTGGCGGTCAGCCCGCTGACGGCGGCGGTGAAGGCGGCCGTGGGCGGCTGGTTGCCGGGCGGGTTGGTGGTGCCGCCGCAGGCGCCGTTGGCGCAGGCGGTCAGCCAGGCGTCGAAGTCGGCGTCGTAGCGGGTGCCGATGGTGCCGGTCAGGTAGGCGCGGGCGCCGTTCCAGTCGCCCGTACGGTACTTGGCGAGCACGGCGTCCAGGTCGGAGCGGTGCTTCTCCAGCATGTAGCGGACGGCGAGGTAGCCCCAGCGGTAGACCCGCTCGGTGTCGGCGTTGTTGTAGGTGGTGTCGAACAGGGTGCTGAGGCTGTAGGTGTGCCGGGCCGCGGCGGCGATCGCCGCGTCGTAGTCGACCTTTCGGTACGAGTAGGAGACGTACTCGGCGAAGCCCTCGACCCACCAGACGGTCGGGGTCGTCATGCCGGCGTCGAAGTCGCCGTACATGTCGAACCGGCCGTCGAGGTAGTGGGTGTACTCGTGGTTGAGGTTCCAGATCTGGAAGTTCGGGCGCACCCGGTCGTCCTCGTAGGCGAGGAAGCGCGGCAGGTTGCCGGCCGTGGCCGGGTCGCCCTCCAGGTACATGCCGCCGTTGTTGGTGTCGATGCCGTAGATGATGGCGGCGAACACCCCGTAGTCGAAGGAGGAGTGGAAGACCACGACCTCGATGGCGGTGTTCTTGTCGTTCGCCACCGGACCGTTGTCGCGGGCCACCGTGTGGAAGTAGGCGTCCTGGCCGGTCAGGCTGGTGCAGGCACTGGTGAGCTGGGTGCTGTTCAGCGCCTGGGCGAGGATGCGGATGCTCGGGCTGCAGGTGTAGGAGACCGTGAGGTTGGCGGCCTTGAGGCGGTTCGCGGCGTCGCAGGTGCCGTAGTAGGCGCAGTTGCCGGCGTCGTACGCGTCGGCCATCTCCGCGACGGCGGCCCACTGGTAGGCGGTGCGGCCGGAGACCGAGGCCTGGGCGGCCAGGGCCCGGTCCAGCGGGCGGACCTTGGCCTGGAGCGGCGCGTACTGGAGGAAGCGGCCGAGCTCACGGGCCGCGTTGTAGACCAGCGAGCCGTAGTCGCCGCCGAGTTGGTCGTTGTTGGTGACGGCGAAGCTGTACATCGTGTCGAGCACGCTGGGGTCGGACTGAACGGCGCTCACGAACGCGGCGTTCTGGTGGCCGCGCCACAGGACGGTGTAGACGCTGTTGACGGCGTTGGCCATGCCGCTCGGGTTGTAGGTGGCGCTGTTGTAGTCGGTCAGGAGCCGCTTGACCACGTAGATGTAGCGGGCGTTCTCCTGCGCGCTGTCGATCAGCGTGACGGCCTCGCCCAGGATCGCGGCGTTGGCCGGGCTGACGTCCCGGGAGTGCGAGGCGACGAAGAACGCGTCGAGCGCGCTGCGGATCGCGGTCTGCAGGGCAGACCCGTAGGTACCGACGGCCGCGGGGTTGTACCACTGCACGTAGTAGCCCGCCCGCAGGTAGAGCACCAACTGCTCGACGGAGGTGGTGTTGTCGCCGGGGTACGAACCCGCCGCGTCACGCAGGGCGTAGGCCACGGTGGCCATCTGGGCCTCGCGGAACGCGCCGTACGCGTCGGTGCCGGTGAGACCGAACAGCTCGTTGACGCAGTCCAGATCGACGGACTTGATCTGCTGGGCGAGGGCGCTGCCGGTGCGGCTGGTGAAGTCCCCGACGTTGCAGGGCTGTTCGGCGGCGGGCGCGCTCCGGCCGGTGGCCTTGGCGGCCTGCTGCTCACCGCCGCGCCGGTCCGGGGTGAGCGCGAGCGGGGCTCGCTCGCGCGCCGGGACGGGCTTGTTGTCACTGTGGCCGTCACGGACGGCACCGAGGCCGGGCTGCGGGGCCGGGTCGGTGGGAGCGGCAGCGGCGCTGCCGGACTGCGGCGAGGCCGGGACGGGGGTGGCCTGGCTGCGCGGGGCGAACAGGCCGAGCGCCAGGACGAACGCCATGGCGATCGTCAACAGCCTTGCTATCTGAGGTAGTTGTAGGCGTCGTGCGGTACTCACGTGGGGGCCTCCGGGCCATCTTCGACCGCGTGGGGGCGCGGCCGTACAGGGGTGAGGACCGTTGCGGCGGAGCCCAGGGGGTGGCTCTGTCGCGCACACGGTGGGGAGTGTGACATGTACCATGGCATACATCACATGACCGTGGAAGGCCCCTGACGGCAAGAGACCGGGCCGAACCCGGGAGGTGCCGACGAACGGCCGCCGCGACGAGGCGTCAGCCGTCGTCACGGCGGCCGTCAAAGGCCCGGCGGAAACCCGCCGGAGCTACAGCCCGGCCAACCGCTCCAGTGGGAACGGAGGTTGGGCCAACGGCCGGGTCGCCATCCGCAGCAGGAGCAGCGGGCTGTCGTCACCGGCCGTCCGGTTGGCGCTCAACTCGTCGCAGGCGGTGCAGCGGTGGATGATGACCCACTCGCCGCCACCGCGCACGGAGATCGAGATCGGCTCCATCCGGGCCCGGCAGCCCGACGCCCGGTCGCCGGGGACGCGGTCGTCGAGGTGCAGGCTGTAGAGGCAGTTCGGGCAGTGGTTGCGGTGCGCCGTGCCGGGTGCGCGCATCGACACGTCGAGGCGGCAGTGCCGGCAGCGGAACGACTCGGCGGCCCGCTCGGGCCCCGGGCCGGCCGCCGGCTCCTGCGGGTCGTAACGGCGGGACCGGGCGTACGCGCGGAACTCGGCGTACTCGGAGTACTCGGCGCGACCGGCGTCGCCGGTGGGGCGTTCGGTGCGGCTACGGGGGTGTGGCGGCCGGTGTCGTCGGGACACGTCGGGGGCTCCCTGCGGGATGCGGGCGGACTGGGCGGCTCGGAAGAACAGAGCGCGGTCCGGCCACCCCGGGGTGGCGTCGCGGGCCGTCGGCCACAGGCCTCGGACGCGCGGCGAAGGCCCTCAGCCGAGCCGGGCGGGTGCCGGGCCGGACGGTGCGGGCTCCACCAGGGGTGCACGGAGAGCGCTCGCTGTCAGCCGGGGCACAAACCCACCACTTTCACCACATCGCCGGGGCCCGCCGCTCGCACATGGCAGGGGCTGCCGGTCGGACGACCGGCAGCCCCTACTCAAACCCGGCGGCCCGGCCGGGTGCAAGCGGATTTCCGGCTCGCACCCGGGGCCGGGCGGGTCACCCGCGTGGAGCGGTCACTTCCGCAGCAGCAGGATGACGCCGGCGGTGGCCAGGCCCACCACGACGGCGGCGGCGCCGTACGCCAGCCGGTGCGCGCGGAGCACGGGCAGGAAGCGGTCCACGGCGTAGCGGCCGGGACCGGTCAGGGCGAGCGCGGCGGCACCCGCGGTGAGCAGCAGCTCGTACTCGTTGCCCTTGGGGGCGAAGAAGCCGCCGCCCCAGGTGACGGCGATCGCGTTGACCATGGTGCCGAGGATCGCGGCGGCGGCCAGCGGGGTGAGCAGGCCGGCCGCGAGGGCGAGCCCGCCCAGGGTCTCGGTCAGACCGGCGACAACGGCCATGGCGTTGCCCGCCGGGTAGCCGCTCATGGTGAAGAACTGCCCGGTGCCGTCGAGGCCGCCGCCGCCGAACCAGCCGAACAGCTTCTGGCTGCCGTGCGCGGCCATGGTCAGGCCGAGGGCGAGGCGCAGCAACAGGAGGCCGGCGTCATAGGCGTGCGGGGAGGTCGTCGCGGGTGCGGGGGCGGCCCGGCCCGGGAGGACGGTGGTGGTGGGGGCGGTCGTGCTCGGGCTGGTGCTCGGCATGCGCGTCTCCATCAATCGGGGTCAGTCGGGGCAATGAGGGTTGGTCGCGGCCATCTGGTTCGGATGTAGTTCAAATTCGAACCGCCGCCATTCGACGGTACCTGGAAGTTCGAATTTGAACAACACGGTCTCCGGCCCGCGGGTCGCGGACCGGCCGGAACCCGGGGCAGGGTGGAGGCATGGCTCATCGCAGCGAACAGAAGCGGGCCGAACGGTCCGGCACGCCGTACGCCGAGGCCCTGGCCGCGTTCGGCGACCGGGTCCGGCTGGTCACCCCTCGCCAGTGGGACGCGCCGACGCCGTGCGCCGACTGGTCCGTCCGGGATCTCGTCAACCACCTCACCGGCGAACAGCTCTGGGTGCCCGAGCTGCTGATGGGTTCGACCATCGCCGAGGTCGGCGGCCGCTTCGACGGCGACGTGCTCGGCGACGACCCGGTCGCCGCCTGGACGGCCGCCGCCGACGCCGCCCGTGAGGCCTTCGCGGTACCGGGCGCCACCGAGCTGACCGTCCACCTGTCGTACGGCGACGTCTCCGCGCAGTACTACCTGGACCAGCTCACCTCGGACGCCGTCGTGCACACCTGGGACCTCGCCGAGGGCATCCGCCGCCGCACCCGGCTGCCGGCCGGCCTGGTGGAGTTCGCGCTCGGCGAGTTCACCGGGTACGGGAACCTCTCCGGCAGCGGCCTGTTCGACCCGCCGCTGCGGGTGCCGGCCGGCGCCGGCCCGCAGGCCCGTCTGCTCGCCCTCACCGGGCGGCGTGACCGGCCCTGACCTGCGGTGTTCCCGGACCGGCTGCCCGGCGTGGCGCGCGACGCCGGATACTGGAGGTGTCGGGGGGCCAGCACCGGACGAAAGGCGGGTGCGCCATGAGCCGCAGGCCGGACATCCTCGGCGAGTTCACCGCCGACCACCGGGCCGTGACGGAACTGCTCGACCGGGCCGAGGCTGCCCCGGACGGCGCGGCCGAGCGCGGCGAGCTGCTCGTCGCCCTGACCGACCTGCTGTTCAGCCACTGCGCCGCCGAGGAGGAGTACCTCTTCCCCGCCGTTCAGCACGACGTGCCGGACGGCGGGGCACTGGTGTTCACCAGCATCCACGACCACCTCGCGATCGGGCAGTACCTCGTCGACCTCCAGGGCCTGGGCCCCGGCGACCCGGCCTTCGGCGCGCTGTTCCGGGGGCTGGCCGACACCGTCCGCCGGCATCTGGCCGCGGAGGAGAAGCGGCTGTTCCCCGCCGCCCGCAAGGCGCTGCCCGCCGAGGCCCGGGCCGAGCTCGGCGAGCGGCTGCGGGCGGAACGAACGGCGGTCACCGAGGCCGGACCGTAGCGGGCGGCGGCCTGCGGGCCGGGGGACACCGCCCGGAGCATGCCCGCGCCCGCCGGGGCGGTGCCCCGGCGGGCGCGGACCCGGGCCGGCTCAGTTCTTGAGGCTGATCACCGCGAACCGTCCGCCCTCCGGGTCCTGGAGGCGGGCCACCCGCCCGTACGGCGAGTCGAAGGCAGGCCCGATCACCGAGCCACCGAGCGCCTCCGCCTGGGCCAGCGCCGCGTCGGCGTCCGGCACCGAGAAGAACACCTCCCAGTGCGGCGGCATGCCGGCCGGGCCGCCCGACTGCTCCTTGGCCAGGGCCGCGACGCTGTACCCCTCGGTGCGCAGCACCACCCGGTCGTGCTCCCACCGCACCTCGAAGCGCTCGGGGTCGCGGCCGTCCCAGCGGAACACCTCGCCGTAGAAGAGCGCCGCCGCGAAGGGGTCGGGCGTGCGCAGTTCGATCCAGACCGGTGCGCCCGGCAGCTCCAGCCGGCGGGCCCGGCCCGGCAGTCCCTCCCAGATCCCGAACACCGCCCCCGCCGGGTCCGCGGCCAGGACCACCCGGCCGGCGTCGAAGGCCAGCGGGCCCACCGCCAGGGTCGCCCCGCGCTCGCGGACCGCGTCGGCGGCGGCGTCGGCGCTCTCCGTTCCGAAGTAGCTGGTCCACGCCACCGGCATGCCCCAGCCACTGCCCGTGACCCCCAGCCCGGCCACCGCCTCGTCGCCGACCACCGCGTGCACATACGGCCCGAAGCGGTCCGGCGCGGGCTCGAACTTCCAGCCGAGCAACGGGCCGTAGAACGCTGTCGGCACTTCGAGATCGCGCGCCATCAGGCTCACCCAGCACGGAACGGCCGCCACACAGCGCACCTTGGCGGTCTCACGGCTGCTCATCGCGAACCTCCTCGACGCCCGGCCGCCGGGGCCGTCCCGGCTCCCACGGCCAACGGACCGCCCGGGCGCTTTCAGCCTAGGGCTTGTCTGACAGTTCGCGTCGCATCAGCGCGCGGCGTTGGACGCCCGGCTGGGCGTGCCGCCGGAGCGGCCTCGTACTGGACGTACTCGGCCGATTCGGCGGTGCGTCCGGGCGGGATGCCCGGCCTCGTGCGCGCGGCGGGAATGGTCAGACAAGCCCCAGGGGGCGAGGCGGGCCCGGCGCGGCACGGCACGCAGGTGGGACCGGCCGGTGCGGCGAGCTCGGCGCCTCAGAGCTCCGGGGTCTCCCGGAAGCCGTGGTGGCCGGCGCCCGGGGCGGTGGGGGCGGGCCGGCCGTGGCCGCAGGCCGGGGTGGCGGCGGTGCTCGCGGCGGGGTCGAGGGAGAGGTGGGCGGCCGGGCCGGCGCCGTGGTCGAGCCGGGCGACGAGGTGGAGGCGGTCGTCGTCGGCCGTGCCGGCGGGCCGGTCGCCCTCGGACCAGGGTGGTTCGGTGCGCGGGCCTGGCCGGTCGTAGAGGGCGAGGACGGTGAAACCGTTGACGGCGAGCAGGTAGCGGAGCTCCTGGGGGAAGAGCAGCCGCCAGGCGGAGTGCTGCTCGACCGGTGCGCCGCCGTCGGTGGTCCAGATCCTGGTGCGGCGCAGGAGTTGGGCGGCATGGTCGATCCACAGCGTGGTGTGCGAGGTGTGGGTGACGCCGTCCCGGGTGACGGTGTCGGTGCGCGGGGCGTCGAGGAGTTCGGTGCGGCCGAGGAAGAAGGCGCCGTTGCGCATCTCGGCTACCAGCAGTCCGCCGGGCCGCAGGTGGTGGCGGAGCCGGCCGAGCAGGGCGTCGAGGTCGTGGTTGGTGTGGCAGTAGAGCAGGGCGCTGTCCAGGCAGAGCGCGGCGTCGAAGCGGCCGTCGAGGCTGAAGTCCCGCATGTCGCCGACGTGGTAGTCCGGACCGGGGTGGCGGCGGCGGGCGTACCGGATCATCGCCTCGGAGCTGTCCAGGCCGGTGACCCTGCGGCGGGCGGTGCGGTGCAGCCAGCCGGCGTCGCGGCCGGTGCCGCAGCCGAGGTCGAGCACGTCCGGCCCGGCGCCGTGGTCGCGGAGTACCGACTCGGCCCACCGGGCGGCCGTGAACTCCGCGTCGGGGAAGCGCAGTTCGTACAGCTCGGGGGTGTCGGTGAGCAGGTTGCGGCCGGTCATCGGGCCTCGCAGGGAGTGGGCGGACGGGGGCGTGGCCGAGGCGGACGGCCGGGAAGCGGACGGGCGGGCGGGCGCCGCGGCGCCCTCATGACCCGGCCTCCGGATCGGCGGGCCGGACACCGAGGCCGGCCCGGGCGGCGGTGCGGACGGTGCCGTCGGCGCCGCCGATGCCCCGCCAGGGGTCGTGGGCGAGCAGCAGGTGCCCGTCCAGGTCCACCCAGCGGGCGCGGTCGGCCAGGTGGACGGCCGGGGCGATGCCGAGCGAGCTGGCGACGAGGCAACCGAGCATGAGGTCGGTGCCGCTGCCCCGGAGGGCGGCCTGGATGCGCAGCACCTCGTGGACGCCGCCGCACTTGGCGAGCTTGAGGTTGACGCCGTGGACCCGCCCGGCGAGGCGGACGGCGTCCTCGTAGCCGACGGCGTCCTCGTCGGCGATCACCGGCAGCGGGGAGCGTTCGGCGACTGCGGCGAGCGCGTCGGGGTCGCCGGGGGCGATCGGCTGCTCGACGGCCTCGACACCGGCGTCGGCGAAGGCGGCCAGGAGCCGGTCGGCCTGGTCGGGTGTCCAGGCGCCGTTGGGGTCGAGCAGCAGCCTCGCGCCGGGGGCGGCCTCGCGGACGGCCCGGACGCGGGCGAGGTCGGCCGCGGGGTCCGCGGAACCGGCCTTGATCTTGAGGACGGTGAAGCCGGCGGCGGCGAGCTCCCCGGCCCGGGCGGCGGCGCGGGCGGCGGGCTGGATGCCGATGGTGCGGGCGGTGGCGGCGGCCACCGGGCCCGCCCGGCCCAGGAGCCGGTGGACGGGGGCGCCGGCCCGGCGGCCGGCCAGGTCGAGCAGGGCGGCCTCGACGGCGGCCAGCACACCGGCCGGCAGCCCCTTGAACGGTGCCGCCCCGCGCCGGAGTTCGGCGATCGCCTGCTCCGGGTCCGGGATCCGTTCGAGGTCCGCGCGCAGGGCCTCGACCTCGCGCAGGATGCGGGAGGTGGGCAGCCGGAGGTAGTCGCTGCTGACGACCTCGCCGTGGCCGGTGAGGCCGTCGTGGCGCAGGGCGAGCCGAACGGCGTCGCGCTGGGCCGTCACCGAACGGGAGATCCGCAGCGGCTCGGCGAGGTGGAGCCGGACGGTGTGGACGGCGAGCCTCATCGGGCCCCCTCGCGGTGGCGCGCGCGGTCGGTGCGGCAGCGGGCCCAGCCAGTGGCCTCGGCGGCGGCGGGGTGCGGGAGTTCGGTCGGGCGCGGGGCGGCGCGGTCGGGGTCCAGACCGTGCCGGTGGCAGAACCCGTCGTCGTAGACGGTGCCCAGGTAGCGGTGCGGGCCGTCGGGGAAGACGGTGGCGACGACCTCGCCGGGGCGTGTGCGGGCGGCCCAGGCGGCGACCAGAGCGACGGCCCCGGTGCTCCAGCCGCCGCTGACGAAGTTGCCGCGGGCGAGGCGGCGGCAGGCGTCCACGGCCTCGGCCGGGCCGACCCAGTGGATCTCGTCGAAGGCCTGGTGGGCGACGTTGCGCGGATGGATGGAGCTGCCGAGGCCGCGCATCAGCCGGGGGCGGGCGGGCTGGCCGAAGATGGTGGAGCCGACGGAGTCCACGCCGATGATCCGCAGCTCCGGCCAGCGGCGGCGCAGCGGTTCGGCGAGCCCGGCGCTGTGGCCGCCGGTGCCGACGCTGCACACCAGCACGTCCAGGTGGTCGAGTTCGGCGGTGATCTCCTGCGCCATGGCATGGTAACCGGCCGCGTTGTCGGGGTTGTTGTACTGGTCGGGCCAGTAGGCGTCGGGCAGCCGGCCGAGGACGGTACGCAGCCGGGCGAGCCGGGCGGCCTGCCAGCCGCCGTGCCGGGCGGGCCGCTCGACGAGCTCCAGCCGGGCGCCGTAGGAGCGCAGCAACTGGCGCATGGACGGTTCGAGTTCGGCGTCGCCGACCAGCACCACGGGGTGGCCGAAGGCCTGTCCGGCGAAGGCGAGGCCGATGCCGAGGGTGCCGGAGGTGGACTCCACCACCGTGGCGCCGGGCCGCAGTTCGCCGCGGGCGTGGGCGCCGCGGAGCATCGCGACGGCTGAGCGGGCCTTCATGCCGCCGGCTCCGAGGCCCTCCAGTTTGGCCCAGAAGCCGGGGTGGGGGTGCGGCAGCGGGGTGCTGATCCGGGCGAGCGGGGTGCGGCCGAGCAGCGGCAGCAGGTCGGGGTTGCCGAGGCCGGCCGTGGCGAGCAGGGTGGTCATCGGGCGCCACCGCCGTACAGGTGGAGGACGGTGGGCCCGCCGTCGAGCCAGAAGAAGGGGTACGGTTCGGCGCTGACGGCGCTGACGCCGTCGCCGAGCAGCCGGGGCAGCACGGCGCTGCCGGTCTGGGCGAACAGCACCAGCGGGGCGCCGGTGGCCCGGGCGTGCGCGAGCAGCGGGTCGAGCGTGCCGTTGCCGAGGGTCATGCCGGAGGCGAGGACGGCGTCGCAGTCGCCGAGCCGGGCCAGGGCGTCGGTGTGCACCGGCTCGCCCCATTCGGTGGTGCCACCCTTGAGGTCGCACGGGACGTACTCGACGCCCTGCGAACGCAGCTGTTCCAGCAGGGAGTTGACGACTCCGACGACGAGCACCCGGCGCACCCCGGGCGGGAGCAGGCCGATGACGGCGCGGGCCCGGGCGCGGGACTTCGTCAGCGAACCGCCGGCCGGCAGGGCGACCGGGCGGGCGCCGTGGGCGGGGGTGTGCGGACGGCAGTGCATCAGGTAGGCGTCGAGGGCGGCGACCCGGACGGGGGTGAGGGGGTGGTCGAGCAGTTCGGCGACGTCGGCGCCGACGCAGTCGGTGAGCGCGTCGGCGGGCAGCTCACCGGGTTCGACGGCGCAGGAGCCGACGGCGGCGCCGAGCCGCAGGCTGAGCACCTCGTTGCGGTAGCCGTGGGCGCGGCCGGCGTGCCGGACGGCCTGCGTGGTGCCGAAGGCGAGGGCGATCCGCTGTCCGGCCGGGTCGGGCCCGTACACGCCGGCCCGGACCTGGGCGGCGATCCGGTCCAGCGCGGGGGCGGGGGCGGTGGTCGTCACGCGGGCACCGCCCGCTCCTCGGCCCGGCCGGCGTAGCGGGGGGTGAGGCCGGAGAGCAGCCGTTCGGCCTCGCGGCGGGCGCCGGCACCCTCGGGGTCGGCGGTCATCACATGGCCGAGGTACTCGTTGTTGCTGGTGGCGGGCCGGACGTCGCGGCCCGGCCCGGCGAGGGAGAGCTCCACGACGGCCGGGTCGCGGCGCACCGCCGCCTCGCCGTCGAAGCCGTCCAGCAGACCGGCCCGCCCCTCCCCCGGCACCAGGAAGGCGATCGCGGCACTGGCGACGCCGGTGGGGCGGGCGGTGAGGTCGGGCCGGCCGCCGAGGGCGACGTCCACGCAGGCGGCGGCCAGGTCGATGCCGGTGACGCGGCGGACGAGTTCGGTGATCCGGTTCCCGGCCGGGCGCGGGTTGACCTCGACCACCCGGGGCCCGGCCGGGGTGAGCTTGATCTCGGTGTGCGCGACGACCTGGTCCAGCCCGAGCGCGGCCAGCGCGGCGACGGCCGTCCGGGCGGCGGCCCCGGCATCGGCGGGGTCGAGCGCGGCGGGGAACATGTGGCCGGTCTCGATGAAGGCGGGCGCGCCGCCGACGCTCTTGTCGGTGACCCCGACCACATGGGTGGCGCCGTCGGCGGAGACGGTCTCGACGCTGACCTCGGGCCCGGTGAGCAACTCCTCCAGCAGGGCGACGGGGGCCCGGCGCTGGCCGCGCGCGTTGACCGGGAACGCCTCCAGGGCGGTGAGCGCGACGGCGAGCTCCCGCTCGTCGACGACCTCGCGGACCAGCATGCCGGCGCACAGGTCCACCGGCTTGACCACCAGCGGGAAGCCGATCTCCCGGGCGGCGGCGAGGGCCTCCCCCCGGTCGGCGCAGAGCGCGTACGCGGGCCCGGGCACCCCGGCCGCGCCGAGCGCGCGACGGGTGAGGTCCTTGCGGCAGGCGGCGGTGACGGCCTCGGGCGCCGGCCCGGGGAGCCCGAGGTGCCGGGCGACCAGCGCGACCGTGGGCAGGTAGTAGTCGCAGGAGGAGAGCACGCCGTCGAAGCCGAGCACGCCGTGCAGCCGCTCGGCGTACGGGAGCAGGGCGGCCGGGTCGTTGGTGTCGGCGGTGAGGACGTTCTCGGCGGCGAGCAGCGGGTGCGGCGCCCCGGCCGGGGTGGCGCGCAGATAGTGGTGCAGGTCCCGGGTGAGGAAGGTGAACCGGTGACCGCCCTCTCCCAGCGCCCTGGGCAGCAGAGTGCTCATGGAGCCGACCCAGCTCTCGATCATCAGCAGATGCGCCACGGATCTCCCTCTCGACGGGTGCGGCAGGCCGGCCCGGCATGCCGAGGGAGAACATAACGGGATCCATTTTCATTTTCAACACGGTTCGGACGCGGCGTCAGATGACATCCGTTTTCATGTAGTCTGCCGCGCGTCGACCCCCTCCACCTGCCCGTCCACTCCCTTTCGGAGTTATCTGATGATGCGTCATGTCGATTACGAGATCAGGCCGGCACTGCCCTCGGACGTCCCGGGCGCCCGTCGGCTGATCCTTGACACGTTCTACCGGGAGTTCGGCTACGGCTACGTCCCGGACTGGCACGCCGACGTGGTCGACCTCCAGGGGTACTACCTGGACCACCCCCGCCACGCGCTGCTGGTGGCCGTCCACCGCGAGGAGGTGGTCGCCACCACGGCGCTGCACTCCACCGGGCCCGCCCACCCACCGCACCCGCGCGCCCTCTCCGAGCGCTACCCCGACGGCACCACCGCCCAGCTCGTCCGGGTGTACGTCCGGGCCGAGCACCGCCGGCACGGACTGGCCCGCGAACTCGTCCGACAGGCCTGCGAGTTCGCCGCCGCCGAGGGCGGGTACGAGCGGCTCTACCTGCACACCAACACCAGGATCCCGGGCGCCGAGCCGTTCTGGCGCAGCCTGGCCGAGGAGGTCCATGACGCCCGCCCGACCGGCGAGCACGGGCCCGGCGTGGCCACCGTCCACTTCGAGATCCCGCTGCGCCGCCCGATGGCGGCCGGGGGCGGGGCGGTACAGCGGGTGACGGTCTGAACCGGACGACCGGAGCACACCCCGGCCACCCGGCCGGAGAGATGTGACACAGATCACGCCCGCAGGTGAAATTTCCGGGGAGTGAATCCCCGTTTGGTCCTTCGTAGAGGAAAGCGGGGAGGATTTCCCCAGTACTCTGATGGAGGAGCATCGCCGTGAGCACCGCAGCAGCCGCCGAGCAGGTCCGCGCCGTGGAGCCCGTTCGCGCACCCAAGCTGCGCGCGGACGCGTCCCGCAACCGTGAGCGGATCGTCCTGGCGGCCCGTGACGCTTTCGTCGAACACGGCGCGGACGCGCCGCTGGACGAGATCGCGAAGCGGGCGGGCGTCGGCAACGCCACGCTGTACCGGAACTTCCCGGACCGCGCGGCGCTGATCCGTGAGGTGGCGCTGCTCGTCAAAAACCGTATCCTGGCCATCGCCGAGACGGCGACGGCGGAGGGCGACGGCCCGTTCGACGCTCTCCAGCGGTTCGCCCACGCGACGGTCGAGGAGAAGGTCGGCGCGCTGTGCCCGCTGCTCACCAACCGGGTCGACCCGTTCGACCCGGCCCTGGTCGAGGCCCGCGAGCGTCTGACGGCTGCCGTCGGCAGCATGATGGACCGCGCCCGCGAGGCGGGCGAGCTGCGCCCCGACGTCGACCACGGTGACCTGTTCATCGCGATGAGCCAGCTCACCCGGCCGCTGCCGGACATCTCCTGCCACCTGCTCAACGACTTCGTGCACCGGCACCTGCAGCTGTTCCTGGACGGCCTGCGGGCGCCCGCCCGCTCCACCCTGCCCGGCCGGGCCGCGACCTTCGAGGACTTCAAGCCGCACCACTGACAGCCCCAGCACCACGATCACGGCGACTCCGGCGCCGGCCCACCGGAGACCGACCACCACAGCGCGCCGCGAGGACGCGCCGACAGCGGCCGGTCGGCACCTCCGGCCCCGCCGCGCCCTCGCACGCCATCTGTCCTGATCCGCACGTCATCCGTCCGATCCGTACGCCACGCACCGTGAAGCGAGTACCCCCATGCCCAAAACCGACTCCACACCGCCGACGCAGGCCGCGCCACAGCCCGATCCGAGGCGCTGGAAGGCCCTGATCTTCATCGGCCTCGCCCAGCTGATGGTCGTCCTCGACGCCACCATCGTGAACATCGCCCTGCCGTCCGCGCAGAAGGACCTCGGCATCACCGACGGCAACCGCCAGTGGGTCATCACGGCCTACGCGCTCGCCTTCGGCGGCCTGCTGCTGTTCGGCGGCCGGATAGCCGACCTGTGGGGCCGCAAGCGGACCTTCGTGGTCGGCCTGACCGGCTTCGCCCTCGCCTCCGCGCTGGGCGGCGCCGCCGCCAACACCGCGATGCTGCTCGGCGCCCGCGCCCTCCAGGGCGTGTTCGGCGCGCTGCTCGCACCGGCCGCGCTCTCACTGCTCGCGGTGATGTTCACCGAGGCCAAGGAGCGCGCCAAGGCGTTCGGCATCTACGGCGCCATCGCGGGCGGCGGCGGCGCGATCGGCCTGATCCTCGGCGGTCTGCTGACCGAGTACCTGAACTGGCGCTGGACCTTCTTCGTCAACATCCCGTTCGCCATCGTCGCCGCCGTCGGCGCCGTCCTGGTGATCCGCGAGCCCTCCGAGGGCCGCAACCGCAACCGTCTGGACATCCCCGGGGTGCTGCTGGTCACCACCGGCCTGGTCGCCCTGGTCTACGCCTTCACCCGGGCCGAGTCGGACGGCTGGAGCTCCGGCGTGACGATCGGCCTGTTCATCGCCGCCGGTGTCCTGCTGGCCGCGTTCGTCGTCGTCGAGCGGGTCGTCAAGGCGCCGCTGCTGCCGCTGCGGGTCGTCCTGGACCGCAACCGCGGCGGGGTCTACCTGTCGCTCGGCCTGGCCGTGATCGGCATGTTCGGCCTGTTCCTCTTCCTGACCTACTACCTGCAGATCGTGCTCGGTTACAGCCCGGTGCTGACCGGTGTAGCCTTCCTGCCGATGGTGGCGGGCATGATCACCGGCTCGACCCAGATCGGCGCCCGGCTGATGACCCGGGTCCCCGCGCGCTTCCTGATGGCGCCCGGCTTCCTGGTCGCCTCGATCGGCATGCTGCTCCTCACCCAGATCGACCTCGACACCTCCTACCCGGCGCTGATCCTGCCCGGCCTGATCCTGATGGGCCTCGGCATGGGCACCGCCTTCATGCCGGCCATGAGCCTGGCCACGCACGGCGTCCAGCCGCGCGACGCGGGCGTGGCGTCCGCCATGGTCAACACCTCCCAGCAGGTCGGCGGCGCCATCGGCACCGCGCTGCTGAACACCATCGCGGCCAGCGCCACGGCCACCTGGCTGGCCGCGCACGCCGGTGCCGCGACGTCCCCGGCCGCGGCCCAGGCGGCACAGTTCCAGGGCATGGTGCACGGCTTCTCGACCGCGATCTGGTGGTCCTTCGGCATCCTGCTGACGGCCGCCGCGATCGCCTTCGTCCTGGTCAACGCCGGGCGCCCCGACGGCGCGACGACCGGTTCGGCCACGGGCGAGGAGGACAGCAACCAGGTGCCGGTGCTGGTGCACTGACTCCTGGAGGTACTCGGGCGCGAAGCGGCCCGTCCGGTGTTGCGACGTCGCGACACCGGACGGGCCGCTCGGCGTTTCACGGCCCCCGGCCCCCTCTCCGGCTCCCCCGCCCTCCGGCTCCGTCCCGGGAACGACCCCCGGCTAGAAACGGGGATCATCCCCCGTTTATGGTGGTGACAGCTCGAAACGGGGAATGATCCCCGCTTCTTTTGGAGTGAGGTGCGTGGAAATGACCCGGAATCAGCCTCCTGGACGCGGCCGACGGGCCGCCGACTGGACGGACGGCCGGCTGGGGATCTACTCCCTGGCCAGGGCCAACCTCCGCAAGATCTTCCCGGACCACTGGTCCTTCATGCTGGGCGAGAT
>NZ_JBFBIL010000078.1:0-30853 GCF_040685575.1 Kitasatospora sp. NPDC088351 | reverse complement strand
ACCCCCCAACCCCCCTGCACCCCCGGGCCATTGCCGCCCGGTGCAACCGGCGGGGGGGGGGTGCTGTTTCACGTGAAACAGCACCCGGCCCCGGCCGTTCGTCGTCGGAAGCGGTGCTCAGCCGCGGCGGTGGCGCCCGCCACCGGCCTGCACGGTGTCCTCGTCGGCGGCCTCGACGGCGCCGCCCGCCTTCTTCTTCCTGCGTTCCCGTACGACCTCCACCAGGATCGGCGAGATCGAGAGCAGCACGATCAGCAGCACCGCGGGAATCAGGTACTTGTCGATCACCGGGGCCAGCGCGTCACCGAAGAAGTAGCCGATCATCAGCATCGACTCGGTCCACAGCACGCCACCGATCACGTTCCACAGGAAGAACGTGCGGGCCGGCATCTCCAGGGTGCCCGCGACCGGGTTGAGGAAGGTCCGGACGATCGGCATGAAGCGGGCCAGCACCACGGCCTTGCCGGGTCCGAACTTGTTGAAGTACTCCTCCGCCTTCAGCACGTACTCGCGGCGGAAGATCTTCGATTCGGGCTTGTCGAACATCTTCGGTCCGACCTTCACCCCGATCTGGTGCCCGAGCTGGGCGCCGGCGATCGCGGCGAGCGGGGCCCCGATGGCCAGCGCCGTGATCGACAGCCGGGCCCCGTCCCCGAGCACCGACGAGGCGGCACTGGAGGCGGCCACGCCTGCGATGATCAGCAATGAGTCACCCGGGAAGAAGAACCCGACCAGCAGGCCGGTCTCCGCGAAGATGATCGCGATCAGCCCGATGGCGCCGACGGACGAGATCAGTGATTTGGCGTCGAGGAGGTTGACGGCCAGCTGGTTGTAGTCCACGGCCGCAGGATAGCGGTCCCGGATAAACACGGGCATCGGCCCACAGGTCGAGGCGGCCACATCCTCCGGTCGCACGCGAGGAGTGGCCCCGCGGGCGCCGCCGTCCCGACTGGCGGGCCGCATGGTGAACCCGGAGCACGAGTCTGGGAAGATGGCACAGGCGTCCGGACCGCGGTCGCAAACACCCTCATTGTCGTGCCGCGGCGGTCACCTCGAACCTTGGTACAGGCGAGCCGCCCCGCAGAGCCGCGCGTCGGCGCCGGTACCCCGGAGTCGTAACGAAGGCGTACACAGCGTCGGACAGCACCGTCCGTACGCCGCAACCCGACAGGAGCGGATTCGCATGCCCATCGCAACTCCCGAGGTCTACAACGAGATGCTCGACCGGGCCAAGGCGGGCAAGTTCGCCTACCCGGCCATCAACGTGACCTCGTCGCAGACCCTGCACGCCGCGCTGCGCGGCTTCGCCGAGGCCGAGAGCGACGGCATCATCCAGATCTCGACCGGTGGTGCGGAGTTCCTGGGCGGCCAGCACAACAAGGACATGGTGACCGGCGCCGTCGCGCTCGCCGAGTTCGCGCACGTGGTCGCCGCCAAGTACGACGTGACCGTCGCGCTGCACACCGACCACTGCCCGAAGGACAAGCTGGACGGCTACGTCCGCCCGCTGCTGGCGATCTCCGCGGAGCGCGTGGCCAAGGGCCTGAACCCGCTGTTCCAGTCGCACATGTGGGACGGCTCCGCCGAGACCCTGAACGACAACCTGGCCATCGCCGAGGAGCTGCTGGCCAAGGCCGTCGCCGCCAAGATCATCCTTGAGGTCGAGATCACCCCGACCGGCGGCGAGGAGGACGGTGTCACGCACGAGATCAACGACGAGCTGTACACCACCGTCAACGACGCCGTCCGCACCGCCGAGGCCCTGGGCCTGGGCGAGCGCGGCCGTTACCTGCTGGCCGCCTCGTTCGGCAACGTGCACGGCGTCTACAAGCCGGGCAACGTCGTCCTGAAGCCGGAGCTGCTGCGCGAGCTGCAGGACGCGATCGGCGCCCAGTACGGCAAGAAGGACCCGTTCGACTTCGTCTTCCACGGCGGCTCGGGCTCCTCCGCCGAGGAGATCGCCGTCGCGCTGGAGAACGGCGTCGTGAAGATGAACCTCGACACCGACACCCAGTACGCCTTCACCCGCCCGGTCGCGGACCACATGTTCCGCAACTACGACGGTGTGCTGAAGGTCGACGGCGAGGTCGGCAAGAAGAACACCTACGACCCGCGCACCTGGGGCAAGCTCGCCGAGGCGGGCATGGCCGCCCGGGTGCTGGAGGCCGCCCAGCAGCTGCGCTCGGCCGGCAACCGCCTGAAGTAAGTCCCCGCCGAGGCAGGGTCCTTCCCTCATGCCCCCCAGTGGTTCACTGGGGGGCATGAGCACACACCAGAACCTTCTCGGGGGTCCGCCCCCGACGCACCTGCCCGCCGAGCCCGCTCCGCTGGAGCTGCTGGCCGGCGGTGCCTCCCCGGCCGAGGTCGCGGCGAAGTACCCGACCTCCTCGCTGGTCTGGGCCCAGCTCGCCGACGACGCCTTCGCCGCCGGCCGCACCGTCGAGTCCTACGCGTACGCCCGTACCGGTTACCACCGCGGGCTGGACGCGCTGCGGCGGGCCGGCTGGAAGGGCCACGGTCCGGTGCCGTGGGAGCACGAGCCGAACCGCGGCTTCCTGCGGGCGCTGCACGCGCTCGGCCGGGCCGCCGCCTCGATCGAGGAGAAGGAGGAGGCGGAGCGCTGCGCGCAGTTCCTCCGGGACAGCTCGCCGACCGCCGCCGCCACCCTCGGCTGACCGCTCCCCGACGCACCGCACCCGTCGGCACCGCCCCTGTCGCCCGCCCGGCGGCAGGGGCGGTTCTGTTGCCAGATCTGCATACTCGGTATGTGGACATTCGGCAATCCGGCGTGCCAGGGTGAGGCCATCAGGGGGCGCGCACGGCAGTTCGGGGCGGCCCCGCCCGCCCGACAGAAAGCCTCCACGTGCCCGTAGTTCGACCGGCTCAGCGCAGCAGCCGCACCCAGCCGGGCGGCGGCCGCCGAAACCGCCGGCGGCGTCACCGGCTCGGCCCGGGGATGACCGCCGCCCTGCTCGCGGCCGTGACCGTGCTCGGCGGCACGCTGTACGCGCTGAACCGCCCCGACGCCCTGCCCGGCGCCGGTCCGACCGCCCAGGGCCGGGTCGCCCCGCCCGCCGACAGCACCCCGGCACCCACCGCCCCCGAGCCCGCCAAGAGCCCGGACACCGCCCCGCCGCCGCCGCCGGCGGCGCCCGCCACGACACCCGCACCGACGCCGGCCCTGACCCAGGCCGCGACGCCGACCCCGGAACGGAACACCCCGGACCCCGGACCCGCCAAGGGCGCGGGCACCTTCACCGTCGCCACCGGCTCCGCCGCGCCGGTCGGCGCCGGCAACATCCGCCGCTACCGGGTGGAGGTCGAGGACGGCATCGGGATCGACCCGGCGGCCGCGGCCGCGCAGATCCAGGGCATCCTCGCCGACAAGCGCGGCTGGACCAACGACCGCAAGAACGGCTTCCAGCTGGTGGCCGGCGGCTCGTACGACTTCACGGTGAAGATCGGCTCGCCGGCCGCCGTGGACCGGATCTGCGGCCAGGCCGGTCTGGACACCCACGGCGAGGTGAACTGCGCCGTCGGCAACCAGGTGATGGTCAACGTCAAGCGCTGGAACACCGGTTCACCGCAGTTCAGCGGCCCGATCGACGAGTACCGGGCACTGATCGTCAACCACGAGGTCGGCCACCGGATCGGCCACGGGCACGAGACCTGCCCCGGCAAGGGCAGGCCCGCCCCCGCGATGATGCAGCAGATCTACGGCCTCAAGGGCTGCGAGTCCAACGCCTGGCCGTACTCGGCCGAGGGCTCCTACCTGGGCGGCCCGTCGGTGCCCTGAACCGGGCACCGACGGAACGGCTCTGAGCCGCCCTCACCGGCTCCCCCTCCCCGGAACACGCCCTGACCGGCGAGCCGCCGCCCCGGGCCGCCGCACTCCCGGGAGCCGGGCCCGGATCAGCCGAGCACCGGCAGGTACGCCCGCAGGTCGCTGCGCTCACCGCTCGCCGACACCGTGTCGGCGTCCACCGCGGACGCCCAGTCGGTCCGCCCGGTGGCCAGCCGGATCCAGGTGAACGGGTCGGTCTCGACCACGTTCGGCGGGGTGCCCCGGGTGTGCCGGGGGCCCTCGACGGCCTGCACCACGGCGTACGGCGGGATCCGCAGCTCGACGGCGCCGCCGGGGGCCCGGTCGGCGAAGGCGTCGGCCAGCAGCCGGGTGACGGCGGCGACGGCCTGGCGGTCGTGCGGGAAGGCGGCGAGGCCGAGCGCGGCGGCCAGGTCGTCGGCGTGCACGACCGCCTCGACCAGCCGGGTCACCAGCAGGTCGGAGAGCAGCATCGAGCCCAGCCGGATCTCGAACCGCCGCTCGGGGTCGGCGGCCTCGTTCCTGGCGAGGGTGGTGATCAGACCGCTCGCGGCCCGCTGGAAGGCCGCCGACACCGAGGCCGGGTCACCGCCGAACTCGCCCGCGGCCTTCTCCCGGGCCTGCTCGTCGAGGAGCGGTGCCACCGTGCCGACCCCGGCCACCCAGCGCAGCAGGTCCAGCGGGGGGCGGCCCTCCAGCGGATCGTCGAAGTGGGCGGGGACCCAGTCGAGCTGGACGGCGGTGTGCGCGATCAGCTCGCGCACCGTCCACTCCCCCAGCCGGGTGGGCCGGGCCAGCAGTTCCACGGCGTCCGGGCGGGCGCAGAGCCCGTGCACGGCGTCACGCAGCGCGGCGGTCTGCGCCACCAGCGCGGCGCGCACCTTCTGCGGCTGGTACGTACGGGACTTGGGAGGCATGCCCCGCAGCGTACGCCGGGGGGCGGTCCACCCGGCTGAGTGGACCGCCCCCCGGTACGACCGCGATCAGGCGAGCAGGGCCTCGATGACGCCGGTGTGGGCGTCCTTCAGCTCGGCCAGCGAGACGGTGAACTGGCCCTGGACGTCCAGGACATCGCCGTCCACCACACCGATCCGGGTGGCCGGCAGGCCACGCGCGGTGCACATGTCGTTGAACCGGAGCTCCTCGCTGCGCGGCACCGCGACGATCGCGCGGCCCGCCGACTCGGAGAACAGGAACACGAACGGGTCCTGGCCCTCGGGCACGATGATCCGCGCGCCGTGGCCACCCTTGAGGCAGCTCTCCACCAGCGCCTGGCCGAGACCGCCGTCGGAGAGGTCGTGCGCGGCGTCGATCATGCCGTCGCGCGAGGCGGCGATCAGGATGTCGCCGAGCAGCCGCTCGCGCTCCAGGTCGACCTTGGGCGGCAGACCGCCGAGGTGGTCGTGGACCACCTGCGACCAGGCCGAGCCGCCCAGCTCGTCCGCGGTGTCGCCGAGCAGGTAGAGCAGCTGCCCCTCCTCCGCGAAACCGATCGGGGTCCGGCGCGTCACGTCGTCGATCACGCCGAGCACCGCGACCACCGGGGTCGGGTGGATGGCGGTCTCGCCGGTCTGGTTGTAGAGCGAGACGTTGCCGCCGGTGACCGGGGTGCCGAGCACCAGGCAGGCGTCGGCCAGACCGCGGGTGGCCTCGGCGAACTGCCACATCACGTCCGGGTCCTCGGGGGAGCCGAAGTTGAGGCAGTCGGAGACGGCGAGCGGCTTGGCACCGCCGGCCGCGACGTTGCGGTACGCCTCGGCGAGGGCCAGCTGGGCACCGGTGTACGGGTCCAGCTTGGTGTAGCGGCCGTTGCCGTCGGTGGCGACCGAGACGCCGAGGTTGGTCTCCTCGTCGATCCGGATCATGCCGGAGTCCTCGGGCACCGAGAGCACGGTGTTGCCGAGCACGTAGCGGTCGTACTGGTCGGTGATCCAGGACTTGGAGGCCTGGTTCGGCGAGGAGGCGACCTTCAGCAGGTCGGCCTTCAGGCCCTCACCGGTGGTCGGCCGGGCGAGGCGCTCGCCGGTCGGGGCGTCGGCCTGCAGCGCGTCCTGCCAGTCGGGGCGGGCGTACGGGCGCTGGTAGGTCGGACCCTCGTGGGCGACGGTGCGCGGCGGCACGTCGACCACCAGCTCGCCGTGCCAGAAGATCTCCAGGCGCTCGCCGTCGGTCACCTCACCGATGACGGTGGCGATGACGTCCCACTTCTCGCAGATCTCCAGGAAGCGGGCGACCTTGTCGGGCTCGACGATCGCGCACATGCGCTCCTGCGACTCGCTCATGAGGATCTCCTCGGGCGAGAGCGTGTGGTCGCGCAGCGGTACGGTGTCCAGCTCGATCCGCATCCCGCCGGAGCCGGCCGAGGCCAGCTCGCTGGTGGCGCAGGACAGGCCCGCGCCGCCGAGGTCCTGGATGCCCTTGACGAGCTTCTCGCCGAAGATCTCCAGGGTGCACTCGATGAGGAGCTTCTCCTGGAACGGGTCGCCGACCTGGACGGCGGGGCGCTTGGCCGGGCCGGTGGCGTCGAAGGTCTCGGAGGCGAGCACCGAGACACCGCCGATGCCGTCGCCGCCGGTGCGGGCGCCGTACAGGATGACCTTGTTGCCGGCGCCGGAGGCCTGCGCGAGGTGGATGTCCTCGTGCTTCATGACGCCCACGCACAGGGCGTTGACCAGCGGGTTGCCCTGGTAGCAGGAGTCGAAGACGACCTCGCCGCCGATGTTCGGCAGACCCAGGCAGTTGCCGTAGCCGCCGATGCCCGCGACGATCCCGGGCAGCACGCGCCGGGTGTCCGGGTGGTCGGCCGCGCCGAACCGCAGCGGGTCCATCACGGCGACCGGGCGGGCGCCCATCGCCAGGATGTCGCGGACGATGCCGCCGATGCCGGTGGCCGCGCCCTGGTAGGGCTCGATGTACGACGGGTGGTTGTGCGACTCCACCTTGAAGGTGACCGCGTAGCCCTGGCCGACGTCGACCACACCGGCGTTCTCGCCGATGCCGACGAGCATCGCGTCCGAATCCGGCTTCTTCTCGCCGAACTGCTTCAGGTGGACCTTGGAGCTCTTGTACGAACAGTGCTCCGACCACATGACCGAGTACATCGCGAGTTCGGCGCCGGTCGGGCGCCGGTCGAGAATCTCCCGGATGCGTGCGTACTCGTCCTTCTTGAGGCCGAGTTCGGCCCACGGCTGGGCCGCGTCCGGGGTCTGCTCGGCGTTCTTGACGGTGTCGAGGCTCATCAGGCGTTCACCAGCTGCTTCAGGACGGAAGTGAAGAAGCCCAGGCCCTCGGTGGTCGGACCGGTGAGCGGCTCCACGGCGTGCTCCGGGTGCGGCATCAGGCCGACGACATTGCCGGCGGCGTTGGTGATGCCGGCGATGTCGCGGTACGAACCGTTCGGGTTGACGTCCAGGTATCGGGCGACCACCCGGCCCTCCGCCTCCAGGGCGTCCAGGACGTGCGCGTCGGCGACGAACCGGCCCTCGCCGTTCTTCAGCGGGACGACGATTTCCTGGCCGGCCGAGTAATCCCCGGTCCAGGCGGTGGCGGCGTTCTCGATCCGCAGCTTCTGGTCGCGGCAGATGAAGTGCAGCGAGTCGTTGCGGGTGAGCGCTCCGGGCAGCAGGTGCGATTCGCAGAGCACCTGGAAGCCGTTGCAGATACCGAGAACCGGCATTCCCAGCTTCGCCTGCTCGATGATGGTGTCCATGACCGGCGAGAAGCGGGAGATGGCACCACAGCGCAGATAGTCGCCGTAACTGAATCCGCCCGGCAGGACGACCGCGTCGACCTGGTGGAGATCCTTGTCACGGTGCCAGAGCGCGACCGGCTCGGCGCCGGCCAGGCGGACCGCGCGCTGCGCGTCGCGGTCGTCGAGGGAGCCGGGGAAAGTGACGACGCCGACGCGGGTGGTCACTTGCCCTCCTCCTCGACGCGGACGGTGAAGTCCTCGATCACGGTGTTGGCGAGAAAGGTCTCGGCGGCTTCGCGGATACGGGCGAGCACGGCGTCGTCGACCGGGCCCTCCAGCTCCAGCTCGAAGCGCTTGCCCTGGCGGACGTCGGCGATCCCGGCGAAACCGAGACGGGGCAGTGCGCGCTGCACCGCCTGTCCCTGGGGGTCGAGAATCTCCGGCTTGAGCATGACGTCGACTACGACGCGTGCCACTGGCACTCCCGGTGGTGTCTTCGTGAGGCGGGGGAACTCCAGACTACCGGGGGTTTCGGGCGGGATTGCTGGCCGGGGAGCGCGACGCGCGTAGACCCGAGACCCTTACGGCACAAGGGTTCCGGGCCCCCGGACCGCCCCGGAGCCGCCCCATTTCACCGGATTCGACAGCCCGAACGACAACGGCCGAAGAACACCCGAATACCGGCACTCCGGGACAGATCGGCCAGCCGTGCGCACCGGTATCCGGTAGTCGGGCGAAGACACGTGAATATACGGAAAAGAAAGCCGGACTCTTCGATTTCGACCCGCTTCGGGTGCAGAATAGGGCCACCTGCCGCGGCAAGTGCTGCGTATCCGGCGTGCCATCAGGGCTGCCCGTATGCGCTTGCGCGAGTGGTGCACATCAGGCCACAGGAGCGCACCCCCGTGCCCTTCGGCCGAATTGCCCGAGAGGATTGACACCCATGGCTCAGCGTGTAGTCGTCACGCTCTCCGACGACCTGGACGGCGGCGCCGCCGCGGAAACCGTCCACTTCGGCGTCGACGGGAAGTCGTACGAGATCGACCTGTCTCTGGACAACGCGGAAAAGCTGCGGGAGGCCCTCGCTCCGTTCGTCGCGGCCGGCCGGCGCCAGAGCCGTACCGGAAAGTCCTTCCGCCGCACCGCGCTCACCCCGGACCCGGCCGCCGTGCGCGCCTGGGCCCAGTCGCGCGGCATGGAGCTGCCCGCCCGGGGCCGCATCCCCAAGCACGTGTACGAGGCGTTCGCCGAGGCGAACTGACCCCGCCGGGACCAGGTCGCTCCACCCGCCCGAAAGGGTGGGGCGACCACCCCGATCGATGAGGTAGAGTATTCCTCGTCGCCCCAACGGAGAGATCCAAAGAGGCGGCCGGTGCCACCAGGCACCGTGCGGACGTGGCTCAGTTGGTAGAGCATCACCTTGCCAAGGTGAGGGTCGCGAGTTCGAATCTCGTCGTCCGCTCGCAGTGCGCGAGCACAGCACAACTCAATAGTTTCACCATGCGGACGTGGCTCAGTTGGTAGAGCATCACCTTGCCAAGGTGAGGGTCGCGAGTTCGAATCTCGTCGTCCGCTCCAGTACGAAGGGCTCCCTCGGTCGAGGGGGCCCTTCGGCATTCCCCGGCCCTTCCGCCCGCACGGAGCCCTGAAGCGGGCCGCGGCCCCCTGAAGCGAAGCGGACCCATGACATTTGTCATCGCCGGCCCGTGGATCCGCACCCCGTTCTCATGATGACGCGCACTGCCCGCGGCGCCCGGGCGGCGGAAAGCTTGAGGCATGGAAACGAGCCAGCGCCTCCACTCGACCGACCGCGTGATCGAGGTCACCGACCTCCACCGCCGCTACGGCCCCGCCGGTGCCACCGGCTACCACGCGGTGCGCGGCGTCGACCTGGCCGTCGGCCGCGGCGAGCTGTTCGCGCTGCTCGGCACCAACGGAGCCGGCAAGACCTCCACCATGGAGCTGATCGAGGGCCTCGCCGCCCCCAGCGGCGGCCAGGTCCGGGTCCTCGGCCACGACCCGTACCGCGAGCGTGCCGCCGTCCGCCCCCGGATCGGCATCATGCTCCAGGAGGGCGGCTTCCCCGGCGACCTCACCGTCACCGAGACCGGCCGCAGCTGGTCCGGGATGACCAGCGGCGCCCGCCCGCTCGACGAGGCCCTGGAGCTGGTCGGCCTCATCGGCCGCCGCGACGTCCGGGTCAAGCAGCTCTCCGGCGGCGAGCGCCGCCGGCTCGACCTCGCGATGGCCCTGCTCGGCCGCCCCGAGGTGCTCTTCCTGGACGAGCCCAGCACCGGCCTCGACCCGGAGGCCCGCGCCGCCGTCTGGCGCCTGGTGCGCGAGCTGCGCGCCCAGGGCACCACGGTGCTGCTCACCACGCACTACCTGGAGGAGGCCGAGGAGCTGGCCGACCGGCTGGCGATCATGCACGGCGGCCAGGTCGTCACCGCCGGCACGGTGGCCGAGGTGATCGCCGGCCGGCCCTCCCGGATCACCTTCGAGCTGCCGGAGTTCGCCGGGACCTCGCTCCCCACCCTGCCCGGCGCCGAGATCACCGCCGACGGCCGCAGGTTCACCGTGCAGACCCCGAGCCTCCAGGCCACCCTCACCGACCTGCTCGGCTGGGCCAACCACCACCGGGTCGTGCTCGGCGCCCTGGACGCCCGCAGTGCCTCGCTGGAAGAGGCCTTCCTCGCCATCGCCTCCGAGGCCGCCCACCAGCCCCCGGCCGACACCCCCGCCGCTCCCACCGCCCGCCGCCGCCTGATCGGACTCGCCCGATGACCACCGCCTCCGCCGCCTCCGCCGTCACCGCCGCCGGCCCGCAGAGCACCGCCGTCCGCCGGCTGCTGGCCCTCGGCCGCGCCGAGGCCACCCTGCTGCTGCGCAACCGGACCGCGCTGTTCACCGCCCTGCTGCTGCCGCTGCTGCTGGTCGCCGGACTGCACAGCCTCCTCACCCGGCAGGCCGAGTCCAACCCCGGCCTCGACGTCGACTCCGCCCTGGTCAACAGCTCCGTCGGGATGGTCCTGGCCTTCGTCGTCTACTACAACCTGACCGGCGCGTACGTCGCCCGCCGCGGTGAGCTGGTACTCAAGCGGCTGCGCACCGGCGAGGCCCGGGACATCGAGATCCTGGCCGGCACCGCGGTGCCCTCGGTCGCCCTCGCCCTGATGATGTGCACCGTGGTCGGCGTCGTCGGCGCCTCCGCCCTGAAGCTCAGCGCCCCGGTGAACCCGCTGCTCATGCTCGCCGGGCTGGTCCTGGTGATCGGCACCCTGATGGCCCTGGCCGCCGTCTCCAGCGCCTTCACCAGGACCGTCGAGAGCGCCGGCATCACCACCATGCCGATCCTGCTGCTCAGCCAGTTCGGCTCCGGCCTGCTCATCCCGCTGGAGGTCATGCCCGACCGGATGGCCGACATCTGCCGGCTGCTGCCCACCACGCCGGCCTTCCAGCTGATCCGCCTCGGCTGGTTCGGCACCGACGGCTCCGCCGCCGCCACCGGCTTCGCCGGCACCTGGGCCACCGCCGCCCCGCACCTGGTCACCGGCAGCATCTGGCTCGCCCTCGCCGCCTGGGGTGCCGTCCGCTACTTCCGTTGGGAGCCGCGTCGCTGACGACTACCCCGCCATTCGAAGGATTCGATCCCCGCGCCACCTCTGATATGAAGGCAGCAGCACGATCATGATCGAACGGGGAGCAGACCAGATGGACGTCCGGGCACCGGTCCGCCGATGGAAGGGCTCCGGCAAGCCCCAGCGCACCGAGCTCTACCTCCGCTGGTCGCTCTACTCGATGCCGCTGTTCCTGCTGCCGGTGATCATGCTGGCCGTCGTCTCGACCGCCGAGCAGGGCGGCTCCCCCGCCGCCGGCCGGGTCGCGCTCGTCATCGGCCTGGCCTCCACCCTGCTGACCCTGCGCGCCTACCGCACCTCGCTCGACCACTACCTGAAGCGGCCGACCGACCACCTGCGCTGGCTCGCCGTCACCGGCGCGGTCGCCGTGGCCGGCTCCTGGGCCGTGCTGCTGCTCGGTCCGGACCGCGGTGACCAGGACGGCCCGCCGTTCACCGTCACCGTGGTCGTCGCCCTGCTCGCCTCGGCCTTCGGCCCGGTCAGCGTCGGCCTGACGGTCCGCCAGGCCTGCCGCGCCGGACTCGGCGCGCTGCTCCTGGTCGCCCCCGCCCTGCTGCTCGCCGGGATCAACCGCCCGACCACCGCCGGCGTGCTGGTCGGCGCCCTCATCGGGATGGCCTTCATCGGCTCCAGCTGCCGCAGCTTCGCCTGGCTGCAGTCGGTGGTCTGGGAGCTGGACGCCGCCCGCGAGGCCCAGGCCCGGCTGGCCGTCGCCGAGGAGCGGCTGCGGTTCTCCCGCGACCTGCACGACGTGATGGGCCGCAACCTCACCACCATCGCGCTGAAGAGCGAACTCGCCGTCCAGCTGGCCCGGCGCGGCCGCCCGGAGGCCGCCGACCAGATGACCGAGGTGCAGCGGATCGCCCAGGAGTCCCAGCGCGAGGTCCGGGACGTGGTCCGCGGCTACCGCACGGCGGACCTGCACGCCGAGGCGATCGGCGCCCGGGCCGTGCTCCGCGCCGCCGACGTCGCCTGCGAGATCGACCTCGGCGCGGAGGCGGACCGGCTGCCGCTGCCGGTGCAGTCGGTGCTCGGCTGGGTGATCCGCGAGGCCACCACCAATGTGCTGCGGCACAGCGAGGCGGACCACTGCACGATCCGGCTGCGTCGCGAGGACGGCCGGGCGGTGCTGGAGCTGGAGAATGACGGGGTGCCGGCCGTGCCGCTCCCCTCCCAGGGCAGCGGCACCGGCCTGCGCGGGCTGCGCGAGCGGCTCGCCGCGCACGACGGTGAACTGGCCGTCCCGGCGACCGGACCGGGCCGCTTCCGGATGATCGCCACCGTCCCGATCTGACGCCCGCCCGTACGGAAGAAGGCCCTCCCGATGACCGACACCGCCCCCGTCCGCATCCTGCTCGCCGACGACGAGCACCTGATCCGGGGTGCGATGGCCGCGCTGCTCTCCCTGGAGGAGGACATCACCGTGATCGCGGAGGCCGGCTCCGGCACCGAGGCCCTGGCGATGGCGAAGGCGCACCGCCCGGACGTCGCGGTGCTGGACCTGCAGATGCCCGGGCTGGACGGCATCGAGGTGGCCACCGAACTGCGCCGGGTGCTGCCGGACTGCCGCTGCATGATCGTCACCGGCCACGGCCGCCCGGGCTATCTGAAGCGGGCGCTGGAGGTCGGGGTGCGCGGCTTCCTGCCGAAGACCGTCTCGGCGGCGGACCTCGCCGGGATCATCCGCACCGTGCGGGCGGGCGGCCGGTACGTCGACCCGGAGCTGGCGGCGGACGCGATCAGTGCGGGCGAGACCCCGCTGACCCCGCGCGAGACGGACGTGCTGGAGCTGGCCGCCGACGGGACCTCGATCGCCGAGATCGCCGAACGCGCGTCGCTCTCCCAGGGGACGGTCCGCAACTACCTCTCCTCGGCGGCCACCAAGCTGGGCGCCGAGAACCGCCACGCGGCGGTGCGGATCGCCCGCGAGCACGGCTGGATCTGACCAGCGGTGCCCGCGGGCGGGCGGCGGACTACTCCCAGCCGAGGCCGGTCAGCCGCTCGTAGGCCTCGACGTACTTGGCCCGGACCCGCTCGACCACCTCGGCCGGCAGCCGCGGCGGCGGCTGCTCGCTCCTGCGGTCCCAGCCGGAGGCCGGGGAGGTCAGCCAGTCGCGGATGATCTGCTTGTCGAAGGACGGCTGCGGGTGACCGGGCTCCCACTGGTCGGCCGGCCAGAAGCGGGAGGAGTCCGGGGTGAGCACCTCGTCGCCGATCACCAGTTCGCCGTCCAGCAGGCCGAACTCGAACTTGGTGTCGGCGAGGATGATGCCGCGGTCACGCGCGATGTCCCGGGCCAGCGCGTAGATGTCGAGGGTGGTGCGGCGCAGCCGGGCGGCCAGCTCGGCACCGATCCGCCGGGCGGTCTCCTCGTAGTGGACGTTCTCGTCGTGCTCGCCGACCTCGGCCTTGAGCGCCGGGGTGTAGATCGGGCCGGGCAGTTCGGAACCGTCCTCCAGGCCCTCGGGCAGCGCGATGCCGCAGACGGTGCGGGAGGCGCGGTACTCCTCCAGGCCGGAGCCGGCCAGGTAGCCGCGGGCCACGCACTCGACCGGGACCATCTCCAGGCTGCGGCAGACCAGCGTGCGGCCCTTCCAGTCGGCGGGGGCGCCGGCCGGGACCTCGGTGGAGATCACGTGGTTGGGCACGATGCCGGCGATCCGGTCGAACCACCAGAGCGACATCTGGGTGAGGATGCGGCCCTTGTCCGGGATCTCGTTGGGCAGCACCCAGTCGTACGCCGAGGTGCGGTCGCTGGCGACCATCACCAGCTCACCGGACTCGGCGCGGTAGAGGTCGCGCACCTTGCCGGTGTGCAGGTGGACCAGGCCGGGTACCTGGACCGGCTCGGGCTTGGTGACAAATCCGCTCAAGGTCGTCTCAGTCCTCAGGGGTGGTTCGCGGGCGTGTGGGGCGCGAAAGGGGAGGTCACTGCCTCCGAGTCTTTCACGGACGGCCGGTGGGGCACCCGCGGCCCGGCGGTCAGCCGTTCTTGCCGAGGCGGTCCAGCAGGTTGGCGGTGGCCCGCTGGATCCGCTCGTCGGTGAGCCCCGGCCGGCCCAGCGCGGGCGACCAGGCGAAGGTGCCGGCGGCGAACACGTACGCGCCGCTCGGGGCCCGGTACAGCGAGGTCTCCTGGTACCGGGTGCGGCCCATGAGGTCCTGGTACGGGGAGTGCGCGAGCAGCACCCGCTCGGTGTGCTCGGGCAGCGACACCCTGGGGTAGTAGCGGTCGGCCTCCCCCGCGACCAGGCCGGGCAGCTCCTCGCCCTCCCGGACACCGGTGCCGTCCCAGAGCCAGTGCGCGGTGTGCCGGGCGACCAGCGGGACGGGCGAGGCGACCCGGCCGGAGTACTGCAGGCCGAGCAGGTGCTGCTCCGGCTCGCCCGCGTCCCGCCAGAGCGCGCTGGCGGCGCCGGACACCCCGGCGGCCGGGCTGCCGGGCTCGACCTTCTGCCGCTTGCGGCAGTTGAGCAGCCGGTTGGGCTCGCCGGACGGCGCGGCGCTCAGCTCGACCCGCCAGTACATGGTGTTGGCGGAGAGGAAGACCAGGGAGGTGCCGTCGTCGCGGGCCCGCTCGACCGTCCGGCGCATCGGCTCGGACCAGTACTCGTCGTGGCCGGGGAAGACCAGCGCGCGGTGCCGGGTCGGGTCGACCAGGCCGGCGTGCAGGTCGGTGGCGGTGGCGTAGGAGAGGTCGTAGCCGAACCGCTCGGCCCAGCGGATGAAGTCGTAGGCGTGGCCGACGTGCAGCGGCAGGCCGGCGGTGGCGTGCGGACGGTCGAAGGAGACGGTGACGGCCGCCTCGGGCTCGCCGACGAGCCGGCCCTGGCCGTCCCAGGCGTGGTAGAGGCTGGCGCCGCTACGGCCGTCCTCGGGGAAGAGGTTGTAGGCCTGCCAGGTCACGTCCGGGACGACCAGCAGCAGCTCGGCGGCGTGCACCCGGTCGTCGAGGTCCCGGACGGTGAACGGGATGTGGCTGCGGTCCAGCATGTCGGCGGTGGTCAGGACGGCCACGTACGCGCCGGGCGGCCAGTGGGCGGGGATCTGGAGCCGCCAGGAGTGCCACCAGTGGTGGCAGGAGACGGTCCGTCCGACGACCAGCGGGGCGGGCTGGGCCAGCCCGGAGATCAGCGGGCTGGACGTCATGTGGTGGGCGCCGTCGCCGTTGTAGTGACCGATCCGGTAGACGTCCACGGTGAACTCGCGGGGCGGGTTGACGGTGACCCGGAGGTCCACCGAACCGCCGGGGCGGACCACACCGGCCGAGGCGAAGCCCTTGATCTGCTGCACCACGTCGTTGGCGCCCCGCGGGGTGCCGACCGGCGGCTTGGGTCTGGTGCCCCCGGCGAGCGGCTGCTGCCCCGGCGCGCCCACCGAGACGTACCAGGGGACGCCGCCCTCCGCTCCCGCCAGGTACTGGTCCGGGCTGCGCAGCCAGGGCAGCGGGCCCTGGCCAAAGGGGTCGGAGACGCTGTACGCGTGCGTTCCCGACTCCCAGCGGCGGTTGAGTTCCGTCCCCACGTGCCCCTCCCGGGTGCACCTCCGCCGGTTGGCATGTGCCTCCCGGTTGTGCGTGCGGACTAATACACCACACTGTGCTGGCGCTGCGTCACCCTACGGTAGCAACTAGTGGTGATGAATCTTCGGGCCCGGCACCGAGAGGGCCTTTGGCCTGCGAAGACCTTCCGAGGCCAGGCCGCCGCAGGGGGCGCGTGGCCGGCCACCGAGCGCCGCCCCGGAGCAGGCCGGCGTGGTCCCGGATCCGCCTCAGAGGCGGACCGGCTTCTCCAGCCGGACGTCGGCGGCGTCCAGCCAGCCGCGCAGCGGGCCGTCCTGGCCCTGTTCGACGGCCTGGGCGACCGGTCCGGCCAGGTCCGTGCGGCGCACCCCGCCGAGCATCAGCACCGGGCCGTCCAGCCAGTCCAGGCCGGGGGTGGCACCGGCGGTGTCGACGGCGGCGCAGCAGACCATCGCGGTGACGTGGTCGATCAGGAGGTCCCGCCCGGTGCGGACGGGCTCCAGCAGCGGGGCGGGGGCCGTGGTGCGGGCGAGCTGGGCGGTGAGTGCGGCGGCCAGCCGCTCGCCGTCGCCGTCGGCGAGCCGGGCCAGCAGCCGGGTGAGGGTCGGGGCACCGGGGCGGGCCTGCGGGGCGAGCCGGTCCAGGGCGGACTGCAGGGCCGCGGCGCGGATGCGCCAGCCGGCGTCCACCACCTCGGCCGGGTAGTCGGCCCACTCCAGCTCCCGCCAGGCGCCGTCGGCGGGCCGGCCGAAGAACAGCTCGGCCGCGAGCAGCGAGACCGCCTCGTCCACCGTGCCGGGCTCCTCCAGCAGGTCGCAGGCGGGGCGGTCGCCGAGCCTGCTGCCGTAGCCGTCGGCGGCCAGCCGGTCGCGCCGGGACAGCTCGGTGAGGGCGGCGACCACCCCGGCGTTGAGGTGCGCGGGGTGGCGGCCGAGCCGCCAGGCGGGCAGTGCCACCCGGGTGAGCAGCCGGTCCCAGCCGGCGTAGGCGAGGCCGACCTGCTCCTGGGCGGCGATCCGCAGGCCGTAGTCGACCGCCCTGGCCTGCTCGGAGGCCCAGGCGGCGACCGCCCGCTCCAGTTCGGCGGAGTGCGCGCGACAGGCGCCGAGCAGCCGTCGGGTGATCCGGTCGGTCAGCGCGGCCGGGCCGCGGCGGGGCGGCCGTACGGGCCCGGGAGCGGGGACTCCGCCGAGGCCGGGGGCGGTGCCGGGTCCGGCGTCCAGGCTGGCGTCCAGGCCGCGCAGGAAGCGGCGGGCGGCGGCGATCTCCGGATCGGCCGCGGCCGCGGTGCCGGCCACCACGGGCGCGAGCAGGGCGCGGAGCTCCCCGGCCCGCATCCACCAGAGGAACGGCGAGCCGATCACCAGGGCGGGGGCGGGCGGCTCGTGCCCCGGGCGGTGCGGCCGGGACCGGCCCTCGGGCCGGGGCGGCGGGACGTCCTCCAGCCAGCTGTCGCAGTCCGGGGTGAGGGCGATGGCGGAGGGCGCGGGGACCTCCAGCCGCTCGGCCAGCTCGTCGATCAGCCGGTAGAGCTCGGGCGCCTGCCTCCGGTCGAGCGGGACGACCGGGGTCTGCGGCGGGACGGCCCGGCGGTAGGCCCGCGCGGCCAGGCCGGCCACCAGCAGGGTGACGGCGGCCACCGCGCAGACCACCCAGCGGGCGGCGTCCCAGCCGGCGCCGTCCGGGGAGCCGGGCGCGCCGAGGCGGCCGGTGAGCCGGCCCGCGAACAGGACCACCGCGACGGCGGCGGGCAGTGCGGCGACGGCCAGGGCGAGACCCCGGATCCGCAGCACCGCCTGGGCGTGAGCGCGCGCGGTGTCGACAGCGGCCATACGGTGCGGCACCCCCTTCGGAGCCCTCGGGCGCCCGGCGACGGGCCCTGAGCAGGCTCGAACGATCAGTTCCGACCGGGAAGCGGTGGCGTCCGATCCCGGTAGTACATGCTGCGTGGCGCTTCTGCCATTGTTGACGCCCAGGTCCGGGCCGGTGTTCCGGATCGCCCCGGTTTCCACTCGTCCCGGTGACGCTGCCCGGTTTCCGGACGACCCACGGCCCGGCCGTGCGAAGCGCCCGGATGTGCCGGCCCGGCCGGACGCCGTCCAGCATCCCCCCGCGGGCACGGCGCTACCCGGCGGCGATCACAGCGGCCCCGGTGGTGACACCTGCGATCCAGCGCACCATAAGGCCGGGCACCCGGTTACGTCAGCCGGATGCGGGCGGTGTCACTCGATGGGCTGGATTCCGGCCGCCGAACGGTGTGGCTCCCCCCCCCCGGACCGCTCCGGCACCGTCTCCCCCGGAAACGCCGGAGGGTGCTGCGTCCATGGGGGTTGTTTCCCCTCGACGCGGCACCCTCCGGTCAGTGGACCGCCCGTTACAGCGCCGCCTTCAGCGCGATGTCGGTGCGGTGCTGGCCGCCCTTGAGGTCGATCCGGCCGACGGCCTCGTACGCCCGGTCACGGGCCTCGGCGAGGTCGGCGCCGGTGGCGGTGACGGAGAGGACCCGGCCGCCGGCGCTGAGCACCCGGCCGTCCTCGTCCGCCCTGGTGCCGGCGTGCAGCACGTACGCGGTGCCGTCGGCGGCCTCGGCCGCGGCCAGGCCCTCGATCACGTCGCCGGTGCGCGGCGCGGCCGGGTAGCCCTCGGAGGCGACGACCACGGTGACCGCGGCGCCGTCGTCCCAGCGCAGCGGCTCCAGCTGGTCCAGCGTGCCGGTGGCGGAGGCGTACAGGACGCCCGCCAGCGGGGTGCGCAGCCGGGCCAGCACGACCTGGGTCTCCGGGTCGCCGAAGCGGGCGTTGAACTCGATCACCCGGGTGCCGCGCGAGGTCAGCGCCAGGCCCGCGTAGAGCAGGCCGGAGAACTCGGTGCCCCGGCGGCGCAGCTCGTCCACGGTCGGCTGCAGGACGGTCTCCAGGACCTCCTCGACCAGGCCCTCGGGCGCCCACGGCAGCGGCGAGTAGGCCCCCATGCCGCCGGTGTTCGGGCCCTCGTCGCCGTCCAGCGCGCGCTTGAAGTCCTGCGCGGGCTGGAGCGGGACGACGGTGCTGCCGTCGGTGACGGCGAACAGCGAGACCTCGGGGCCGTCCAGGTACTCCTCGATGACCACGCGGTCACAGGAGGCGGCGTGGGCCAGCGCGGCCGCGCGGTCGGAGGTGACCACCACGCCCTTGCCGGCGGCCAGCCCGTCGTCCTTGACCACGTACGGCGCGCCGAAGGCGTCCAGCGCCTCGGCGGCCTCGGCGGGGGTGGTGCAGACGTACGAGCGGGCGGTGGGCACGCCGGCGGCGGCCATCACGTCCTTGGCGAAGGCCTTGGAGCCTTCCAGTTGGGCGGCCCGGCCGGAGGGGCCGAAGACCGGGATGCCGGCCGCGCGCACGGCGTCGGCGACGCCCGCGACCAGCGGGGCCTCCGGGCCGACGACGACGAGGCCGGCGCCGAGCCGCCGGGCGAGGTCGGTGACCTGCCCGCCGTCCAGCTGGTCGACCGGGTGGACCGTCGCCACCTGCGCGATCCCGGCGTTACCCGGGGCGCAGTGCAGCTCGGTGACGGCGGGATCTAGGGACAGAGAGCGGCACAGGGCGTGTTCGCGGGCGCCGCCGCCGATGACGAGGACCTTCACGCTTCGCAAGGGTAGTCGGTGGCCGGTTCAGGCCGCTCTCCGGTCCCGTCGGAAGCTACAGACCGGGCCCGCGCGCACGCCCCCGGCCTCGGAGGAACCTCCAGGAAACGGCCCGCGACATCCGCGCCGGGTGCCCGGGTCAGAACGGCGGGTCACCGGGGCCTCGCTCGGACGGGTGAAATCTCGCCGCCCCCCGCAACCCTCCCACCTTGGTATCCAGTGGCCGAAACCAGTAACGATCATTGGAGAAGCGCCCACATGGTCAGCCATTTGGCGGTAAGAAGTGCTGTTGGACAACCACCGGCAGCCGGTCGGTACGCGACCTCCCGGGCACCCAGACTCGCCCGTGGGCGTCGCGCGTCCAATGCGCCATCCGATGTTTCACCGCCCGCCAGGTCGATGACACGTCAGGTCGGCGCACTGTCAGACCCAGCAGTCCGCCCGCCACAGGGAGCCCCACAGGTGAGCCAGCCGGAAATGCAGCCCGAGGAGAGTGCCTGGGGCAAGGAGGTCGGTGAGGAGGACCAGCCCGTCGCGGCCGTCGCGCGCCGGGAGTCCACCCGTCGCCGGACCGATCTGAGCACCCGCCAGTTCCCGCTCGGGGACTGGGGCGAGCCCGCCGAGCGCCTGGAGGAGCTCTACCGCTGGTCCGAGGAGCGGGCGGTGGAGGCGATCGAGTGGTACCGCCGGGACCGGGTGTGGAAGCGCCGCTGGGCCCGGCTGCTGCGCTTCGGCACGGCCGGCTTCGCGGTCGGCGGCGTCACCGCCCCGCTGGTGGACCTCACCGGCTCGGTCGCCAACGCCACCAGCTGGGGCTACGTCGGCCTGGCGCTCTCCGCCGCCTGCTACGGCGCCGACCGGGTGTTCGGTCTGACCTCCGGCTGGATGCGGGACGTCAGCACCGGCCAGGCGCTGCAACGCCGTCTGGAGGCCTTCCAGTTCGACTGGGCGTCGGAGTGCGTGCGGGAGGTGCTCGGCCCGACCGAGGGCACCGCCGGCGAGGCCGCCGAGCGCTGCCTCGGGGTGCTGCGGCGGTTCTGCGAGGACGTCTCGGACATGGTCCGCAGCGAGACCTCGGAGTGGATGCTGGAGTTCCGGGCGAACATGACCCAGCTGCCCACCCAGAGCCCCGGCAGCTGGGGCGGGCGCAGCGAGTCGGGGGGCGGCGCCCAGGTGCGGATCCTGCCGCCGCCGGGCACCCGGCCGACCATGCCGCGCCAGCGGCCGCCGGAGGGGCCGCTGCGCTGAGCCGCCGCGGGCCCGGCCGGGGTGGCGGCGGGCCGTGGCGCGCTCGTGGTCGTCGCCGGCCGCTGCCGCTGACTGTTGACCGTTGGCCGTTGGCCGTTGGCTTCAGGCGAAGACGACCATCGAGCCCTGGGTGAGGCTGCGGGTCGCCGCCGCGTACAGGCCCGACCAGGCGTGCCGCTCACGGGCGAAGGGGTGCAGGTCGTCCAGCGGCGGGCCGAACGGCTGCTCCAGGCCGGTCGGGCCGAGCGGCCGGGTCGGGTCCGGCGGGTTGAGCGGGTCGATGTCCAGCGCCGGCGCGACGGCTTGCAGTTCGCGCAGCAGTCCGTGGCTGGAGCCGAGCGGTCCGCCCGCGGAGAGCAGCGCGTCGTCCACCAGCGGCGCCGCGAACTCGATCGGCACGTACGCGCCCGCGTGGTCGAAGTGCCAGACCAGGTGCGACTGTTCGGCGCTGCTCTCGAACATCTCCAGCAGCTGCTCGTAGTCGCCGCCGAGCGCGTCCACCGGCGTGATGTCCAGGCCGGTGAGGCCCAACAGGTAGGCGCGGCGCAGGAAGTGCAGCGAGTCGTAGTCGAAGGCGGCTATCGGCTCGACCGCCCCGCTGATACCCGGGACGTACTGGTAGACCGGCACCTCGGGCAGGCCGTTCGCGGCCAACACGGCGTTGTAGAGGGCGAGATCGTCCCGGAAGGGATTGTCGGGGCTGTGGCTCAGTACGTCCACGAGCGGGACGAGCCAGAGGTCGCAGGCCATGGGCCGGCTCTTCCTCTCCGGGCGGCGGGGGTCGTTCGCGGACACGGACGACGAATGGACGGGTCGGTGCCCGGACGGTCGGCGAAAGGACCGGCCGGTTCGACGACCGCCCACCCTACCGGCCCGGCGCGCGATGCGGGTCGGGCCTGCTCTCGGGCTTCCCCCCGGGCAGTTGACCGGAGGGCGGGTCGGGCAGCCGGCGGCCGAACCGCCCGTACGGCACCGAGCGCGGCTGCGGCACCAGCCCGAGGCCCAGCCCCAGTTCGCGGCCGGGCTCCCGGTCCTCGTCCTCGTCCTCGTCTTCATCCTGATCGGGACCCCGGTCCGGGGCCTGGCCCGGTCGCCCACCGTGCGAGGGCTCGGCCGGGCCGGACTCCATGCCACCGGGCAACCCGTCCCCGTGCACCACCCCGCTGTGCCCGGCCGACCCCCGCCCCTGCCCGGCCGCGGGCTCCTGGTCCGGCTCGCCCTGGCCGGACCAGGGCAGCAGCAGCCCCAGAACACCCACCGACTCCACCGGCTGCCCGGCCAGCTCGGCCAGCAGCCGGACGGTGAACAGGTTGTACTCGCAGACGATCCGCCGCGCGCCCGCCAGGTCCCGCGCCTCGATCACGTCGACCAGCTCGCCATGACGGTCCCAGCAGACCCCGGCCAACTCCGGCAGCGTCCGCAGATAGGGGGCGGCGAACATCCAGGACTGCACCCGCAGCCAGTCCAGGTAGTCGACGATCCGGCGGTTGCCGAGCAGTCCGGCGACCTCCTGCCAGAAGCGGCGGTCGCAGCCGACCATCACGTCCAGGTTCCCCGACCGGGCCGCCCGCAGCGCCGCGTCCGCCCGCCGCCGCAGCGACGGCAGCCGGATGACGTCCGGCAGCGCCGACCGGGCGGACAGCTGGCGGAAGTAGCTGTCCGTGAGCAGCACCCGGGACTCGAAGATCTCCAGGAAGTCGTCCCAGCCGAACTCGGGCACCGTGAATCCGCGGTGGTGCTCGACCCGGAGCAGCCCCTGCGCGCCCAGGTCCACCAGCGCCTCACGGGCCGGGGTCGCCGAGACCCCGTACAGCTCGGCGATCTCCTTGACGGTGAAGTTGCGCCCCGCCGCCAGCCGGCCGGCCATCATCTCCTCGCGCAGCGCGCCCGCGATCTGCTCGCGGAGGCTGTTGCGCTGGATCACGGGGCGGTTGTCGCCCTCGCCGATGCCGGTGCCGGACATGCGCGCGACCTCCTCGGGCGGGCTCGCCGGCCTGTGCCGCGGCAGGCCGACCGAAGAACGGCTGGGAACACGACGAATGCTCATCTTCTCAAACATGCCGCCGTCGTGTACAAGCACCCTTCCCCGGGGCGCGGCGTCACCGCTGCACAGGCGCCGGAATGCCCAGCAGCCGGTCCCGGTGCACCGGGAAGTCCGCGCGGGCCTTGGCCACCTCCGCCGGATCGAACTCCACCGTCAGCACCTCCTCGCCCAGTCCCGCCTCGGCCAGCACCCGGCCCCACGGATCCACCACGATGCTGTGGCCCGCCTGCTCGACCCCGCCGTGCGTCCCGGCCGTGTTGCAGGCCAGCACGTACGCCTGCTCCTCCACCGCGCGGGCCCGGTTCAGCAGCGTCCAGTGCTCCCGCCGGCGCTCCGGCCAGGCCGCCGGGACCACCAGCAGCTGCGCGCCCGCGTCCAGCAGGGCCCGGAACAGCTCGGGGAAGCGCAGGTCGTAGCAGGTCGCCAGGCCCAGCGTGCCGAAGTCGGTGACGGCGGTGACGATCTCCTGCCCGGCGCCCATCACCACCGCCTCGCCGCTGTCGAAGCCGAAGCGGTGGATCTTGCGGTAGGTGTGCACCAGCTCGCCGTCCGGGGCGAACAGCAGCGAGGTGTTGTAGATCGGCCCGTCCGGGTCCCGTTCGACGATCGACCCGGCGTGCAGCCAGACCCCGGCCGCCCTGGCGGCCGCCGCCATCGCGTCGGAGGTCGGCCCGTCCAGCGCCTCGGCACCGTCCGACCAGAGGTCGTAGGCGAAACCGCCCAGCGGCCACAGCTCCGGCAGGACCACCAGGTCCGCCCCCTGCTGCGCCCGGACCAGGGCCGCCGCCCGGGCCCGCCGCTCGGCGGGCGGTTCGGCGTCGGAGACCGAGAGTTGGATCAATGAAGCGCGCACAGTACCACCGTCCACCGCAAGAGTCCTACGATCGTCACCCGAAAGCGCTGCCCTGCTCTCACCAGGCAGCGTAACGTGCGGTTAGCGTGTGTGCCCGGAAGCCGGACCATCCCGGACGATCCCGTGCAGGGCACGTGTGGCAAGGCAGCTGACGGAGGGCCGGAGATTCCCGTGACGGACAACCAGACCGTGCAGGCTTACACCGAGGCGTGGACGCAGTCCATCGAGTCCATATCCGAACTGGTGGCCGCCCTGCCCACGGACTCCTGGAACCGGGCCACCGAGTGCCCCGGCTGGTCCGTCCGGGACGTCGTCTCGCATGTCATCGCCGTCGAGTCGGAACTGCTCGGCGACCCCCGCCCGATCCACTCGCTGCCGCGCGACCTGCGCCATGTCACCACCGAGTTCGCCCGCTACATCGAGCTGCCGGTCGACAAGCGCCGCTGCCACACCGTGCTGGAGATGACCGGCGAGCTGGAGTACACGATCATCCGCCGCTCGCGGGCGCTGCGGAACGCCAAGTACACCCCCTCCGAGCCGGTCCGCTGGCCCGCCGGGCCGCACACCCGCGACCTGCCGTACCACGAGCTGCTACGCCGCCGGGCGTTCGACGTCTGGGTGCACGAGCAGGACCTCCGCCGCGCCCTCCACGAGCCCGGCAACCTGGACTCCCCGGCCGCCGTGGTCGCCCGCGACGTCCTGCTGGAGTCACTGCCGAAGGCGGTCGCCCACGCGGCCGGCGCACCCGCGGGGACGGCCCTGGTCGTCGATGTCACCGGCCCGGTCGAGTTCCTGCGCACCGTCCGGGTCGACTCCACCGGCCGCGGCACCGTGGACGGGTCGATCAGCCTCGCCCCCGACGTCCAGCTCACCCTCGACTGGGAGACCTACGTCCGCCTCGCCTGCGGCCGGGGCCGCCCCGGCCACGTCACCGTCGAGGGCGACCGGGAGCTGGCCGCCCGGGTCCTGGCCAACTTCTCCGTCACCCCGTAGCGCCCCCGACTCACCCACCCGGCGTACGCGCGGCAGCACGCGCCGGGTGGCGGGCCTCGCGCCTCCGTCCGGATGCGTGGGACCAGTACCTCGTCCGTTCGTCCTCGTTGTTCCGGGCAGTCGTCACCCGGAAGAAGGAGGGGCGTTCAGATGGACGACGAACGGACGCGGATGGTGCTGGTGCGGTCGAGCTTCCCGGTCACGGGGCAGCCGATCCGGGTCGTGCTGATCGACGGGGAGCCGTGGTTCGTCACGGCGGACGTGTGCGCCGTCCTCGGCAGACTGAATCCCAGCCGGGTTCGCCAAGTGGTCGGCGACGACCACACGCGGGTCGTCAACTCGCGCTCGATTACCCTAACTTTCGGGAAGGGTAATGGTGTTTCCGCAGGTCAGAAACCCTACGAGCGCGGAAACCCGATGCTCAACGTGATCAGTGAGGCCGGTCTGTACACGCTGGTCATGCGGTCCAACAAGCCGAGTGCCCGCCCCTTCCAGGAGTGGGTCACCCGCGACCTGCTCCCCTCCGTCCGGCGCGGGGACACCGACGTGCCCACCCAGCGGCGACGGATGGCGGAGACGCTGGCGGAGGCGGTCGGCCGGCAGGTGCAGATCGTCGCGGAGATCGACCGCGACGGCGGGCTCGGCGTGCACATCCGCTCGGACGGGACGGTGCACTGCCGGCACGGCGAGATGGACTTCCACATGCCGAGCCGGGAGGAGGACAGCGGTCCGCCCTTCGGCGGCTACTTCTCCTGCCCCAGCGTGGAGCGGGTGGGCATCCGGGGCAGCCGCCCGATCCCGCTCTGCGCCAAGCTGAAGCTGGTCGACCTCGTCCGTCTGCTGGCGCCACCGCCGACCGCCGTCGGGGACGGGCAGCTGGTCGTGGAGCTGCACGATGCCCGGATCTACGGAACGGCGCGGCAGATCGCCGAGCTGATGCGCGAGTACGGCCGCTGACCCGGCCGGGACCGTGGACGTCGGGCATCCCCCGGAAACCGCCGCCGGGCCGGGGCAGTCCGACGTCCACGCCGGCCGGGACGCTACGAGGCCCCCGCGGCGACCTTGCGGCGCAGCCGCAGGATCATCACGGTGCCGAGGGCCAGGGGGGCGTACTGCCAGCAGAAGGCCCAGCGGAAGGCGGCCGCGGAGTAGGTGTCGGTACCGGCCGGGGTCAGGGCGTCGAGGACGACGCCGATGCCGAACAGGGTGATCATCGTGCCGATGAAGCCGCCCATGTTGGCGATCCCGGAGGCGGTGCCGAGCCGTTCGACGGGGTTGTGCGAGCGGGCGTAGTCCAGGCCGACCAGGGAGGCCGGTCCGTTGCTGCCCATCACCAGGATGATCCCGACCACCAGCCAGAGCGGCGGGTGGCCGCCGGGCCAGGCCAGGGTGATCGCCCAGCCGACCGCGGTGACGGCGATGACGGTGAGCACGATCGGCATCCGGGCGCGGGCCGTGCGGGAGAGCACCCGGCCGAAGAGGAGGCCGAAGGCCATGTTGCTGAGCACCAGCAGGGTGAGCAGCCCGCCGGCCTCGGCCCGGGACAGGCCCTGGGCCTCCACCAGGTAGGGCAGGCCCCAGAGCAGGCCGAAGGCGTTGCCGGGGAACTGGGTGGTGAAGTGCACCCAGAGCCCGAGCCGGGTGCCGGGCTCCTGCCAGGACTGGCGGATCTGCCGGCCGACGGCCGGCCGGGGCGCGCCCTCCGCGCCGGGGTGCGGGGCGCCGGCCGGGGCCTCCTGGAGGAAGAGCGCGACCAGCGCGAAGACGGCGACACCGAGCAGCGCGATCGTGGTGAACGTCGGCGTCCAGCCCTCGCTGTGCAGGGCCTGGGCGAGGACCACGGTGGTGACCAGGTTGCCGCCCATCCCGGCGAGCCCGGTCAGCTGGGCGACGAACGGGTTCTTCGCGGCCGGGAACCAGCGGGCGGCGATCCGCAGCACGCTGATGAAGGTCATCGCGTCGCCGCATCCGAGCACCGCCCGGGAGGCCAGCGCCGGGCCGAAGGAGGAGCTGAACGCGAAGGCCAGCTGGCCGGCGCTGAGCAGCAGGACGCCGAGCAGCAGCACCCGGCGCGGGCCGAAGCGGTCGACCAGCAGGCCGACCGGTATCTGCATGGCCGCGTAGACCAGCACCTGGAGGATCGAGAAGGTGGAGAGCGCGGAGGCGCCGATGCTGAAGCGGTCGGCGGCGTCCAGGCCGGCCACGCCGAGACTGGTGCGGTGGATGACGGCGAGGATGTAGACGCTGACGCCGACGGACCAGGCCAGCCAGGCGGCGCGGCCGCCGGGTGGCGGCGGGACCGTGGTGCCCGGGGGTGCCGGTTCGGCGGTGGAGCGGGGAGCGGGGACGGTCAGGGGGCGGGTGGAAGAGGCGGGCTCCGCGGTCATAGTGCACCCAGATTAGTCATCCCATCATTGGACGCCTAGGACGGGGTGGCAGCGATCGGACACGAACCACCTCAGCCGGTGACCGTCCAGGACACCGACCTGGTCATGTACCGGTCGCGAAAGGCCTCGTCCCGGACCCAGTCGGTGGTGTCCCGGACGGTGGCGGTGACGGTGGCGCTGTGACCGGGCGCCAGGTTCAGCTGGGCGCTGTCGAGCCAGCTGCGGTCCGGCGCCGACGGCTCCACCGGGGTGCCGTCCACCTTCCACTCGACCCGCAGCTGCCGGGCTCCGGTGAGCGGCAGCGGGTGCACCTCCAGCCGGGGGCGGCCGGAGACCTCGCCGGGGGCCGGCACGGGGGTGTCGGTCGGCCGGACCCGGCGGTAGATCTCCTCGATGATCGCCTCCCGTGAGGGCAGGTTGTAGGCGCCGCCGAGGGTCCGCATCACCGAGTCCGGGGTGGGCCGGTAGACCCCGTTGGCGCTGCGGTACGCCCCGACCGTCCCGGCGCCGTCCGGGGACACCGCACCCAGCCAGCGCCACCACTTGGTCTGCTTGCGGCGCATCTCGTCGGCGTTCTCGGTGGAGAGGTTGGGGTAGTCGGTGTCGTCCGGCGCGCTGTCGTACTCGTCGCCGAGGTCGCCCACGGTGTGCCCGATCTCGTGCTGGATGATCCGGCCCGCGTCCGGGCTGCCGCCGGCCAGGGTGGTGACCCCGGTGCCGCCGGCGCCGCCGTACTCGGTGGAGTTGGCCAGGGCGATCAGGTACTGCGGCCCGGTGCCCCCGCCGGCGACCCGGGCGGTGGCGGACTCGTCGGCGCAGAGCAGCCGGGCGGTGCCCTCGCACCAGAAGTGCATGCCGAGCGGGGTGCCGGGGCCGCGGCTCCGGCCCTCGGTCTCGGCGATGCCGGAGACCGGGGAGACCACCTCGACCCGCCGTATGTTGAAGAAGCCCTGGTAGCTGCGGAACGGCTCGATCTCCATCAGCGAGTGCCAGGCCCGGTCCGCCTGCTGGCGGAACAGCTCCTGCTCGCCCATGGTGTAGCCGTCGCCGAGCAGCACCAGGGTGATCCGGTTGGCGGGGTCACCGGTGCGTCGTATGTCGACGGTCGGGGCGGTGACGGCACGGAGGTCGGCCTGTTGCACGGCGTGCGGCGGCACCGCCCGGTCCGCCGGGGAGCCGGCCCCGATCGCACCGAACGGCGACGGTCCGACCAACTCCAGGGCGGCGGGCAGAACCGCGGCGGACACCAGCACGAGCGCGGCCAGACTCCGTACGAGACGGCCAGGGTTGCCAGGCGGCATACGGGTGCGTCCTCGGGGATCCGGTCACCCGGCGTCGCCCGGGTGGTGGACGCGAAGACGTACCCGGAGGGCGTGTCGCCCTCACCGTCCTACGCAAATGTCACCGACCTGGCCGAACGACCCGAACCACCCCTGTCATACCAATCAGTTCGGTCGGGTGGCCGATTCGGGTGGTCCGTGGGCCTCAGGCCCGCTTCGGCGGCCGTGCGTTCAGCACCAGATGGGCGCCGAGGCCGAGCAGCAGTCCCCAGAAGGCCGAACCGATGCCGGCCGGGCTCATCCCGGAGGCGGTGGCCAGGAAGGTCACCACGGCGGCGTCCCGGCCCTGCTCGTCGGCGACGGCCGCGGCCAGGCTGCCCTGCAGCGAGGCCAGCAGGGCGACCCCGGCGATCACCGCGATCAGCTCCTTCGGCAGGCCGGTGAACAGGCTCACCAGCACCCCGCCGAAGCTGCCCATCAGCAGGTAGCACACGCCCGCCGACATGCCCGCGACATAGCGCCTGCGCGGGTCGGGGTGGCTCTCCGGTCCGGCGCAGATGGCCGCGGTGATCGCGGCCAGGTTCACGCCCGGCGAGCCGAACGGCGCCAGCAGGACGGAGAGCCCGCCGGTGGTGCCGATCAGCAGCCGGTCGTCCGGCCGGTAGCCGAAGGCCCGCATCACCCCGAGGCCGGGGGCGTTCTGCGAGGCCAGTGCGACGATGGTGAGTGGCAGCGCCAGTCCCACCATGGCCGGCCAGGAGAAGGCGGGCACGGTGAACACCGGCCGGGTCGGACCGCCCGCGCCGAGGTGCACCTGCAGCCCGACGGTGCAGGCCGCCAGGACGCCGCCGGCCAGGAGCGCGGCCGGGACGGCGTACCGCGGGGCCAGCCGCCTGGCCAGCAGGAAAGCCGCGAAGCTGCCGAGCACCAGGGCCGGTGCCCCGTGCACGGCACCGAAGATGCCGGCACCGAAGGAGAACAGGATGCCCGCCAGCATCGCGTTCACGATCCCGGCCGGGACGGCGGCGATCAGCCGGCCGAACAGTCCGGTGACCCCGAACAGCGCCACCACCACCCCGCTCACCAGGAAGGCACCGACCGCCTCCCGGTACGGGTACGCGCCCAGGCTGGTCACCAGCAGCGCGGCGCCCGGAGTGGACCAGGCGGTGATCACCGGTGTCCTGGTCCACCAGCTGAGCAGCAGGCAGGTCAGCCCGCTGCCGACGGCCACCGCCCAGATCCAGGACGCGGTGTGCGCCTGGTCCAGCCGCCCGGCGGCGGCCGCCGCGAGCACCACCACCAGCGGCCCGGAGAACGACACCACGATGCACACCAGCCCGGCCACCAGCGCCGGTACCGAGACGTCCTGCCGCAGCGAGCGCCGCCCGGCGCGGTCCGTCCGCCCGGCGTCGGGACGGGTTATCAGCTCCTCTGCCATCCCGGCAGTATCCCGGAGCCGGGCGGCCCGGCCGGGCCGCCCGAGGATTCCCGAAAAAACTTCCGGACCCGCCTGCAACCCCCGGCGGGGATGGACGTCTTTACGGATGAAGGCACGGAGAGCGAGACCGGCAGGGCCGGGGGGCGCTACCGCCGTACAGGGGCGGAGCCGGTCGTCTTCACCACACACACCGTCAGTACGTCGACCCTGGGGAGTCACGTCATGCGCAAGTCCGTTATCTCCGCTTTTGCGAAGAACACCCCCTCGCGCTCCGGCCGTCGCCGCGCCGCCACCCTGGCCGCCACCGTCCTGCTCGCAGGCTCCGTCCAGCTGCTCACCACCGACACCGCCTGGGCCTGCGGCGCCCCGCTCGGCGCACCGGCCGGTGCCTCGGCGCCGAAGGCGGCGGGCCCCTCGGCGAAGGCCGCCGACACCCACCGGGGCACCATCGACGCGGGCTTCTTCATGACCCCCGGTCTGACCGTCCTGGCGGGCGGCCCGAAGGTCGAGATCCCGGTCGAGGTGGGCAACTTCACCGGTGCGCCGTACCGGAAGGCGGTTCCCTCGCTCTCGTTCTTCAACGAGAACGGCGGCGCGCCCCTGCGCGCCGAGGACCTGACCGTGGAGGTCAGGAGCACCGGCGCATGGCAGAAGGTGCCGCTCGTCCGCGGCTGCGACCCGGTGCTCTACGCGACGGCGCCCAAGGGCGAGCCCGTGGCGGACGGCCGGGCCGTGCACTTCACGTTCCGGGTCGGACTGGCCGCGAAGGCCCCGGCGGATCTGGACGGCATCCGGGTCGGCCTCACCGCCGACGCGGAGGACGGCAAGCACTCGCCGTGGGTCTTCAAGAACATGTCCGTGACCCACCGGACCACGCCCGCCTCGCCCAAGCCGGCCCCGACCACCAAGCCGTCCGCCAAGCCGAGCAGCAAGCCGAGCAGCACCGCCAAGCCCGTACCGGCCAAGCCGGCCGCCGCACAGACCCCGGCGGCACCGGCGGCTCCCGCCAAGGCTCCTGCCGCCACCCCCTCGGCCCCCGCCACCACCGCCCCCGCGGGCACCCCCGAGCTGGCCCAGACCGGCGCGGACACCCCCAACGGGTTCCTCGCCGCCTCCGCCGCCGCCTTCGTCGCCCTCGGCGCGGGCGTCCTGATCGCCGTGCGCCGGCTGCGTCCCCAGCGCTAGCCGGACCACGGACGGCAAGGGGCCCCGCTCCCGCACCTTGGGTTCTAACGGTCCTCGCAACACCCGCGATCTGTGGGAGTTGCGAGGGCCGTGGCTGTTGGACGCGATGATCTTTCGGGTTTGAGGGAG
>NZ_JBFBIL010000077.1:0-31111 GCF_040685575.1 Kitasatospora sp. NPDC088351 | reverse complement strand
CCACACAGCACCGCAGAATTGACTTCACCTACATAAAGCCACTCCTCACGTTCAGGACACAAGCAACCACGAGCACCGGCACTCGGGCATCGGACCCCACACACCCGCCGGCGTCCACTTCGGCACCGCGGAGGAGATCCGCGACCAGCGGGCCGTCACCCTCACCGAGGCCTACCCACGGCACCCCGAACGCTTCGGCCGCCGCCCCAGACCACCCGAGATCCCGAAGGCGGCGTGGATCAACGACCCCGCCAAGCGCAGGGAACCCGCACCACAAACCTCATAGCCTCACGACCGTCTCACTGGACTTGAAATCTTCCGCCCCGGCGCTGTTCCGGACTGTCGCCGGGACGGTGCCATGGTCGCTCTCCCGCAGTGAGCCAGCGCAGACGCCCGTCTTTGGGAGAGGTCCGGCAGAGACAACGCGCTCACTCCGTGAGGAAAAGGTCGCCCTTGCGGAGGTTGCACATCCAATGGCTCAGCTGGACGTTGTCGCTGGTGTGATCGCCACCCGCAGTCACCGGCACCCGGTGGTCCAGGGTCGCGCACCACATGTCGGGCCATGACAAGGCCGGGTCAACTGCGGTGTGGCAGATCTGGCAGACCCAACCGTCTCGTTCGAAGATCGCCTGCGGGTCCAGACGCTCGATCTCGCCCTCCTGCCCGAACCTGCGCATGCGGCTGGCGTAGCTGCTGGCCGCTGCGCTGATGCGCTTGAGCCGCTGGGAGCGGGCTACGTACGCGGGGGTCCACAGCGTGGGGATGTCCTGGAAGCCGCAGACGTGGGCCGTCCAGGTGTACTCGTTGCCGTCCTGGTCGATGTCGCGGATGATCTCCTGGTACCAGCGCCAGGTCCGCCCGCGGGCTTCGAAGGGCGTGTATGTGTCGACCTTGTGCAGGCCGAGGTACTGGCCCAGGAGGAGCGACGTCGGGGTGCCGCTCTCATCGACCTCGTAGAAACAGGTCGAGCCTGTTTCCTCGTGCAGGGCGAACACCACGCGGTCGAGCCGCCAGTGGTCCGGTGCTCCTGCGGTGACCTGCCAGGGAATATTCTCCGGCAGCAGGACCGACAGCGGCAGGTAGACGGTGCGAGAACCGTGGCGCTCGACGAGATCGCCCGGCTTGGGCGAGTAGCCGAGAAACTCATACGGAAATGGCGAGTCCTGAGGCAGGGTCCGGAACACCTGGGGTCCACGCGACGGTTGGGGATCCGGGGCGTTCACGGTCGGTGGGCTGACCTCGCCCCGTTCGATCTGCCGGTTCAACCGACGATTGAGCGTGGCGTTGCACCGGGGCGAGCACACATGGCGGTCCCGCTGCTTCCAGTGAGCGGTCGGCGCTATGGCCTCCCCGCACAGCCTGCACGGCTCCCCTCCTTTGGCGCGGCTCTCGGTCTTCAGAACCTCGTCGCGCCACTGCCAGTACTCGCTGTCGTTCCCCACGCCGCCATGTCCTTCCGTCGACATACCGGCTCGACTGTAGACGAACCAGATCGGCATCGTCCGACTGCCCTCTCCCTCCGCAACCGGCCCAACCGTCGTCGCGTTGTCCGCCAGCGCCTCCAGTCACAGCGAGTAGCAGTGATCCGACGCCCCTTCAGCAAGAGGTGCATCCGGCGCCCGACGGCCGTGCCCTCGGGCCCACCGGCCAGTCCGGCCGTCGCGGGCGAATCCGGGTCAACCACCCACCAGCCACGGAGGTGATCTTTGCTCGGCGCGTCATGGTGAGCGCGCGCTCTGCCGGCACGCCAGGCGAATCGCGAACCCGGGATCACTCACGGAGAGCGTGGCGCTACCGGATGAGCAGGGCAGACCTGAGCCCGGGCTCGCGAAGGTGTGCGAGGAGCCGGGAGTCGTCCTCGAAGACGATCTCGGCGGCGGGATCGAGCGCCTGATGCAGCATCGCCTGCACGACATCGGCCATCGGTTGTTCGTTGACGACCCCGGCCCACTGGTCAGCTGCTTCGTGGTCGCCCTGGGCCGTGGCTGCGGCCCACTGGGCGACGCAGGCCTTCGTGACGTGGTAGGCGTTCACCCTGCCCTTTGCCAACAGGCCTCGGTTGAGGTCGAACACGTCGATGGTGGCCTGGCCCCTGGGCGTGAGCGGGTGGTACCTGCCGACTGCCAGGACCAGGCGCAGGTGCGGTGTCGGATCCTCGGCCGTGGGGTCGATCAGCAGTGGCTTCCCGCCTTCGTCGAGCGGGAAAGCGGCACCCTTCAGGTGGCTGTTGCACAGCGAGCAGGCGAGGAGGTGGTTGGTCCAGTCGAAGGCGCGGATCGGACGCCGGTCGATCGGCTCGAAGTGGTCGATGTCGGTGGCCTGGTTGTCTCCGCAGTACATGCACCGCTCCCGCCCGGCCGCCATGTCGGCGAGGAGATCCCGCAGCGGCGCGTGCACGTGGCGTCGCACCGTGGTGTTCTTCCAGAGCTGTCGCGCCTTGGTCTCGGGTTCCGGGGCCAGCACGATCTCGGATGTGCACTCGGCCATGCGGGAGCGCGGCGGTTCGGGCAGGGGAAGCCGCCGGATCCGGATCACACGACGTGCCCGGTCAGGGAGTACAACCGAGCCGCGACCTCGTCGACCCGGGCAGAGGGGGAACTGGTCAGTGTCCGCTTCAGCAGGCGGTACCGTTCCCGCTCGTCCTCGCCGGCCTCACCGGACACGATCTTCATCTCCAACGCGACCAGGAGCGCCCGGGCCTCGTCCGCACGCTGCGAGTACGGGGTGTCGAGACCGAAGAGCTCGGACAGCACCGCATCGTCGCCGCTGCCGAACACCACCCGGTCGTACAGGTCGGTCCCGACGACCTGGGGAGCCTCATCGACGTCGGGGCCAGGCAGGCGGATCAGCCCTGCGGGGTCGGCCGCCTGGCAGATGTAGGGGCTGTGGGTGGTAACCAGGAACTGGACCAGCGGGAAGTGCTGCTTGAGCCACCCACCGATGCGCTTCTGCCACGACACGTGCAGGTGCGCGTCGATCTCGTCGATGATCACGACACCGGGAACGGTCACGACGGGGTGGCCACTGTCGCGTTCGACGTGGATGGCGCCGTAGGTGTCGTGGAGTTGCTTGAGGATGTCAACGACGAGCGCGGCAACGGTGCGGTAACCGTCACTCATCTCCCGAAGGGCGAACGACCGGCCGTCGTGCGCCACCCACAGGCCGTCGGAGTCGACGTCCCCGATGGTGTACTCGTCGGGCAGCAACTCGTCGCCGAGGATCTCCAGGGCGGTGCGCTTCAGGTCAGCCGCCCCCTGGCGGTTTTCGAGGGATCGAAGGTGCTGCTCGATGAGCCAGCTGACACCCTCCGCCAACGAGGCGTCCTCGTGGAAGAGGCTGGTGAGCCGGGCCACGGCACCAGCCCCCGCCATACGCCGCTGGACCTCCCCCGATCCACCGACGAGACGACGGAACGGCCCGTACCCCGCACAGAACCAGCCGACGGGGTTGTCCGCCCACGGCCCGCGCTGAGCAGCGGTCGGCGCTTTCTTGTAGACCACCGGACTCAGAGCCGGCTGGGCATGCCGACCGGCCGCGGTAGCGGTGTCCGGCGCGGTCCACTTCAAGCCCGCCCAGAAGACGCCGACCGGAGGCCGCCCCGTGCTGAACCTGTCCTCGGCCGCATCAGGCTGGAGGCAGACCTCCGCGGACGCCTGCGAGCGCTCGTCGCTGATCCACGACTCGAAGCCGGACACCAGCCCCCGTGCCGCACTCGGACCGCTGACCGCCAGGGCGACGGCGCGCAGCAGGGTGGACTTGCCGGAGCCGTTGCGGCCGGCCAGCACCGTCCACCCGGCGTAGGAGCCGTCGGGCCGGGTGAGGTCGAGGTCCACCTCACGGGCGCCGCGGAACCCACGCACGTTCCGCACCCGCACGTTCTTGAGGTACATGCCCCGTCCTCCAGCCCGGTTCTCCACGGCGCGCCCCCGTCGTGGGCCGCCACGCCGACTCTATCCGCGCCCCGCCCCACGCCGGAGATGCACGTCCGCATGCCCTCCTCGCACGGACCAGCGGGCCAAACGGATCATCCCTAATCGGTCCTGTCGTGCCTCGCGCACCGCTCGGGTCCGTCGGCATCACGATCGATCTCCCCGGTGGCCGGAAGCTCGCCGTCGAGTACGACGGCTCCTACTGGCACGCGGACAAGAGCGATATCGACGTGGAGAAGTCCGGCGATCTCCTCGCGGGACGATACCTCGTCGCCCGGCTTCGCGAACACCGTCTGCCGGCACTGGCCATCGAGGATCCCGGCTACGCCGAGTTGACCGTCCACTCGACCGCCCCCGACCCGGACGACGTGATCGAGCGTGTGAAGCAGTGGGCGTCCGGCCACCGACCGCAGGACGGGCAGTAGCGGCAAGAGACGGCAGGGCTGGGTGCAGGCTGCGGCAGTGTCGCGAAGCGGCCGGGCGCCACCGCCACAAGGACTCGACCAGGTCGGGGAAGTACGAGGTCACGTGGTCCCTCGGGAGACGTTCGTGCCTTCGTGGTCACGCCTGAGCAGATCCGGGCGAAGCGATGGGGTCGTGCATGCGTCCGGGCAGTTCGCTCCAGTCGTGGAGTGCGCCGTGGATCAGGTTCTCGAACTGGGCTCTGCCCTCATTGACGAGGAGGTCCTTCAGGCAGGCGCAGTCCTGCATCGGGCCGCCGCCGGTGAAGCAGACGAGGATGCCGGCGGCTTGGAGGCCGCGTGCCGCGGCGGCGACCTCGTACCCGAACGGCAGGGGTACCCGGCCGGCCAGTTCCCGGGCGAAGACCTGCTCGATCCGGGGTCGGCCCAGGGCCGCCCACAGTCGGCCGATGACGGCACCGACCATGCCGTGCAACGACTTCCTGCCGTCTAGCAGCGCCCGGGCAAGCGTTGCAAGGGCCTCGCAGCCCCTCCCCCGCTGCTGTTCGAGGAGGGCGTTCCAAGTCGACTCGCTCGCGTACCGCAGCGCCTGGGAGACGATCACGTCGTTGCCGCCGCCGGAAACGAGTTCGACGCAGACCTGCGCCGCGCCGTCCGACTCCGCCCGGCTCACCACCCGCGGTGCGGGCCGCTGCGGACGGCGTTGGACCGGGATCACGGGGGTTCTCGGCGCGGGGGTGGGAGCGGGTCGCGTGCTTCGGGAGGGGCGGTTCACCGTGGCGGCGGGACGGCGGGTCCTCGTGCCGGTGGGATGGGGCTGGGAGGAGTTCGTGGCTCGTCGCGGCGACGGGTCGAGGGGGCGTCTGCCGCCCGGGAGGCCCTGGTGCTGGTGGCATCGCAGGCCCTGCTGCCGCACCCGGTTCCTGCAGAGCCTTCCGTCCTTCTTCATGGCACGGCACCTGTTGACCATTCACAGAGAGTGACCGGTCGAACACCTTCGAGCAAGGCGTCAAAGGTCCCACCGGATCGATCGAGTCATCCCCGGCGGACCCTGCGGCCAGTGCGATCGGGACGTGGTTGCACGATGTGGCTGCCCACGGGTCTTCGGGTGCCGAACGAGACTGCCCTGAACTGTTCGGCCATCCGTTCGCAAGGCGCTGCTGTGCGGGAAGCCGACAAGGCGAGGTGTCGGGCCCGGGAGCTGCCTCCGGCGGTCCTTCTCCGACCGAAGCAGCGGTGGAACCGGGGCACCTCGCGCCTCGGCCCCACCGTTCTACGTGGAAGTGAATCGTTCAACGACGGAAGTCGCGGTGCGGGTCGCGGGTCTTCACGTTCCCGAACGGTTCGAACCAGACCGCCACGCGCAGGTCGCCCATGCCGATCTGCCGGTTGGTCTCGCCGTCCGGGTCCTCGATGCCGTCGAACCGGGCGCTGTAGAGCATCAGTACGTCGGTGTCCTGGAAGAACATGTCCGTGCAGGCGCCGAAGTCGTAGTCGTCGCGGTGGACCGGCAGCGCGGCGTGGACGGCGTCCTCCTTGTCGTCGAGTTCGTCCTGCAGGTCGCGGGCGTCGTCGAGGGCGAAGTGGAGGGCGAGGTTGAAGAGTGATCCTGCGGCGGCCGGCCAGGTTCCGGCGCGCACGTGGGCCACCGCCTGCCGGAGGGAGGCCGCCGGCGCATCAGGGAGTCGTCCGCACAGGTCCTCGACATGTTCCTCCAACGGGGCGTCGGAGCCCGAACGCAGAGCGCGGAGCAGTTCGGCGGCTCATTGGGCGAGTTCGGGCTCGCGGCAGGTGAGGACGGCCTGGAGCGAGTCCGGTCCGTCCTGGTGGCCGACGAGAGCCAGAACGCGGCTCTTGCTGGCTGTGTGCTCGCAGAAGAAGTCGCGGAGCGCAGCGGTGAGATGGTGCTGGGGCATGCGGAGGACTCCGGAGGAAGGGGCGCGGGCAGGTGGTGCCGCACAGGCGTGGAGTTCCGCTGGTGGACGCGCTGCTGACGCGTCCCCGGACGGTGGTGAAGGCGATCGACCGTGGCTGGTTCCGCCGATGCTGTCGGCGGCCCGGACCTGGGTCCGCCATCACCGTACCCGACGGCAGCACCCGTGTCCGCTTCGAAAGCCGGATCGGTCCCGTCTGTTGAACCGTAGACCGGCCTGTTGACCTGGTTGTCCGATCCATGGAGCAGGATGGGCCTGACCATTCGTGTCTGGGGAGGAACGTACGGCATGACCACCAACAGCTCACGGCTGCCTGTGGAGTTCCTGGTCGCTGTTGCAGCCGGCGCCGACGCCGGGTCGGCTGCGGCCCGGATGGCTGCCGAGCAGGCCCGCGCATTGGCAGATGACCGGCAGTACGCGCGTCTCCTCGAAGCACTGCTCACGAGACCTTTTCGGGACGAGGCGCCTGACTGGCTCTTGGAAGCGGCGGTGACGAGCGGCCTGCGGAAGGCGGAGTCAGAGCCCGAGTACCTGGTCGGGACGGCGATCGAGCTGGTGGCTCTCGCGCTTGCCCATCCCGAGTGCGGGGATGCCCTTCGAGACAGTGCACTCCAACGTTGCACGGCCAGCCAGCTCGGTTCTCTCGGTACCGCCGGCCGGTCGCCGGTTCTGTACAAGGCCGTCGCCTCCGAGCTGCGCAGGCGGGTACCTCAGCGTCCGTTCATCACACCAGCCCTCCTCAAGGAACCGACACCCGCCCAGCTGGTCCTGCGGACAGAACACCTTCACGACGACGTGTTCGACACCGCGGTCTCGCTGCTGCCCGATGCGCCCGACTACAGCGATCACGACAACGAGAACTCCGACGCCTGGTGGGAGCGGACCAAGCAGGCGTTCGCCGCCTGGGAGACCATGTGGTCGGGGGTCCTCAAGCGCCACCCCGACCGGCACTCCCAGCTCGTCGTCCGCACCGAAGGAACCGACGCGCACCGCGTCATCATGGACCAGCTGCTCGGCAGCCTGCCGTGGATGGTCGAGCCCAGCCTGCTCAAGCGGATCGCCTTCGAGGATCTGGACCGCTTCGCTCGGGCCAGGTTGGTGGCCCGGGTGTGCCGCGTCCTCCAGGAAGGCTCCTCACCGGAGGAAGCCCGGAAGCACTTCGCTGCCGAACTCGCCACCCTCGGCGAGGAGGGCCGCGAACACATCGAGCATTACCTTGAGGACGGCGGTCGCCGGGCCAGGTGGGGCATGGGCGGCGCCGTCTCGTGGGCTTCCCACGCCGCAGAGGGGCGGTGGCGCCTGGTACTCAACCCCGCCGAGGCCAAGCCCTCGTACGGCAATCCCTACACCTGGCTCACGCCCGCGGATGAACTCACCGAACTGGGACGGCACTTCGCCGATGTGGCGGTACAGGCGCTCCAGACCTGGCAACCGAACGGCTCCCTCGGCATCAGCCAGGCAGCCGACCTCCGCTGGGTCCATGCCATGCTGCTCCACCTGCCCGACGTGACACCTGCCGTCAAGAAGACGGTCCAGTCGATGATCCGCGATGCCCGGCGCGGCCAGACCCGTCCCAGGTCCTACGACTACACGGCCCAGGAGGACCACCGGCAGTTCACCGAACTGATCGCTGCAATCAGCCGGATCGTCACCGATCCGCTCCCCCAGACATCCGCCACACGACGCGCGGCCCTCGGCGATCCCGCACAGGTGACGCCCCGCGCCCTCTCCGCCGTCGCCGCGAACGTCCTCGACGAGTACCTGGACCGGCATGCCGGCGACGACGAACTCGTCGAGAAGGCACTGCTGTCGTTCGCGCACAGTGGCTACGGGTACGACCGCTCCTTCCCCGATGTCCTCGCACGCCACACAAACCCGCGGCAGGCAGTCCACACGCTGACTCACGGACTACGGAGCAGGCTCGGCGGGAATCCCGCCAACCGCGAAGCCTGGGCCCGGCACGTTCTCGCTCTGCCCGACTGCCCCGACGAAACCGTCCTCGCAATGCCGGCCTGGACCGCACTCAAAGCGAAGGGAAGCCACTACGACACCATCCACCCCACCGTGGTCGCCCTGGTCGTCGGCATACTCGGCGACGACGACCACGTTTGGCAACGGCTTGCCGACAGCCCGATCAGCTCCTCCGGCCCGAACGCCTGGCTCCGCCTCGGCGACATCCTCACGGCCGCAGCAGAGGGAACGGCATGGCCGAAGCCGCCCACCGCCCGGTGACAGATCCAGGCGGCCCCGAGGCAGGCTGGCCTTACGGCAGTACCGAGCCGGTCCGAGTACGCAGGTCAAGCACTACCCGGCCATACACCGCCGTGCCTCGTCGTCCCATCGTCCTCGAGGTCGGCAGTCCTGAACTCGGAGACCTGGGCGGCCGCGTGCAGCACAGCAGGCCGTCCTGCTGAGCTGCGAGGACGCCTCCCCTGTCCAGGTCGCCGCCGCCGACCGGTCGCGGGCCGGGCGGCGCGCCGAGAGCGGGCGGCGATGTGTACGAGGTCGATGGGTGGACGGGTATCCAAAGGCTTGATCAGGTGCAGGGTGCGTGCGCTCCGCGATCGTGGCATGTCTACCAGCGCCCGCTGAAGGATTCGGCGGTGGACGCGTTCGAGCCCGAGATCCGCGAGCTGCTCAAGGCGACCCCGACGATGCCGGCCACGGTCATCGCCGAGCGGATCGGCTGGGAACGCGGGATCACGATCCTCAAGGAACGGGTGCGCGAGCTGCGGCCCGCGCGCCATGGCGCTCGACACCGAACCGAACACGATTCTGGAGGGCGGGCCCGCGAACGGCCTGCCGGAGCACGAGCGGGTCCGGTTCCTGGACGCGGAGCAGCACGTCCTCAAGCTGCCGCGCGGGAACCGGTACGAGCACTTCCGACGCTCACACCGGACGGTGCGTCACGAGGCCTCCGAGTCGCGTGTGTTCGAGTGGACGGGGTCCACCCGCCCGGCCGAGTAGCCCGGAGGGCGAAGGGGCGGGCGAGCGACCAGGACAGTCGAAGGCGCGAGCGGACTGGCGGAGGCCGGGCCTCAGAGGTCCCCGGCGCCCACCGCTGCCTGCTCCCGGTCGTAGGAGTCGCGCGAGCGGGCGATGGCGTCGCGGTGGCGCTCCGCCCAGGCGGTGAGGCCCTTGAGGGAGGCGTAGAGCTCGTCGGCCATCTCGGTGCCGCGGTACTCCACCTTGGGCGGCACGGTCGCGTAGACGGTGCGCTCGATCAGTCCGTCGCGTTCGAGGTTCCGCAGCGTCAGAGTGAGCATACGGCGGCTGATTCCGGGTACGGACCGTTCGAGTTCGGTGAAGCGGACCGGGCCGTGGCTGAGGTTGAGCAGGATCCCGATCGCCCACTTGCCGCTGATCCGGTTGAGCGCCTCCAGGACGGTGCACGCCTCGCGGGCGGGGGCCGGGTCGTCGACGCCGCCGGCCTCCTCGATGTCCTCGATCACATCGCTGTTCCCCAGGAACATGAAAGTGCCTCCTTACGGTGGACTTGATGGTCACACATGATGGTCGCTGTAACAAGAAGTGCCCTCAGGGAGCGCGGGCGCCACCGGGCGCCCCTCCCGGGCCGTTCCCGAAGGACTCCTCCGATGACCACGCAAGCCCCGCCGTCCCTCCAGCCTTCCAGGTCACGCTGGTTGGCGCTGGGGGTCCTCTGCACCGGCAACCTGATGATCATCCTCGACGGTTCGATCGTGACCGTCGCCCTCCCGACCATCCAGACCGACCTCGGCTTCACCCAGTCCGGCCTGGCCTGGGTGGTCAACGCCTACCTCATCGCGTTCGCCGGGCTGCTGCTGCTCTCCGGCCGGCTGGGCGACCTGCTGGGCGGCAAGCGCGTCTTCAGCGCGGGCCTGGGCCTGTTCACGGTGGCCTCGCTGGCCTGCGGCCTGTCCTCCTCCTCGACGACGCTGGTGGCGTTCCGGTTCATCCAGGGGGTCGGCGGGGCGCTCGCCTCGGCCGTCGTCCTGGGCATGATCATCACCCTGTTCCCCGACGCCGGCGAGCGCGCCAAGGCACTGGCGGCGTACGCGTTCGTCTCCGCGGCCGGCGCCTCGCTGGGCCTGATCCTGGGCGGCGTGCTGACGCAGAGCTTCAGCTGGCCGTGGGTGTTCTACGTCAACGTGCCGATCGGCCTGGTGGCGCTCGTGCTGACGCAGAGCGTGGTGCCCGGCGGGAAGGGACTGGGGCTGCGCGAGGGCGCCGACCTGGTCGGTTCGGTGCTCGCCACCGGCGGTCTGATGCTGCTGGTCTACACGATCGTCAAGGCCGAGGAGTACACCTGGGGCGACGGCCGCACGCTGGGCCTGCTGGCCGGCTCGCTGGTGCTGCTGACCGGCTTCGTGGTCCGCCAGGCGTACGCGGCCAAGCCTCTGCTGCCGCTGCACATCTTCCGCTCCCGGGCGGTCTCCGGCGCCAACGGCATCATGGTCCTGATGGTCGCCGGCCTGTTCGGCTACCAGTTCTGCACCGCGCTGTACTTCCAGAACGTCCTGGGCTACGACGCGCTGAAGACCGGGCTCGCCTTCCTGCCCGCGCCGGTCACCATCGCGATCGTCTCGCTGGGCTTCGCGGTCAAGCTGAACCGGAAGTTCGGGCCCCGCCGGGTGCTGGTCGTCGGCCTGCTGCTGGTGGCCGCGGCGCTCGCGCTGCTGGCCCGGGTGCCGAGCGACGGAAGCTTCCTCGCCGACATCGTGCCGCCGTTCGTGCTGCTCGGCCTCGGCTTCGGCGCGGCCATGCCGGCGCTGATCGGCCAGGCCATGTCGGTCACCTCGCCCAACGACGCCGGCATCGCCTCCGGCCTGGTGAACACCACCCAGCAGGTCGGCGCCTCGATCGGCACCGCCGTGCTCGCCACGGTGGCCGCCTCCCGCACCGCGACACTGCTCGGCAAGGGCGACAGCAAGGTGGCGGCGCTCACCGGCGGCTTCCACCTCTCCTACGGGCTCAGCGCCGTGTTCGTGGCGGTCGGCGTCCTGGTGGCCGCCTTCGTCCTACGCAGCCCCGCGGACGGTGCCGAGAGCGCCCCCGGACCGGACCTCAAGTCTGCGGATTCCCCCGTGCCGCACATTTGACGGTCCCCGTGCGGCCGTTCCGGAAGGCCCCCCGGAACGGCCGCACCACCCTGACGGCGCGCACCGCCGCCAGGGCCGCACCGCACTCCGCACCACGTCAGAGCACGCCGGCCGAGCACACCCGCGAGCGTCCCGCCGCGAAACCCGCGGGCCCCGGAAAGGGCCCGCATAGGGGGACGGTCAGGGGGGTCGGATCCGGACGGAGCCAGCAGACTCGTCGCATCGTCCGCGGCCGGGGCCATCAGCGCCTGCCCCGCGGGGTGGGCGGGCCTTACGCCGCCCACCGTTCCCCCGCCTCGCGCAGGATCGAGAAGGACCCATGTACACCAGACGCCGTTTCCTCCGTCTCCCGGTCACCCTGACCGCCGCCGCCGTCATCGGCCCCGCCGTCCTCACGGCCTGCTCCGACTCCTCCGCCCCGCCCTCCGCGAAGAGCGGCGGCGGCACCCTGCGCTACGGCGCCGCCGTCGAACCCGACAGCTGGGACCCGCACGCCGCGTCCACCGCCGTCACCGGGCGGCTGCTGCGCCCGGTGCTGGAGTCGCTGGTCGCGATCGCCCCGGACGGGACCGTCAAGCCGTGGCTGGCCGATTCGTGGACGGTCTCGCCCGACGGCCTCACCTACACCTTCACCCTGCGCACCGGCGTGACCTTCAGCGACGGCACCCCGTTCGACGCGGCGGCCGTGAAGGCGAACTTCGACCACGTCACGGCGGCGAAGACGGCGTCCAAGCGGGCGGCCGGCCTGCTCGGCCCCTACAAGGAGACCGAGGTCGTCGACCCGCGCACGGTGGCCGTGCACCTGACCGCCCCTCACTCCTCGTTCCTCGGCTCGGCGGGGAGCACCTTCCTCGGCTTCCACTCCCCCGTCGCGCTGCGCGACCACGCGGGCGACCTCTCCTCCGGCGGCGCGTTCGTCGTCGGCACCGGCCCGTTCACCTTCGAGTCGGTGACGCCGGGCCAGCAGGCGGTGTTCAAGCGCCGGCCCGACTACAACTGGGCCCCGCCGACCGCCGCCCACCAGGGGCGGGCGAAGCTGGAGAGCATCGTCGTGCTGCTGCTGAAGGAGGACGCCTCCCGGGTCGGCGCACTGACGTCCGGTCAGGTCGACGCCGCCGAGCTGATCCCCGCCAACCGGCTGGCCGGCCTGCGCGGCCAGAACGGCGTCCAGGTGGTCCGCAAGGCGGTCCCCGGCGTCCCCTACACCTACTACCTCAACACCGCCCGCGCGCCGTTCGACGACCCGCGCGCCCGGCAGGCCGTCCGGCACGCCATCGACTTCGCCGGGATCGTCAAGGGCATCTTCCAGGGCGAGTACGAGCAGGCCTGGGGGCCGCTGGCACCCTCCACCCCCGGCGCCGAGCCGTCGTTCGCCAAGCCAGCCTGGGAGTACAGCAAGGAGAAGGCGGAGAAGCTGCTGGACGAGGCCGGCTGGACCGGGCGGGACGCCGAGGGCTACCGCACCAAGGACGGCAAGCGCCTCACCGCCGAGCAGCCGTACGTGCAGACCTTCGTCTCGGCCCAGAACCACACCTTCGACGTGGGCGTGCAGGACGCGCTGAAGCAGGTCGGCATCGAGCTGAAGCTGGTGCCGCTGGACTCCGCAGGCTCCACCGGGCGCACCGGCAAGGGCGACTACGACGTGTTCGCCTTCGCCTGGCAGGGCTCCGACCCGAGCCTGCTGGGCAGCCTCTACCACTCCAAGTCCCAGTTCGGGGGCGGCGGGGCGAACGGCAGCCGGGTCAAGGACGCCGAGATCGACGGCTGGCTGGACCAGGCCGAGGCGACCGTGGACGCCGCGCAGCGAGCCGAGCTGTACCGCAAGGTCCAGCGGAAGATCGTCGAGCAGGCGTACTCCTTCCCGGCCTACATCGCCACCATGGACGTCGCCCGGCACGGCAAGGTGAACGGGCTGGTCCTGGACGTCGACGCCAACCCCGACTTCTACGGCATCGGGGTGGCCTGAGGTGTCCGACCGCGCCCGGCTTGTGCCGCGACGGCACGTGCCGCCCTGGGCCAGGTTCGTCGCCCGGCGGCTCGCGGCGGGGCTGGTGGTGGTGTGGGGGACGCTCACGGTGACGTTCTTCGCCCTCCACCTCGCCCCCGGCGACATCGTGGACGGACTGATCGGGCCGGGCGCCGCCGCCACCCCGGCCCTGCGTGACCAGGTGATCGCTGAGAACGGCCTGGACGACCCGCTGCTCGTCCAGTACGGCCGCCAGCTCGCCCAGTTGGCGAGCGGCGGCCTCGGCTGGTCGTACCAGCTCAACGAGCCGATCGGGCGGCTGCTCGGCAGCCAGCTCGGCCCGACCGTCGAGCTGGCGGTGTCCGCGCTGGTCACCGCGCTGGTGCTGGCGGTGCTGGCGGCCACCCTGACGGCCGGCCGGGGCTGGGCGGTGCGCGGTGCCGCCGGTATGGCCGAGCTGCTGATGGTGTCGATGCCGTCGTTCTGGCTGGGCATCATCCTGCTGACGGTGTTCTCCTACCGGCTGCACGCGCTGCCCTCGATCGGGGCGGACGGGCCGGCGGCGCTGGTGCTGCCGACGCTGGCGCTGGCGCTGCCGCTGGCCGGAGTGCTCGCCCAGGTGATCCGCCAGGAGCTGGAGAGCGCCGACGGCCGCCCGTTCGTGCTGACCGCGCGCTCGCGCGGCCTGGGCGCGACGGCGGTGCTGCTGCGGCACACCCTGCGGCACGCGCTGCTGCCGCTGACCACGCTGGCCGGCTTCGTGCTGGGCAGCCTGTTCGGCGGCGCGGTGCTGGTGGAGAACATCTTCACCCGGCCGGGCCTGGGCCGGGTGCTGGCCAACGCGGTCGGCTCGCGCGACCTGCCGGTGGTCAGCGCCCTGGTGGTCATCTCCAGCGCGGCGTTCGTGGTCATCAACACCCTGGTGGACGTGCTCCACCCGCTGATCGACCCCCGGCTGCGCGAGGGAGGAACGGCATGAGCACCGTGACCGCCCTCCTCGACCGGCCGGCCGCGGCCACCGCCCGCCGGGGCGCGCTGCTGCGCTCGTCGGCCCGCCTGGCACCGCTGGTCCTGCTGGCCGCGGTGGCGCTCGTGCTGGTCTTCCCCGGGGTGTTCGCCACCCACGCCCCCGAGGCGACGGACGTCGCGGCGGCGCTGCGCCCGCCCGGTGCCGAGCACTGGCTGGGCACCGACCAGCTCGGCCGGGACGTATGGTCGCGGCTGGTGCACGGCACCCGGCTGTCGCTGCTGATCGCGGTCGGCGCGACGCTGATCGGGGTGGGCGGCGGCGCGCTGCTCGGCCTGGTCGCCGGCTGCGGCGGACGGCGCGTCGACTTCGCCCTGATGCGGGTGGTGGACGTGCTGCTGGGCTTCCCCGAACTGCTGCTCGCGCTGGTGGTGGTGGCGCTGCTGGGCGGCGGCACGGTCAACGTGGCGATCGCCATCGGCATCGCCGGGGTACCCAACTACGCCCGGCTGGTGCGCGGCCAGGCACGGCTGGTGCTGCGCTCGGAGTACGTGGAAGCGGCGCGGGTGCTGGGGGTGCCGGCCTGGCGGTCGGTGCTGCGGCACGTGCTGCCGAACGTCGGCGGCCCGCTGGTGGTGCTGGCCTCCATCGGGCTGGGCTCGGCCATCATCTCGGGCTCCGGGCTCAGCGTGCTCGGCCTGGGCCCGGTCCCGCCGGAGGCGGACTGGGGCTCGATGGTCGCCGACGGCAAGGACTTTCTCCAGACGGCCTGGTGGATCTCGATCGCACCCGGCCTGGCCGTCTCGGTCGTGGTGGTCTGCACCACGCTGATCGGCCGTTCGCTGCAGCTGAGGGCGGTGCGATGACGACGACGACAACGGAAGCGACCGCGACGAAGGCGACGGCCGGGGACACCGGTGCGTCGGTGCCGGGCCCGCTCGTGCGGGTGGAGGGGCTGCGGGTGTCGTTCCCCGGCGCGCCGCGGCCCGCCGTGGACGGGGTGTCGCTGGCCATCGGCCCCGGGGAGTGCGTGGCGCTGGTCGGCGAGTCCGGCTCGGGCAAGTCCGTCACCTCGCGTTCCCTCATCGGGCTGGCGGGCGCCAGGGCCCGGGTCTCCGCCCGGACCCTGGAGGTGGCCGGGGCGGACACCACCGGCTTCGGCGAACGGCAGTGGCGCGCGGTGCGCGGCCGGCGGGTCGCCATGGTCTTCCAGGACGCGCTGACCGCGCTGGACCCGCTGCGCACCGTCGGCGCCGAGATCGCCGAGGCGGCCCGCCTCGGCGGCACCGCCGGCCCGGACGGCGACGCCCGGGTGGTGGAACTGCTCACGGCGGTGGGCGTGCCGGAGCCGGAGGCCCGGCGCACCCAGTACCCGCACCAGCTCTCCGGCGGGCTGCGCCAGCGCGCGCTGATCGCCTCGGCGCTGGCCGCCGACGCCCCGCTGCTGATCGCCGACGAGCCGACCACGGCGCTGGACGCGATCGTCCAGGCGCAGATCCTGGCGCTGCTCGGCCGGCTCAAGGACGAGGGCCGGGGACTGCTGCTGGTCAGTCACGACCTGGCGGTGGTAGCGCAGTTGGCGGACCGGGTGCTGGTGCTGCGGCGGGGCGGGGTGGTGGAGAACGGGCCGGCCGGCCGGGTGCTGTCCGCCCCGGAGCACCCGTACACCCGGATGCTGCTGGACGCGGTGCCCTCGGGCCGCCCGCCGGCCCGTCCCGCCCAGGCCCCGCCCGAGGCACCGGACGCCGAGGAAGCGGCCCCGGTACTGACCGGGCGCGGGCTGGTCAAGTCCTTCGCCCTGGGCGGGCCGAGGGCCCTCGACGAGGTCGGGTTCACCCTGCGGGCGGGTGAGGCGCTGGGCGTGGTCGGCGAGTCCGGCTCGGGCAAGACCACGCTGGCGCGGGTCGCGATGGGTCTGTCCCGTCCCGACGCCGGGGAGGTGCTGCTGCACGGGCGGCCCTGGTCGGCGCTTCCGGAGCGGCGGCGCCGGGCCGGGCGCTCGGCGATCCAGTTCGTCCAGCAGGACCCGTACGCCTCGGCGGACCCCCGGTTCACCGTGGCGCGGATCATCGGCGAGGCGCTGCCGGGACTGCGGCGCGCCGAGCGGGCCCGGCGGTGCGCGGAACTCCTCGACCAGGTCGGCCTGCCGGCCGAACTGCTCTCCCGCCGGCCGCACCAGCTGTCCGGCGGTCAGCGCCAGCGGGTGGCCATCGCCCGGGCGTTGGCGGGCCGTCCGCAGGTGCTGGTCTGCGACGAGCCGGTTTCGGCGCTGGACGTCTCGGTGCAGGCGCAGGTGCTGGAGCTGCTGGACCGGCTGCGGCGCGAGCGGGGCATCGCCCTGCTGTTCATCACCCACGACCTGGCCGTGGTGCGGCAGGTCGCCGACCGGGTGCTGATCATGCGCGGCGGGTCGGTCGTCGAGGAGGGCGAAACCGAGCGGATCTTCGAGGCCCCCGCCCACCCGTACACCCGGGCCTTGCTGGACGCCGTCCTGCGGCTGCCCGGCGCGGACGGTGCGGGCAGTGCGGGCAGTGCAGACGGCTCGGGCGGGACGCACGGCGCGGACGTCACCGGCCGCGACGACCCGGAGCAGGACACGGAGTAGGACACCGAACACGTCGCCGGGCAGGACGGCGAGCACGTCACGAAGTGGGAGACATGACTGACACGACGACGGACGCCGTCCCCGAGGCCGCCGAGGTGTGGCTGCGGCGGGCCGAGGAGGTCGCGGCGCGGCTGGCACCCGGCGCCGCCCGGCGCGACCGCGAGGGCACCCCGCCGGTGCGGGAGATCCGGCTGCTGAAGGAGACCGGCCTGGTGACCCTCCTGGGGCCGGTCGAGTACGGCGGGGCCGGCCAGAACTGGTCCACCGCGTTCCGGGTGGTGCGCACCGTCGCGGCGGCCGACGCCTCGGTCGGCGAACTGCTGGCCCACCACTACGTGTGGGTGTCGATCGCCGAGTTCATCGGCACCGACGAGAAGATCCAGCACATCGGCGAGGTGTCGGCCCGGGCCCGGTGGTTCTTCAGCGGGTCCTCGAAGCCCCGCTCGGCGCCCCTGGTGATCCAGGACACGGGCCGCGAGATGCTGTTCCACGGGCGGCTGGAGCGCGCCCTGGGCCACCCGGTGTCGGACATCACCATCCTGGAGGGCTTCCTGGAGGACGGCGACACCCCGATCAGCGCGCTCGCGATGAGCGGCCACGTGGGGCTGTCCTTCGAGCCCGGCGCCGAGGAGTTCGGGCTGCGGTCGCTGGCTGCCGGGACCGTGGTCGCCGACGGCGCGAACATCCCGTGGACCGGGGCGCTCGGCCACGTCGACAAGACCTTCGTGCCCCGGGTCTACAACACCTTCCTCACCCCGGCCTTCCGGCTCGCCCAGGCCAACGCGCTGATCGGCGCGGCCCGGGGCGCGCTGGACGCCGCCGCCCGGCACGCGCGCGAGCAGTGCTCGGAGGCGCCGCTGACCGAGGCCGCCGCCGCGGACGCGGCCCGGCACTACGGCGCCCTGGCCTCCGCGCTGTGGGCGGTGGAGGCGTTCGCCGACGCCGTCGGCGCCGAGGCGGACGCCCTGCACGCCCGGCGCCGCACGGTGACCGAGGAGGAGCGCGGCCGGCACGCCGTCCGGGTCGCGGCGCTGGCCACGCAGGCCGGCGCGGCCGCCGACGCGGTCACCGCCGGCGTGCTCGGGGCGGCCGGCCCCGGCGGCGCCGAGGCCGCGGCCGGGCTGGACCGCTACTGGCGGGACACCCGGGCGCGGCGGGTGCACGAGGACGACCCGGGGCGCGCCCGGGTGGTGGGGCGCCACCTCCTGCACGGCGAAGTCCCCCGCCCCACCTGGTACGCGTGACACCCCGAGTAAGGAGCACCCGCGCATGACCAGCAGTTCCCCGACCGTCCCGCTGTCCGTCCTCGACATATCGTCCATCGACTCCGTCGGCCGCCCCGCCGACACCCTGGTCGGCACCCGCCGGCTGGTGGCGGCCGCCGACGAGCTGGGCTACACCCGGTTCTGGGTGGCCGAGCACCACAACTCGCGCGGGATCGCCGGCTCCGTCCCGGCCGTCCTGCTGGCCGCGCTCGGCGAGCGGACCAGCCGGATCCGGATCGGCGCGGGCGGGGTGATCCTGCCCAACCACCCACCGTACGCCGTCGCGGAGTCCTTCCGGACGCTGGCCGCGCTCTTCCCCGGCCGGGTGGACCTGGGCATCGGCCGCTCGGGCGCGGACCCGGTGCTCTCCCACGCGCTGCGCCGGGCGCCCGACGAGGACTTCCCGGCGGCGCTGGAGGAGCTGCTCGCCTTCGTCGATGGCGGCTTCCCGGACGGGCACGTCTACCAGCGGCTGGAGGCCCTGCCGGAGCCGCCGCAGCCGCCCCGGCCGTGGCTGCTGGGTGCCAGTGTGCGCAGCGCCGTGGACGCGGGCCGGCGCGGGCTGCCGTACGCGTTCGCCCACCACTTCTTCAACTCTCGCGGCACCGAGGAGGCGCTGCGGGCGTACCGGGAGAGCTTCCGGCCCTCGGCCCGGGCCGAGCGGCCGCACGCGATCGTCACCGCCTACACGGTGTGCGGGGAGACCTCGGAGCAGGCGCGCCGACTGGCGGCGCCTGCGCTGTTCCCGGTGCTGCGGCTGAACGGCGCCTCGCCGATCGCGCCGCTGCCCACCGTCGAGGAGGCGGCGGCATACCCGTGGACGGAGGCCGAGCGGGCCGCCGCCGACGCGCTGCTCAGCACCCAGGCGGTCGGTGACGCCGAGGAGGTCCGCCGGGCGCTGGCGGACCTGCTGGAGCGCACCGGCGCGGACGAGCTGATGGTGACCAATAACGTCACCGACGTCGAGGAGAAGATCCGCTCGCTGGAACGCGTGCGGGAACTCGCCCCGGCGCTGCCCGTCCCCGCCGGGGTCAGCTCGTAACGGCCGGGCGGCGGCGATGGGCGCGGGTGCCGAGGCTGTCGCGGATGCGGCGGTGGTGGGTGACCAGCCAGACCCGCTCGGGCTCGCCCGGCGGGCAGCGGTCCAGGGCGTGGTCGAGGCAGCTGACCGCGAGCGCGTCGTCGCCCGCGGCGGCGGCCCGGGCGGACGCCCCGACCAGGGCTTCCCAGGCGCGGCGCTCCATCGTCTCCACCGGGGTGCCGTCCGCCTCGGCGAGCGCGATGGCGCGGTCGTAGTGGAAGGCCAGCAGCCCGGGGCGGGGCACGTCCAGCAGGGCGGCCCAGTCGGCCGCCCGCAGGTGGCGTTCGACCAGGACGCGGCCGGGCAGCTGGGCGAGCGCCACATCGCGGCTGACGGCGTACCGGAAGGCGTACTCGACGTCTCCGGGGACGCCGCTGCGGCGCACCCGGCGCAGCAGTTCGCGCGACTCCAGGAGCTCCAGGCTGCGGCCGACCTCCTCGGGGTCGCGCTGGCTGACGGCGGCGACCGCGCCGCGCCACAGCGTGCCGCCGACGACGGCGGCGTCGCGCAGCACCGAGCGGGCGGTGCGGTCGAGGCCGTCGAGCTGGGCGGCGGCGACGGCGAGGACGGCCGGCGGGTGGGCGGCGGCCGGGTCGGCGCCGGCGTCCGCCGCCCGCGCGTAGGCCTGGGCGAACAGCGGGTTGCCGTCGGCGAGGGCCGCGCGGCGGTCGTCGGCGGGCGTCGGGTGGCGGCGGCCGGAGGCGGCGCCGATCACGGTGGCGGTGGCCGCGGTGGACAGCGGTGCCACGTGCAGCAGGGCCGAGCGGCGCTTGGCGCACGCCCAGGAGGGCCTGGTGTGGAGCAGTTCGGAGCGGGCGCCGACGATCAGCAGCAGGGCGACCGGGCCGAGCCGGACGGTGAGGTCCTCGACGAAGGAGCGGACGAAGTCGGCGGCGCGGTGGAGGTCGTCCAGGACGACCACCAGCGGGCGGTCGGTGGCCGCCTCCTCCAGGAACTGCCGCAGCGCGCCGAGGACTTCCTCCCGTGGGACGGCGCCACCGTCCGGCCCCTGGGCGGAGGCGGCCGGGGCGGGCAGGCCGAGGCAGGCGGCGAGCGCGGTGACGATCGGTCCGGTGGCGGCGTGCGGGAAGAGCCCGCGCACGACGCCGGTCAGCGCGGGCAGGACGACGGCCGCCGGCGCGCCGGCGCGGATGCCCGTGTAGGCGCGGACCACGCCGGCCAGTGGCTCGTAGGGGGTGTGGGCGTCGAAGGCGGGGGTGCCCGCGTGGAGCACCCGGGGCGCCGGCGGTCCGGCGCCGTCGCGCAGCGCGGCGGCGAACTCCCCGATCAGCCGGGTCTTGCCGATGCCGGGCTCACCGATCACCGTGACCAGGTACGGCAGTTGGCGGCGGATGGTGTCCTGGTAGGCGCCGCGCAGCAGGTTCAGCTCGTGGGTGCGCTCCAGGAACGGCGGTTCGACGGGGTGCCCGGACGGCCCGCGGCCGTCGGGGCGGGAGCGCGCGGGGCGGTGGACGCCGGGAACGCCGGGGACCGGGGCGAAGCCGAGGCCGGCGCCGCCGGCCTCGACGGTGGCGTCGGCGGCCCACAGTTCCCCGCGGGGGACCTGCAGCAGCAGGTGGTGGCAGGCGTCCAGGACCTGGCCGGTGACCTCCACGGGCTCGGGTGCGCTGTCGTCGTAGGTGACCACCACCTCGCCGGTGCCGACCACGAGGTGGGTGACCGGCCGGGTGGCGGTGGCCGCGGTACCGGGCGCCGGTCCGGGCACGGTGCCCCCGGGGACGGCCGGTCCGGGCGCCTCGAAGTGGCGGCGCAGGGCGAGGGCGGCGCGCAGGGCCCGCTCGGCGTCGTCCTCGTGGGCCCGGGGGACACCGAAGACGACCAGCCACACCGAGCCGAAGGCCCGGCGCACGTGCCCGCCGAAGGGCGCCATCTCGCGCCGGATGCCGGCGGTCAGCTCCTTGACGGCGTGGTCGACGCGCTCGGGGGCGAGGGCGCCGTCGTCGGCCGCCCACCGAGCGCGGACCATGACGACGCTGGCCGGGCGCCGCTCGACCCGTTCCCAGGACGCGCGGAAGGCGTTCTCGGCGGCCGGGGCGTCGGCGGTCCCGGCGCGGCCGGCGCCGCGGTCGTCGGCGCGCGCGGCCGGGGCGGGCGCCGGCGACGGCGCGGCGGGTGCCGGCCGGGGGCGCGGCGGTCGCGGGGCGGCGGCCGCGGGCCGGGGTCCGGCCGGGGGCGGGAAGTCCGCCGCGCCGCCCGGGGCGGCGGTGAGCCGCAGCGCCAGGGCCGGGTCGTGGCTGAGGATCGCGCGCTGGAGGCGTCGCAGGTCGCGGCCGGGTTCCAGGCCGAAGCGGTCGGCGAGCAGGTCCCGGGTGCGCCGGTAGCGGTCCAGCGCCTCGGGCTGGCGCCCGCAGTTGTAGAGGACGACCATCAGCTGGGCGACCAGGCGTTCCCGGGTCGGCTCGGCCTCCAGCAGGGACTCCAGTTCGCCGATCAGCTCGCGGTCCCGCCCCATCGCCAACTCGGCCTGGATGCAGTCCTCGTGGACGGCGAGCCGGGTGCCCTGGAGGGCGGCCAGCTCGGGCCAGGTGAGCCCGGCGTCGCTCACGTCGGCGAGCACCGGGCCGCGCCACAGGCCGAGGGCGCGGCGCAGCAGTTCCGAGGCCTGCGTCCAGTCGCCGGCCGCCAGTCGGGCCCGGCCCAATGTGACAAGCTCATGAAATTCCGTGAGATCGAGCTGTTCCGGCTCGATTCTGAGCACATATCCGGGCAGAGTGGTATTCAGCGCGACTTTCCCGTCCGCCGGCTCCCCGACCGCCTGGAATGCGCGGCGCAGCCCGGCCACCGAGTTCTGCACCATTTTCCGCGCCGTGGACGGACGGTCATCGCCCCAGAGTGCGGCGGCTATCTCATTGATGCCCACCACGCTATTCGCGCGGAGCAGGAGAACACCGAGCAGGGCCCTCTGCTGCAGGCCGCGAATGGGCACGTCAGTGCCGTCGGAGAGCACTTCAAGCGGCCCCAGAACGTTGAATCGCACCCCTACCCCCTCGATTCCCGGCGATTCCGGACAATGCCATTCCGAAGAATGTGCCCGATGGTACATCAGGTCGACCCGGGCCCTCCATTGACTGCACGTCAATTCTTATCTACGATACCACCGGCGACCCCCGCCGGTGATCTCCGCAGCAATTCACCGCCCCCGCCCGGCAGGGCTGATTCAAAGTCGTGGTGATCAGGCAAGTGCGCAGGTCACGGGGGCGTGATGGGGTGGTGTCGGGCCGTTGCGAACGCATCGAGGCTCCGGTTGAAGGGGTGACCTCGTCCGTCGCCCTGAACCGGAGCCTCGACGCGTCGCCAGTCTGTCACCCGCCCCCTCTCCGACCCGCCTGTTCGTCAACTCGAGAACGGCGCGGGTCTGGTGGACCGGCTGGCGCTGCCGGTGGATCCGCGTGGTCTGCGTCACCCGTTGACGAGTGTGGTGCTGGTCGCCGCGTCGGCCAGGCCGCCCGCTCGCAGTGGACCATCGAGAACCGGCTCCACTTCGTCCGCGACACCGCCTTCCGCGAGGACGCCTCCAAGATCCGCACCGGCCACGGGCCCGAGAACATGGCGACCCTGCGCAACCTCGCGATCAACACCCTCCGCGACCACGGCCACACCAGCATCGCCGCCGGCCTCCGCCACGTCTCCTACCGGCCCTTCACTCGCCCCCTCGACCTCCTCCACATCCCCTGAGCAGGGACGATACAAGATCATCAGGACTGTGAATCATCCCTGCCCCGCCCGGCGGCCCCGGCGGCAGTGGCCCGCCCATGGGCGGTCAGTTCCCGGGCGATGGGCGGGGTGTCCCCATGATGGGTTCGACCGGGAGCGGGCGGACGTCGCCATCGCCCCGGGGGAGCCGCCGGGGACCGGCGGCCGGACGCCTACAAGAGATGAGGTCGGGGGTACCCGGTGCCTTCCCTGCTGGAACGTGATGCGCACATCGACAGACTCGACCACCTGCTCGCCGAGTGTCTCGGCCGCGCGGGCCGGGTGGCACTGGTCGACGGACCCCTCGGCAGCGGCAAGAGCGAGCTGCTGCGGGTGTTCGCCGCCCGGGCCGCCGAGCGCGGAGTCCTGGTCGTGGGCGCGGGCTGTTCCGCCCAGGAGCGGGATCTGCCCTTCGGCATCGCCGACCGGATCGCCCGCTCCCCCGGCTGGCCCGCCGGGCACGCCGAGCGGCTGGCCGCGCTGGCCGCCCCGGCCGTCCTCGCCGACCCGGCCGAGAGTGCCGGCGGCACCGCCCTCAACGGCACCGCCCTCAACGGCACCGCCCTCAACGGCACCGCCCTCAACGGCACCGCCCTCAACGGCACCGCCCTCAACGGCACCGGCGCGGCCGGCGACCCGGCCGGCCCGCCGTCGCCCGCGCTGCTGCGCGCCTGCCGCGACCTGACCACCGCCCTGCTCGCGGCCTCCGCCGACACCCCGGTGCTGCTCTGCGTCGAGGACATCGGCCACGCCGACGAGGCGTCCCTGCACTTCCTGCGCCACCTCGTCCGCCACCTGCCGCAGAGCCGGGTGCTGCTGGTCCTCACCGACGGCAGCACCCCGTGGCCCGCGCGGCGCCGGCTGCACGCCGAACTGCTGCGCCACCCGCACGCGCACCGCCTCGCGCTGGCCCCGCTGTCCCGGGCCGGCGCGCTGCGCCTGGTCACCGAGGGCCTGGGCGAGGAGGACGCCCGTCACCGCGGCCCCGGCCTGGTGGACGTGGCCGGCGGCAACCCGCTGCTGCTGCACGCCCTCGTCGAGGAGCACCTCGACCGCGCCGACGAGCCCGAACCGCGCTACGGCCCGGCCCTGCTGAGCTGCCTTCACCGGGCCGGCCCCGGCGTGCTGCGGGTCGTCCAGGCCCAGGCCGTGCTCGGCGAGGAGGCACCGGCCGAGGACGTGGCCCGGCTGCTGGGCGAGCGGGAGAGCGCCGACGCGGTCGCCCGGATCCGCGCCACGCTCACCGCCGCCGGACTGCTGGACTGCGAGGGACGGCTGCGCACCGCGGCCGCCCGCGCCGCCGTCCTGGAGGACCTCGCCCCGCACGAGCGCACCGAACTGCGGCTGCGGGCCGCCCAGCTGGCCCACGAGACGGGCAGCCCCGCCGCCGAGGTGGCCCGACACCTGGTCGAGGCCGGGCGGGCGCCCGCGCCGTGGGCGGTCGCCGCGCTGACCGAGGCGGCCGAGCACGCCCTGCTCGACCACCGTCACCGCACCGCCGTCACCTGCCTGCGCCTGGCCCACAAGGAGGCCGCCGAGGAGAACGACCGGGCGGTGCTCCGGCACCGGCTGGCGCAGGCCGAGTGGCAGCTCAACCCCTCGGCGGCGGCCCGGCACCTGGTGCCGCTCACCGCCGCGGTCCGGGCCGGGCACCTCGGGCTCGCCGAGGCGCTCGTCCTCGTCCGGTACCTGCTGTGGCACGGCCGCGGCGAGGAGGCGCTGGCCGTCCTGGATCTGCTGCGCGCCCGGACCGGACCGGCCTCCCCCGCCGAGACGGGCGCGCTGCGCGACGTCGAGACCTGGCTCGCCTACACCCACCCGGGCCTGGCCCGGGGCCGCCGCGTCCCGGCGCTGCCCGCCGACCTGCGGCACGCGGTCGCCCCGGACGTCGACCCGCAGCTGCGGGCCGCCGCCGCGCTCGCCGGGGCGCTCACCCGGGGACGGGCCGCGGAGGCCGTCGACCACGCCCAGCAGGTGCTGCACGACGCCCACCTGCACGGCCGCACAGCGTGGGCCGAGGAGGCCGCGCTGCTCGCGCTGCGGGTGCTGCTCCAGGCCGGGCGCGCCGACACCGCGGCGGTCTGGAGCCAACGGCTGCTCGACACCGCCGCGCGCCGCGAGGTCCCGACCGCGACGGCCCTGTACTCGGCGGCGCACGCCGAGGCGGCCCTGCGGCTCGGCGAGCCGACCACGGCGGCCGAGCACAGCCGGGCCGCGCTGACCCACCTCAGCCCCACCGCCTGGGGCATCGCGGTGGGCCTGCCGCTGGGCACGCTGATCATCGCCGAGAGCCGCACGGGCGAGCACCGCTCGGCGGCCAAGCACCTCACCCACGCCGTCGGTGAGGCGATGTTCCAGAGCCTGTACGGGCTGCACTACCTGTTCGCCCGCGGCGAGCACTACCTGGCGACCCGGCACGGCCACGCGGCACTCGCCGACTTCCTGTCCTGCGGCGAACTGCTGCGCACCTGGGGCCTGGACGGCGCGGGGGTGGTGCCCTGGCGCACCCAGGCCGCCGACGCCTGGCTGCGGCTGGACAACCGGGACCGCGCCTGGCGGCTGATCCACGAACAGCTCAGCCGGGCCGACGCCGACCTGCCGCACAACCGCGGCCCGGCGCTGCGGCTGCTCGCCGCGGCCGGGCCGGCCGGGCGGCGCGGCCCCCTGCTCACCGAGGCCGTCGACCTCACCGAGGCCTCCGGCGACCGCTACGAGCAGGTGCGGGTGCTCACCGACCTGAGCCGGGCGCACCAGGGCGCCGGCAACAAGCGCCGGGCCCGGCTGCTGCTGCGCCAGGCCCTGCACGTGGCGAACATGTGCGCCCTGAAGCCGCTCGCCCAGGAGTTGCTGTCGGTCTCGGCGGACCTCGGCGAGAGCGGCCCGGCCGCCGACGAGGCACGGGAGCCGGGCGGGGTCGGCGCGCTCACCGAGTCCGAGCGGCGGGTCGCCTCGCTCGCCGTGCTCGGCTACACCAACCGCGAGATCGCCGGACGCCTGTACGTCACGGCGAGCACCGTGGAACAGCACCTCACCCGGGTCTACCGCAAGCTCGGGGTACGCCGACGCAAGGATCTGCCAGCCGATCTGTGGGCCAACCTGAGGAAGACGGGATGACGACGCCGATGACCACGCCGACCACCACGACCCCGACGGTGCATGACGGCACCGGGCCCGACCTCGCCCGGGCCCTGGCGGGCCTGACCGCCGGTCAGCAGCCGCAGTGGCCCGATCAGGAACGGGTGCGCGAGGTGCGCGCCGCGCTCGGCGCCCTGCCGCCCCTGGTGGAGCCGGCCGCCGTGGACCGGCTCCGGGAGCGCCTGGCCGAGGCCGCGCTCGGCCGGGCCCTGGTCGTCCAGGGCGGGGACTGCGCCGAGACCTTCGCCGGCAACACCCCCGAGCACGTGCGCGCCAACCTGCACGCCCTACTGCACTGCGCGACCCTGTTCGAGGTCGCCTCCGGCCTGCCGGTGGTGCCGGTCGGACGCGTCGCCGGGCAGTACGCCAAGCCGCGCTCCAGCCCGACGGGCCCGGACGGGCTGCCCTCCTACCGGGGCGACATCGTCAACGGCCTCGCGGCGACAGCCGAGGCCCGCACACCGGACCCGCGGCGGATGCTCACCGCGTACGACGGCGCCGGCGCCGCGCTCGACGTGCTGGACTCGGTGGCCGACGCGACCCGCACCGAACTGTTCGCCGGTCACGAGGCCCTGCTGCTCGACTACGAGGTGCCGCTGGTGCGCGACGGGTACGCGCTGTCCGGCCACTTCCTGTGGATCGGCGAGCGGACCCGCGAGCTCGACGGCGCGCACGTCGCCCTGGCCCGCCGGATCGCCAACCCGCTGGGCCTCAAGCTGGGCCCGTCCACCACCCCGGACCAGGCCGTCGCCTACGCCGAGGCGCTGGACCCGGACCGCGTCCCCGGCCGGCTGACGCTGATCAGCCGGATGGGCGCGGACCAGGTGTCCGACGTGCTGCCGCCGCTGGTGGAGGCGGTGGCGGACGCGGGGCACCCGGTGGTCTGGCTCTGCGACCCGATGCACGGCAACACCGAGACGGCGGCCGGCGGGCTGAAGACCCGCCGCTTCGACCGGATCGCCGCCGAGGTGAGCGGTTACTTCGCCGTGCACCGGGCGCTCGGCAGCCACCCCGGCGGTCTGCACCTGGAACTGACCGGCGACGACGTGACCGAGTGCCTCGGCGGTCGCGAGGACCTGCGCGAGGAGCAGCTCCCCGAACGCTACCTGACCGGCTGCGACCCGCGGCTGAACGGGCGCCAGACCCTCGACCTGGCGCGCGTCGTGGCGGAGATCCTGCTGGAGCACTCCGCCCGGCGGGCGCCCGTGGCGGTCTGAGGACCGCCCACCCGGACCGACGGCCCGCTCCTCCACGCGGAGGGGGAGCGGGCCGTCAGCACGTGCGCGGGAGGGGGCGGGCGGCGGGCCGGGGCGGGGCCGGCGGGCGAGTCCCCGCGGGTTCCGGCGGGTTCCGACGGGCGGCGGTCGGGCCGTCAGGCGGCGAGGTCGGTGCGGAGCGCTTCGAGGAGCGCGGCCAGCTCCGTCCGGTCCGCCGCCGCGCCGTAGACGTAGAAGTCGGGCCGGACCAGCACCGCGACCGCCCCGGTCTCGGCCAGGTACGGCAGGTACACCCCGTCGGTGTCGCCCACCGCGCCCGCCGGGGGCTCCTCGTCGGCGGGCGCGAGCACCCTCACCACGTGGCCGCCGAGGTCGGCCAGCCAGGCGCGGTCCCCGGCGGTGAGCAGGCTCTCCGGCGGCTCGGTGGTGAGCAGCACGAAGCCGCGCCCCACCACGTCGTCGAAGAGCCCGGCGGGCCGGCCGGCCGCCGTCACGCGCCCCTGCACGACCAGGTCGCCGGCCGGCCCACCGCCGTGCCGCAGGCCCGCCGTGAGCGGCTGGACCGGGGTGCGCGGCCGGGCTGCGCCGACCTCCGCGCCGCGCCGGGCGCGCTCCTGGGCGGCCAGCATGACGGTGTCGCGGTCGCGGGCCGCGGCCGGGTCGGTCTGGCAGATGACCCGGCCCAGGTCCATCGACATGGTGAGCGCGTGCCGCACGTGCTCGCGCCGCTCGGCGGTGTAGCTGTCGAGCAGCCCTTCGGCGGCCCGGCCGGTGAGCACCAGGTCCAGCTTCCAGGCGAGGTTGGCGGCGTCCCGGAAGCCCGAGCACATGCCCTGCCCGGCGAACGGCGGCATCAGGTGGGCGGCGTCCCCGGCGATCAGCACCCGGCCGCGCCGCCACTGGTCCGCGTAGCGCGCCTGGAAGGTGTAGACGGCGTGCCGCAGCAGGGTGGCGTTGCCGGGGTCGATGTCGAACAGCGAGAGCAGCTTCCAGACGTTGGCCTCGCCGCCGAACTCCTCGGGCGACTCGTGGTCGAGCCGCATGAACTCCCAGCGCCGGTGGCCCGGCCCGGCGGAGACGGCGGTGCGCGGCCGGGCCGGGTCGCAGACCTGGAGGTTGTTGGGGACGGACTCCCGGCCGTCGTGCGGGACGACGTCGCAGGTCAGCCAGTCGTTGAAGAACGCGAAGTCGGTGGCGGTCAGCCCGGCCTCCTCGCGCACCACGCTGTTGGCGCCGTCGCAGCCGATCACCCAGCGGGCGGTGAGCGGGCCGCCCGACGGGCCGGTCCGCGGTCCTTCGACCGTGAGCGTGACCGCGTCGCCGCGGTCGGCGAGCGCCGTCACCCGGTGGCCGCGCAGGACGCGCAGCGTGGGGTACCGCTCGCCGTGGGCGGCCAGCGCGGTCTCCAGGCCCGGCTGGTAGACGGCGCTGGAGTCGGGCCAGCCGGAGCGGCCGGCGTCCTCGACGTCCACCCGGAAGAGGGTCTGCCCGTCGGCGTTGTGCCAGACGTAGTCCCGGGAGGACTCGACGTGCTCGTCCAGGGCCGCGCCCACGCCGGTGGCGGCGAGGATGCGGGCGGACTCGCCGTCGAAGGAGACCGCCCGCGGCATCGGGTAGGGCCGGGGGAAGCGCTCCAGGACGGTGACCCGGTGGCCGCGGGCGGCCAGCAGCAGGGCGGCGGTCTGGCCGACCGGCCCGTAGCCGACGATCGCGATGTCGGTGTCGAGGCCGCCGCCGTCGCCCGCGGCGGCGTCGGTGGCGGTCTCGGTGTGGACGGGGGCGCTCATGCGGTGGCCGCGTCCTTCCGCAGGATCTCGGCGAGCACCCGGGCGTGCTCCTCCGGGTCGGCGAGGCCGCGCAGCCGCTCGGTGCCGTCCTCGACGACGACCAGGCGGGTACCGATCAGGATCCGCTGGCCGCCCTCGAAGGCCCGGCCGCGCACCACGATGCCGGAGCCGGCCAGGGCCCGGGCGAACCGGTCCAGCTCCGGCGAGGGGACCAGCCAGTCCGCGAAGGCGCGCGGCCGCGAGTGGAACCGGTAGACGGCGCGCCAGTCGCCGACCCGGCCCCGGCGCTGCACCACGTAGTGGCCGGTGTCCGCGCGCACGACGCGGAAGTCGGTGCCGAACTGCGGCTGCACCTCGTCGGGCACCACCCGCAGCGGCTCCAGGTAGGACGGGCCGACGAAACCGACGTCGACCAGCCAGAGGTCGCCGTCCAGCCGGACGAAGCCGAGGACGTGCTCCAGGTCCGGCCCGAAGCTGTCGTCCACCTGGCGGATCCCGGCCGAGAACAGCCCGGTCTCGTAGCCGAGTTCGCGCAGCAGCACGAGGAAGAGTCCGTTCAGTTCGTAGCAGACGCCGCCCCGGCCGCCGAGCACGACGGCGTCGAACACGGCGTCGACGTCGATGTCGACGCCCGCCCACAGGGCCTCGCCGCGGGCGGTGTTGAGCGAGGAGTCGTACGGGACGGCGATCAGGTGGCGCCGGTGCAGCTCGCGCAGGGTGTCGGCGGTGGGGTCGAGCGGGCCGTCGTAGTCGAGGGCCTTGAGGTAGGCGGTGGTGTCGAACACGGCGGTCACTTCCCTTCGGTCCGCTGCTCGGCGGCTCCGGTGTCGCCGGACCCGGTGTCGCCGGACCCGGTCTCGTCGAGCAGGGAGAGGAGGTGGCCGGCGAGCCGCTCCGGGGTGGGCTGGTCGAAGGCGAGCAGGGCGGGCAGTTCGAGCCCGGTGACGTTCTGGAGGCGGTTGCGCAGTTCGACGGCGGTCAGCGAGACGAAGCCGATGTCGAAGAAGACGGCGTCCGCCCCGATCTCGCCGGTGCCCTCGTGCCCGAGGACGGCCGCGACCTCCGTGCGGACCACGTCGACCAGCACGGCCAGGCGCTCCCCCGGGTCGGCGTCCGCCAGCCGGCGGGCGAGGACGGCGCCGGGCGCCTCCTCGGTGGTGATGTCGGGCTCGGTCTCGGTGGCCATCGGGGAATCTCCTGCGGGGGTGGTCGTCACGGGCACCGACTCCAGCCAGTAGTGCCGGTGTTGGAAGGGGTAGGTCGGAAGCTCGGAGGCGGGGAGGGTGCCGGCGCCCGCGTAGGAGGCCGACCAGTCGACCTCCACGCCGCGGACGTGCAGGACGGCGGCCGAGAGCAGGACGCGGTCCCAGCCGCCGTCCTCGCGGCGCAGGGTCCCGGTGACGACGGTCGGCGCCTGGACGGCCTCCTCCAGGGCCTCGACGACGGCGTGGGCGAGCACGGGGTGGGCGCTGACCTCGACGAACGCCCGGTACTCGGCGGCGGCGAGGGTGTCGACGGCGTCGGCGAAGCGGACGGTCTGCCGCAGGTTGCGGTACCAGTACCCCGCGTCCAGCTCCGGACCCTCCAGCCAGCGGCTCTCGACGGTGGAGAAGAAGGGGATCGCGGCGGGCTGGGGCTTCACGGAGCCCAGCAGGTCGGCGAGTTCGGCCTCGATCGACTCCACGTGCGAGGTGTGCGAGGCGTAGTCCACCGGGATCCGACGGACCCGCACTCCCTGCTCCTCGTACGCGGCCACCAAGGTGTCGAGCCCGGCCGGGTCACCGGCCACGACCACCGAGGACGGGCCGTTCACGGCCGCGACCTCGACGCCGTCCGGCAGCGCGCTCGCCACCCGCTCCCGGGGAAGGCCCACCGAGACCATGCCGCCGCGTCCGGCCAGGCCGCGGGCGATGGCCTGCGACCGCAACGCCACCACGGCGGCGGCGTCGTCCAGGGAGAGGATGCCGGCGACGTGCGCCGCCGCGATCTCGCCCTGGGAGTGGCCGAC
>NZ_JBFBIL010000076.1:0-31419 GCF_040685575.1 Kitasatospora sp. NPDC088351 | reverse complement strand
CGCCCCCTTCCTACCCCGGTCCGGCCGCGAGCCCACCTGCGTCCGCGCGGCAACCGTCACCCGTCGGCCACCGGCCGTCCCCGGGGCGGCCCGCTTCTCGCTTCCCCGGTGAGGGGCGTGCCGTCGCCACCGGGGCGCGCCGGGTCTAGAAGAAGCCGACGGCGTCGGGGGAGTAGCTCACCAGCAGGTTCTTGGTCTGCTGGTAGTGCTCCAGCACCGCCTTGTGGTTCTCCCGCCCGATGCCGGAGTTCTTGTAGCCGCCGAACGCCGCGTGTGCGGGGTAGGCGTGGTAGCAGTTGGTCCACACCCGCCCGGCCTGGATGGCCCGCCCGGCCCGGTACGCGGTGTTGCTGTCCCGGGTCCAGACGCCCGCGCCGAGCCCGTAGAGGGTGTCGTTGGCAAGGGTGATCGCGTCGTCGAAGTCCTCGAAACGGGTGACGGCGAGCACCGGACCGAAGATCTCCTCCTGGAAGACCCGCATGCCGTTGACGCCCTCGAACACGGTGGGCGTCACGTAGTACCCGCCGGACAGCGCGCCGCCGAGGTCGGCCCGTTCGCCGCCGGCCAGCACCTTGGCACCCTCGGCCTGACCGATCTCGATGTAGGAGAGGATCTTCTTCAGCTGGTCGTCGCTGGCCTGGGCGCCGACCTGGGTCTCGGTGTCCAGCGGGTTGCCCTGGCGCATCGAGCGCACCCGGTCCAGACCGTCGGCGAGCAGCCGGTCGTACACCGAGGCCTGGATCAGCGCCCGGCTCGGGCAGGTGCACACCTCGCCCTGGTTGAGGGCGAACATCGCGAAGCCCTCCAGCGACTTGTCGTAGAAGGCGTCCTGCTCGGTGGCGACGTCGGCGAAGAACAGGTTGGGGCTCTTGCCGCCGAGCTCCAGCGAGACGGGGATCAGGTTGCCGCTGGCGTACTGGGAGATCAGCCGGCCGGTGGTGGTCTCGCCGGTGAAGGCGATCTTGCGGATGCGGTTGCTGGACGCCAGCGGCCGGCCGGCCTCCAGGCCGTAGCCGTTGACCACGTTGAGGACGCCGGGCGGCAGCAGGTCGGCGGTCAGTTCGGCCAGCAGCAGCACGGACGCCGGGGTCTGCTCGGCGGGCTTGAGCACCACCGCGTTGCCCGCCGCCAGCGCGGGGGCGAGCTTCCAGACGGCCATCAGGATCGGGAAGTTCCACGGGATGATCTGGCCGACCACGCCCAGCGGCTCGTGGAAGTGGTACGCCACGGTGTCCTCGTCCAGCTGGGAGAGGCCGCCCTCCTGGGCGCGCAGCGCACCGGCGAAGTAGCGCAGGTGGTCGACGGCGAGAGGCAGGTCGGCGGCCAGCGTCTCGCGCACCGGCTTGCCGTTCTCCCAGCTCTCCGCGACCGCCAGTGCCTCCAGGTGCTCGGCCATCCGGTCGGCGATCCGCAGCAGGACCTGGGCGCGTTCGGCGGGCGGGGTGCGGCCCCAGGACGGGGCGGCGGCGTGGGCGGCGTCGAGCGCGGCCTCGATGTCCTCGGCGGTGCCGCGGGCGACCTCGGTGAAGATCTCGCCGGTGACCGGGCTCGGGTTCTCGAAGTACTCGCCGCGGACCGGCGGCGTCCACCGGCCGCCGATCCAGTGCTCGTAGCGGGGGCGGTAGGCGATGATGCTGCCGGGCTGTCCCGGGGGCTGGTAGACCGTCATGCTCGGGTGTCTCCTCGCGATGTCGGGCGCCGCCCCGGCGCACGGAGGGGCGGCGCGCCGGGCCGCGAACCGGGCGGCCCGGCGGAGGGTACGGACACACATGGACCGGGCGTCCCGCCGGGGCACCCGCCGCCGATCACGATAGCCGGGGACGGCGGGCGCGGCTACGGGCCGTGCGGGTCGGCTCCACGCAGAGTGGCGGGATCCGGGCCGGGTGGGGCGCCGCGGGCCGGTCAGGCCGTCTGGTAGCGGCCGGTGCGGGCCTCCCAGTCGAGGTAGCCGGCCAGCCAGGTGAGCAGCCCGTCCGCGTACCGCTGGGCGATGATCCGCTCCACCCTCGCCAGGCCCAGCTCCCGGTAGACGGCGGGGAGTTGACCGTGCAGGTGGTGGCAGCGCCCGACCATGAGCTGGGCCTCCGCCATCACCACCGCGCACGCCTCCTCGGCCGAGCAGCGGCGCTCCCGCTGCTCGATCATCACCAGGTTGTTGACGTCGCCGCGCGGCGCCTCCAGCGGGAAGGACCGGACGTCGTTGCTCAGCGAGGGGATGTCGGCGGCCAGTTGGCGCAGTTGGCGCAGGACCGGGTGGTGGAGGATGGCGGCGGGCACCTCGAAACGCCCGAGGCGCTCCACCATGTCGAAGATCGTCTCCATCGCGGCGGTGCCCCGCCTGAGTACCAGGTAGCCGTCCCGGTCCGGGGGGCGCTCGGAGATCCGCCCGGCGGCCTCGGCCGGGTGGCTGGCCAGGTACCACTCCCAGTTGTAGGCGGCGCGGGCCTGCCAGCGGGCGGGCATGCCGCTCACGCTGCGGTCCCAGAGGTCCGCGAAGGCCGTCTCCACGGGGGAGGCGGCGTTCGGGCGGGCGCCGTGCAGGACGGCGACCAGCCGCTCGCAGATCGGGGTCACCTCGGTGGGGCGGCGGCCGATCGGTCCGTCGAACTGGTCGTCGAAGAGGAAGTAGAAGCCCATCAGGTCGGCGGCCAGGGCGAGTTCGTCCGGGTCGGCGTCAGGGTAGCCGAGCGCGGCGAGCTCGACCACCTCCCAGTGCGCGTAGGAGGGGTGGCCGGGGTCGGGGAGCAGCGGGTGGCGGGTCAGCCAGTCGCGGTGCAGTGCGGCGGCGTACGGTCCGTGGAGACTGCGGCGGTGCGGGAACGGAATCTGAAGTGATGTGTCGTCAGACATCGGACTCCCGGTGCAGCGAAGGGTGGGGGCACTTCTGGTGCGAGCAGTGGTCGTGGGGGAGTTGAGGCGGCGCCTCGACAGCCGGAGGCTTGCATGACAAGATCAACTCAGCCTCGCGGGCCGTAGAGTATCCGATGCAATGATCCGACGTTAGGGATATAGGGCAATTGCCCTGGGTCGACGGCCCGAACCCTCAATCTCCGCCCCCGCCAGGGTGAATGCCGCGCGGCATGCCCTCGGCGGCGCTAATCTCGGCTCCACGAGCAGGGAACGGCGAGGCGGAGGCGCGACGGTGACCGAGCAGGGACACGAATATCGGGCGGTGGGCGGCACCAGCCGGGAGGGGGACGCCGCGACACACCGGATCAGACTGCGTGACCGGGACTCGGAACTCCGCTCGGCGGAGACCGCCGTGGACAAGCTCTGCCGCGAGTTCGCCGCCGGCGGCACCGAGATCGGCGAGCTGCTGACCTTCTCCGGCCGGCCCGGCATCGGCAAGACCAGCCTGCTGCACGAGGTCCGCCGGATCGCCAAGCTCCGCGACGGCGCCACCGTGCTGTTCGCCCGGGGCGGCGAGCGCCAGTTCAACGAGCCCTACCACGTCCTGCGCCAGCTGCTCCAGCCCGTCCTCAGCAGCCTCCCGCCCGCCGAGTTCCGGCAGGTCATGGGCACCTGGGAGGAGGTCGTCGGACCGGCCATGGGCCTCAAGCAGCCCAAGGTCGGGGCCCGTCGCCTCGACCCGCAGGGCGTGCGCGACGGACTCGACTACGTCCTGACCCAGCTGGCGCCCCGGCGAGCCCCGTTGGTGATGATCGTCGACGACCTGCACTGGGCCGACCTCGAATCCCTCGGCTGGCTGACCCAGTTCGCGGTACGCGCCCGCGAACTGCCGGTCCTGCTGGTCTTCGCCTACCGCGACGACATCGTGGACTGGCAGAGCGAGGCCCACCAGCACCGTACCGCCGTCATCGAACTCGCCACCCGTCGGCATGAGCTGAACCGGCTCTCCCTGGTCTCCGTCACCGACATCATCCGCGCCGAACTCGGCGACACGGCGGAGGACGCCTTCTGCTACGAGTTCTGGAACGTCGTCAACGGTAATCCCTACGAGGCCGTCGCCCTGCTCGACCAGGTCCGGGACCAGGCACTCGACCCGGTCGAGGAGAACTCCCTCCAACTGCGCGAACTCGCCGTCGACGCCACCGGAATGACCCTCAAGGGCTGGCTGGAGCGGCTCGGTGCCACCACCCTGCGGTTCGCCTGGGCCGCCGCGATGCTCGGCACCGACATCCGGCCCGACCTCGCCGCCCGGATCTCCACCCAGAGCGCCGAGGGCGCCCGCGAGTCCATCAAGCAGCTGCGCAAGCAGCGGGTCCTCACCCAGACCCCCAACGGGAACCTGGAGTTCGTCCACCCGCTGATCGGGAGCTCCATCTACAACACCATGCCGGAGTCCACCCGCACCGGCATGCACGGGGTCGCCGCCGCCGAGATCGAGAACGCCGGGCTCGGCCTCCTCGCCGCCTCCCGCCACCTGGTGGAGACCTTCCCCGGCGAGGGCGACGACCGCACCGTCCGCAAACTGCGCCGGGCCGCCGCCGAACACCTGCTGATCGGCGCCCCCGAGGCCGCCCAGCGCTGTCTCCACCGCGCCATCGCCGAACCGCCGGACGACGAGGACCGCGCCGAGGTGCTGTACGAACTCGGCTGCTCCGCGCTGCTCACCGACCCGGTCGCCACCGTCAACCAGCTGCGGCTCGCCCTTGACCCGGAGGAGGGACCGCTGCGCCCCTCCCTGCGGGTGGACGCCACCTTCCGGCTCTCCGAGGTCCTCGCCCACAGCGGCGAGCTCGGCCAGGCCGCGGTGGTCTGCCAGGAGGAGGCCGAGAAGACCACCGGCGACCCGGCGGGCCGGCTCCGGCTGGAAGCCGCCTCGTTCATGTGGCACGCCTTCCGCAAGTCCGAGGAGAACGGGCCCGCCCGCTCCGAACGCCTCGGCGAGCTCTGCCGCAGCCTCACCGGCCGCGAGGCCGCCGACCGGGCCGTGCTCGCGATGCGCGCCTGGGACCTCACCCTGCGCGGGCAGGCCTCCGCCGAGGCCCTGCGGCACGCCGACGACGTGCTCGACCACGGCCGGCTGCCCAAGGGCCTCGGCTGGACCGACAACACCTGGGGCTTCGAACTGCCCTCCATGCTGGGCCTCACGTACACCTACAACGACCGCATCGCCCAGGCCGAGCGGCTGTTCGCGGACGCCATCGTCCAGTTCGAGATCGCCGGATGGAGCGGCGCCCACCGGGGCTTCGCCTACTTCCTGATGGGCCTGGCCCGGTTCCGCCGCGGACTGCTCGCCGAGGCCGAGGACTTCCTCCGCCGCGCCCTGCGGCTCTCCGAGCGGATCGGCCCCAAGCTGCCGCTCGCCTGGGACGCCGTCGGCGTGCTGGTGGACACCCTGCTCGCCCGCGGCCGCACCCGCGAGGCCTGGGACCTCGCGATCGGCTTCGGCTTCAACCCGCCGTACCACGCCAACGCCATGGTGCTGCCGGACGCGCCCTCGCTGTACGGCAAGCTGCTGCTCGCCGTGGACCGGCCCGCCGGGGCCGCCGCCGCGCTCACCGAGGCCGGTGCCCAGTTGCAGGCGCGCGGCTGGCACAACACCGTGTGGGCGCCCTGGGCCAGCCACCTCGCCATCGCGATCGCCCCGGACGAGCCCGAGCGCTCCCGCGACCTGGCCCAGCGGGCCGTCCAGGACGCCCAGGCCTTCGGCACCGCCTCGGCGATCGGCACCGCGCTGCGGCTGCACGCCCAGATCGAGGACGGCCAGCAGGCGGTGGAGCTGCTGGAACAGGCCGTCACGCACCTCGGCCAGTCGCCCGCCGGGTACGAACACGCCGTCGCCCTGGTCGACCTCGGCGCCGCACTGCGCCGGGTCGGCCGGCTGGAGGACGCCCAGGAGTACCTGTACCAGGGCATCGAGCTGGCCCAGCACTGCGCCGCCGACGGCCTGGTCGACCAGGCCCGCCGCGAGCTGGCCAACTACGGCCTGCGGCCCAACCGGCTGGGCGACTTCCGCGAGACGCTCAGCCAGCCCGAGTGGGACGTCGCCCGGCTCGCCGTCCGGGGCGTGCCGCCGCAGCGGATCGCCGAGGAACTGGGCGTCCAGCTCAGCCTGGTCAACCGTCGGCTGGCGGCCGTCTACCGCAAGGCGGGCAGCGGCCCGGACGGCCTCGCCTCGGCCCTCGGCCTGCCGCCCGAGCAGCGCGGCGGCTCCGACTGGTCCGACAGCGGTCGGCGGTAGCGCGCGGGGGCGCGGGGGCGGCGCGCAGGACGGCCGTACCGCCCCCGCCCCCACTGCTCTGGCTAGGCTGACGCACACCGGGCCCGCCACAGCGGCCCCGGACGGACCCGGAACCAGGTGGCCGCGGTGCGCCGTGGCCCACCAGTGAGGAGCAGGCCATGGCGACGCCCCCGGCGAACGGGCCGCAGGCGACCAGCGTGCGGCGCGAACCCTTCGAGGCCTCGGGCGCGGGTGCCGCGATCGAGCGCTGGACGCTGCGCGCCGGCCCGTACGAGGCGAGCGTGCTCACCCTCGGTGCCACCCTGCACACCCTGACCGCCCCCGACCGGGCCGGCCGGCCCGCGCAACTCCTGCTCTCCACCGACCGGCTGAGCGAGATCCTCGGCCCGGCCCGGCACTACGGCACCGTCGTCGGCCGGTACGCCAACCGGATCGACCGCTGCGGGTTCACCATCGACGGCGAGGAGTACCCGCTCGCCCCCACCGGTGGCGGCGTCACCATCCACGGCGGCCCGGACGGCTTCGCGCACCGGATCTGGGAGGCCGGGCAACTGCCCGCAGGCGTGCGGCTGCGGCTGCACAGTCCGGACGGCGACCAGGGCTTCCCCGGCGCGCTCGATGTCACCGTCGACTACACCCTCGACCCGGCCGGCGAACTGGTCATCGCCTACCGGGCCGTCACCACCAGGCCGACCGTCGTCAACCTGACCAATCACGCGTACTTCAATCTTTCGGGCGAAGGCAGCGGAGACATCCTCGGCCACCTGCTCACCCTCGACGCCGAGGAGTACACCCCGGCCGACGCGCGGCAGATCCCGTACGGGCGGACCGAGCCGGTGGCCGGCACCCCGTTCGACTTCACCGCGGCCCGGCCGATCGGCAAGTCCGTGCACGACGAGCACCCCCAGCTGGCCGGCCCGGGCGGCTACGACCACAACTGGGTGCTGCGGCCGCGTCCGGCCGACGGCACCCCGGCCCGGGCCGCGCTGCTGGAGGACCCGGCCAGCGGCCGCACCCTGGAGGTGCTGACCACCGAGCCGGGCATCCAGGTCTACACCGCCAACACGTTCCAGGGCGCGGTGACCGGCGCGAGCGGTGTCCCGTACGGGCCGTTCGCCGGGATCGCGCTGGAGACCCAGCACTTCCCGGACTCCCCGCACCACCCGGCCTTCCCCAGCACCGAGCTGCGGCCGGGGGAGGAGTTCCGCTCCACCACCGTGCTGCGCCTGGGCGTCGCCTGACCGGTCAGCCGCGGGGCGGTTCCCGGCGCATGCAGAGCCTGGGCCAGCGGTCCAGACCGTGCTCGGCCTCCTTGCGCCGGATCTCCCGCAGGCCGGGGGTGACCTCGGCGTCGGCGAGCGGCCGGAAGCCGCAACGGGCGTAGTAGGGGGCGTTCCAGGGGACGTCGGCGAAGGTGGTGAGGGTGAGCGCGGGCGCGTCGGTGGTGGCCGCGAGGTGCTCGATCAGCGCCCGGCCGATCCCCTGGCGGGCGTGGCCGGGGTGGACGGAGACCTGTTCGATGTGCAGCGCGCCGTCCACCGGCTCGGCCAGCAGATAGCCGACGGGCGCGCCGCCGTCCTCCTCCAGGGCCACCAGGGCGACGCCCCCGTCCAGGTAGTGGGCGAGCTCCTCGGGCGCGGGCGGTTCGTCCTCGGCGATCTCCGGCATCCCGATCGCGGCGAACGGCGCCCCGGCGGCCCGTTCCAGCTCGCACAGCAGCGGCAGTTCGTCCCTCTTCGCGGCTCTGATTCGCATGCCGTCAGTCTGCTGCAAGCGGCGCTCCGCGGTTCAGGCGGGTGGGGGCGGAGCCGGTCCGGGCACGGTACGGAGCCGGACGAAACGGGCGAACGCTGATGATTCGTCCACTGTCAACCACCGGGTGGCAACGTCGAGGACACGTGGATGTAACGATCGGCATTTCTTGCAGAAACTTGCTGCAAGGTCTTTCCGTGGCGATTGCGCCGCTGTTAACTTCCTTCCGAGCCCGACGGCAGCAACGGTGCGGTCGCGGCGAGGCAGCCATTATGCGCCTGCCTCCCACTATCTCGGGCACCCCCACCCTCCCAAGGAGTTCTCATGCGGCGTGGCATCGCGGCCTCTGCCCTCGTTGTGGCCCTCGCGGTCTCGATGGCTGCCTGTGGCAGCAGCGGCTCCAGCTCGAACGGCAAGGCCGACGGGCCGGTCACCCTCACCTACTGGGACACGTCGAACGCCACCAACGAGGCGCCGAACTACCAGGAACTCGTCAAGAAGTTCGAGGCCGCCAACCCGACCGTCAAGGTCGACTTCGTCAACGTGCCGTTCGACCAGGCGCAGAACAAGCTCCAGACCGCCATGGGGGCCAAGGGCGCTCCGGACGTGTTCCGCTCCGAGGTCGGCTGGACCGCCGCCTTCGCCAAGGCCGGCTACCTGGAGCCGCTGGACGGCACCCCGGCCGCCGCCGACTCCGCCGCCTTCCAGCCCAGCCTGGTCCAGCAGGCCAAGTACGAGGGCAAGATCTACGGCGTCCCGCTGGTCACCGACACCCTGGGCCTGCTCTACAACAAGGAGCTGTTCACCAAGGCCGGTATCACCGAGGCCCCCAAGACCTGGGACGAGCTGAAGACCGCCGCCGCCGCCGTCAAGGAGAAGGCCGGCGTGGACGGCTTCTGGCTGAAGGCCGCCGACGGCTACTACGCGATGCCGTTCCTGTTCGGCGAGGGCACCGACACCGTCGACGCCGCCACCAAGAAGATCACCGTCGCGTCGCCCGAGGCCGTCAAGGGCATCGAGACCTACAAGTCGCTGTTCACCTCGCCCGGCACCGTCAAGGCCGACGTCACCACCGACGCCTACGCGCACATGATGGACGCCTTCAACAGCGGCAAGGTCGCGGCCATCATCCAGGGCCCCTGGGAGATCACCAACATCTACAAGGGCTCCGCGTTCGCCGACAAGACCAACCTCGGCATCGCCCCCGTCCCGGCCGGCTCCGCCGGCAAGGCCGGCGCCCCCACCGGCGGCCACAACATCTCCGTCTACGCCGGCGCCGACCAGGCCCACAAGGCCGCCGCCGAGAAGTTCGCCGCCTTCATGACCTCCGCCGAGAGCCAGGCGTTCATCGCGCAGAAGAACTCCACCCTGCCGACCCGCGCCGACGCCTTCACCCCCGAGGTCAAGGCCGACCCCGGCATCGCGGGCTTCCAGACCGTGCTCGGCAGCGCCAAGCCGCGCCCCGAACTGCCCGAGTACAGCTCGCTGTTCGCCTCGCTCGGTACCAACCTCGGCAAGGTGGCCCAGGGCACCGGCACCCAGGACGGCCTGAACACCGTCGCCACCGACTACGCCAAGCTCCTCCCGGGCTTCGCCAACAAGTAGTCCGGGGGCTTCCCCGACAAGCCCCCGTCGTCCGGCCCGCCGCGCTCCCTCCCGGCGGGCCGGACGGCCAGCTCCGTACCAGCAGTCGCCGAAGCGGGCGGCGGACCTCCTGAGAAGGTGTCAATCGATGTCAGTCGCCGTGCAGGGCGCCACCGGCAAGGGCAGCCGGGAGCGCGATTCGCGTCCGGGCCCGATGGAGCGGCTCAAGCGCTCCTACGCCAAGCACTGGTACGCCTACGCGATGATCACGCCGGTGGTGCTGGTGCTCGGCGTGCTGGTGCTCTACCCGCTCGCCGAGGGCATCTGGCTCACCCTCACCGACGCCAACAGCCTCAACGCCGCCCGCAAGATCGGCGTCAACGAGATCCCGGCCAGCTACAAGTTCGTCGGCTTCGACAACTACGCCGACATCCTCTGGGGCCCCGGCTCGTACGACCGCTTCTGGTCGCACTTCGTCTGGACCATCACCTGGACGGCGCTCTGCGTCTTCCTGCACTACACCATCGGCCTGGGCCTGGCCCTGCTGCTCAACCAGAAGCTGCGCGGCCGCGCCGTCTACCGGATGCTGCTCATCCTGCCGTGGGCCGTGCCGACCTTCGTCACCGTCTTCTCCTGGCGGCTGATGCTCGCCGACGGCGGCGCCGTCAACGGGCTGCTCTCCTCCCTGCACCTGCCCGAACCCGGCTGGCTGGACGACCCGCTGGCACAGAAGGCCGCCGCGATCCTGGTCAACACCTGGGTCGGCGTGCCGTTCATGATGATCTCGCTGCTCGGCGGCCTGCAGTCGATCCCGGCCGAGCTGTACGAGGCCGCCGAGATGGACGGCGCCACCCCCTGGCAGCGCTTCCGGTACGTCACCCTGCCCGGGCTGCGCACCGTCTCCTCCACCGTCGTCCTGCTCGGCGTGATCTGGACGTTCAACCAGTTCGCGGTCATCTTCCTGCTGTTCGGCACCAGCGGAGCGCCCGACGCCCAGCTGCTCGTCACCTGGGCCTACCGCCTCGGCTTCGGCCAGCAGCCCCGGGACTACGCGCAGTCCGCCGCCTACGGCGTGATCCTGCTCTCCATCCTGATCGTCTTCACCGCCTTCTACCGGCGCTGGCTCGCCCGCAACGAGCAGGCCAACGGCTGACGCCCCGCAACCCCAGCGACCACGAAGGCAGGTACCCCCGATGAGCACCACCACCGACCGACCCACCGTCCGCACCGCGGGCGCGGCCGCCCCGGCCGCCAAGCCGGCCCGGGTCCGCCGCCGCGGCGAGGCGAGCCCGCTGGTCAAGACGCTGTCGCACGGCACGCTGATCCTGGCCAGCCTGATCGCGCTCTTCCCGGTGGCGTGGATCCTCTACGTCTCGCTCGGCCCCGACAAGACGGACTACCTCCACCCCGGCGAGATCTTCGACAAGATGACGCTGTCGAACTACCACACGGTGCTGTTCGACACCGACTTCTTCACCTGGTTCGGCAACGCGTTCCTGGTCTCCGGGGTCACCACGGTCTTCGGCGTGCTGATCGCCGCCACCACCGGCTACGCCGTCTCCCGGATGCGCTTCCCCGGCCACAAGCCGCTGATGTGGTCGCTGCTGGTCACCCAGATGTTCCCGATCGCGGTGCTGATCGTGCCGATGTACACGATCCTCTCCGACCTCGGCCTGCTGGACAGCTACCTCGGACTGATCCTGGTCTACTCGACCACCACCGTCCCGTACTGCGCCTGGCTGCTCAAGGGCTACTTCGACACCATCCCGGTGGAGATCGACGAGGCCGGGCGGGTCGACGGGCTCAGCCCGTTCGGCACCTTCTGGCGGCTGGTGCTGCCGCTCGCCCGGCCGGGCCTGGCGGTGGCGGCGTTCTACTCCTTCCTGACCGCCTGGGCCGAGGTGGCCTTCGCCTCCACCTTCATGCTCAGCTCCGACAAGTACACCCTCGCCGTCGGCCTGCAGACCTTCGTCAGCGAGCACGACGCCCAGTGGAACCTGATGGCGGCGACCGCGGTCCTGATCGCGATCCCCTCCTCGGCCCTCTTCTACCTGGTGCAGCGTCACCTGGTCACCGGTCTCACGGCCGGCGCCTCCAAGTCCTGACCGCTGCCGTATCCACCGCCTAGTCCCCAAGGGATACCGTCCATGACCCAGAACCTGGCCGACACCTCCCGGCCCGCCGCCGACGCCACCGCTCACGAGGCGAGCACCGGCGCGTCCAGAGACTGGTGGCGGGACGCGGTCATCTACCAGGTGTACCCGCGCAGCTTCGCCGACTCCAACGGCGACGGCATGGGCGACCTGCCCGGCATCCGCAGCCGCCTGCCCTACCTGCGCGACCTCGGCGTGGACGCGGTCTGGCTCTCGCCGTTCTACGCCTCGCCGCAGGCCGACGCCGGCTACGACGTGGCCGACTACCGCGCGGTGGACCCGATGTTCGGCACCCTGCTGGACGCCGACGCGCTGATCCGCGACGCCCACGAGCTGGGCCTGCGGATCATCGTGGACCTCGTCCCCAACCACTCCTCCGACCAGCACGAGTGGTTCCAGCGGGCGCTGCGCGACGGCCCCGCCTCGCCGCTGCGCGAGCGCTACCACTTCCGTCCGGGCAAGGGAGAGAACGGCGAACTGCCGCCCAACGACTGGGAGTCCATCTTCGGCGGCCCGGCCTGGACCCGCTCGGAGAACCCGGACGGCACCCCGGGCGACTGGTACCTGCACCTGTTCGCCCCCGAGCAGCCCGACTTCAACTGGGAGAACACGGCCGTCGCCGACGAGTTCCGCTCGATCCTGCGGTTCTGGCTGGACATGGGCGTCGACGGCTTCCGGATCGACGTCGCCCACGGCCTGGTCAAGGCCCCCGGCCTGCCCGACCTCGGCGGCGCCGACCAGCTCAAGCTGCTCGGCAACGACGTCATGCCGTTCTTCGACCAGGACGGCGTGCACGAGATCTACCGCAGCTGGCGGACCATCCTGGACGAGTACCCGGGCGAGCGGATCGGCGTCGCCGAGGCCTGGACCCCGACCGTCCAGCGCACCGCCAACTACGTCCGCCCCGACGAACTGCACCAGGCCTTCAACTTCCAGTACCTGGGCACCTCCTGGGACGCCGCCGAGCTGCGCGAGGTGATCGACCTCTCGCTCGACTCGATGCGCCCGGTGGAGGCCCCCACCACCTGGGTGCTCTCCAACCACGACGTCACCCGGCACGCCACCCGCTTCGCCAACCCGCCGGGCCTGGGCACCCAGATCCGCACCGCCGGCGACCGCGGCCTCGGCCTGCGCCGCGCCCGTGCCGCCACCCTGCTGATGCTCGCGCTGCCCGGCTCCGCGTACATCTACCAGGGTGAGGAGCTCGGCCTGCCGGACGTCACCGACCTGCCCGACGAGGTCCGCCAGGACCCGTCGTTCTTCCGTCAGGCGGGCCAGGACGGCTACCGCGACGGCTGCCGGGTGCCGATCCCGTGGTCCGGCACCGAGGCCCCGTACGGCTTCGGCCCGACCGCCGGCGGCCCGAGCTGGCTGCCCCAGCCCGCCGAGTGGGCCGCGCTCAGCGTCGAGGCGCAGACCGGTGACCCGACGTCCACCCTGGAGCTGTACCGCAGTGCGCTGGCCGTCCGGCGTGCGCAGCCCGGGCTGGGCGCCGGCACCGAGGTCGAGTGGCTGGACGGCCCCGAGGGCACCCTGACGTTCCGCCGCGGCTCGTTCGTGTGCACGGTGAACACCACCGACCAGCCGGTCCGGATAGCCGTGCCCGGCCGGCTGCTGCTCGCCTCCGCCGACCTGGAGGTGGACGGCGGCGAGACCGTGCTGGCCCCGGACAGCACCGGCTGGTGGGCGGTCTGACGTGGTTGCAATAGGCTCTGGGACCGTGACTACGGCGCGACTCTCAGACATCGCGGCGCAGGCGGGGGTCAGCGAAGCCACCGTCTCCCGCGTACTCAACGGCAAGGCGAACGTCTCCGCCGCCACCCGGCAGACCGTGCTGGCGGCGCTGGACGTGCTCGGCTACGAGCGGCCGACCCGCCTGCGCCAGCGCAGCGCCGGACTGATCGGGCTGATCACCCCGGAGCTGAGCAACCCGATCTTCCCCGCGCTGGCCCAGGTAATCGAGCAGGTGCTGAGCCGGCACGGCTACACGCCGGTGCTCTGCACCCAGACGCCCGGCGGCTCGACCGAGGACGAACTGGTCGAGATGCTGGTCGACCGGGGCGTGGCGGGCATCGTCTTCGTCTCCGGCCTGCACGCCGACACCACCGCCGACCACGACCGGTACGCCCGGCTGGCCGGCCGGCAGGTGCCGTTCGTGCTGATCAACGGCTACAGCGAGAAGATCGACGCGCCGTTCATCTCGCCGGACGACCGGGCCGCGATGTGGATGGCCGTCCAGCACCTGGCCGAACTCGGCCACGAACGGATCGGCCTGGCGGTCGGGCAGCGGCGGTACGTACCGGTGCTGCGCAAGATCGAGGGCTTCACGGCGGCCATGCGGGCGGTGCTCGGCAAGACCCAGGAGGAGGCCGAGGACCTCGTCCACCACACGCTGTTCAGCGTGGAGGGCGGGCACGCGGCGGCCGGCGCGCTGCTCGACAAGGGCTGCACGGCGATCGTCTGCGGCAGCGACATGATGGCGCTCGGCGCGATCCGAGCGGTGCGTCAGCGGGGCCTGGCCGTCCCGCAGGACGTCTCGGTGGTCGGCTTCGACGACTCGCCGCTGATCGCCTTCACCGAGCCGCCGCTCACCACCATCCGCCAGCCGGTCGAGGCGATGGCCACCGCCGCCGTCGACGCCCTGCTGGAGGAGGTCGGTGCGAACGCCGCCCAGCGCGGGGAGTTCATGTTCCAGCCGGAGCTGGTGATGCGCGGCTCCACCGGGGCCTGCCCGCGGTGAACCGGTGCCGGGGCCCCCGGGGAGCGAACGCTCCCCGGGGGCCCCGGCCGTGCCGCGCTCAGCCCTCCTGGACGGTGGGGCGCTCCTGGTTCACCCGCTGTCCGTCGGCGGCGTCGCCGGTCCGGGTCCCGGTGCGCCGGCCCCGGGCGAGGTGGTCGCGCGGGACCAGTTCGACGGCGTCCTGCGGGTTCGTGGTGCCGGAGAGCGTCATCGCGTCGATGGCGAGATCGGCGTCGAGCGTGACGGTGACCTGGGCCATGTGACTCCTCCTCGGGTACGGAGCAGCAGCATGCCCTGCCGGCGCCCGCGTTGACCACCGGTGGCCCCGCCGGTACCCGGCCGGTGCGCGACGGCCGGGGGAGACAGGCCGAGGCCCCCGGGGAGAGCGACCAGACTCTCCCCGGGGGCCTCGGGGTCGGGGGCGTGCCGGGCACGCCCGGCGGGTCAGACCCGGCCGGCGAAGTCCGGGGCCCAGTTGGCGACGGTCTGGGTCCGCACGCCCGAGCTCGGGTTGGCGGCCTCGACGTACTTCCCGCCGCCGATGTAGATCGCGACGTGGTAGACGCCGGAGTCCTTGCCGTTGTTGGACCAGAACAGCAGGTCGCCCGGGAGCAGGCTGTCCAGCGAGACGTGGGTGCTGGCGGCGGCCTGGTCGGCGGCGACGCGCGGGACGGAGACGCCCGCGGCGCGCAGCGCGGCCTGGGTCAGACCGGAGCAGTCCCAGCCGCCGTTGCCGGTGCCGCCGTAGATGTAGGCCTGACCGACCTTCGACTGGGCGAAGGAGACGGCGGCGGCCATGCTGCCGGTGGCGGTCTGCGCCGGGGCCTGGGTCTGCGCCGGGGCGGCGGGCTTGGCGACCGGCTTGGCGGCGGGCTTGGCGGCGGGGGCCTGCGCGGCCGGGGTCTGGGCCGGGGTCTGCGCGGCCGGCTTGCCGGTGGAGGCGCCGGTGGCGCCCTGGCCGGACTGCTGGGCCTGGCCGCCCTTGCCCAGGGCGAGCTGCTGGCCTGGGTAGATGACGTGCGGACCCTGGGTCAGGGTGCCGCGGTTCAGCTCGTACAGCCGCTCCCAGCCGCCCTGGACGTTGTTCTTGTCGGCGATGGAGGAGAGCCAGTCGCCCGCGATGACGGTGTAGTCGGTCGGCTGGGCCTGGCTGCCGCCCTTGGCCTGGGCGGAGTCGGCGGGGGCCTGGCTCTTCGCCGGGGCCGGGGTCTGCGCGGGGGCCTGCGGGGCGGGCTTCGGCGCGGGGGTGGCGGCCGGGGCGGCCGGCTTGGTGGCGGCCGGCTTCGCGGCGGCCGAGGTGTCGACGGCGGCCAGGGTGCCGCCCTTGGTCAGGCCGGCCTTGACGGAGCAGACGGGCCAGGCGCCGGGGCCCTGCGAGGCGAGGACCTTCTCGGCGACCGCGATCTGCTGGGCCTTGGTGGCCTGGTGGGCCTGCGGGGCGTACGCGGTACCGCCGAAGGCGGCCCAGGTGCTGGAGGTGAACTGCAGGCCGCCGTAGAAGCCGTTGCCGGTGTTGATGGCCCAGTTGCCACCGCTCTCGCACTGGGCGACCTTGTCCCAGGTGGCGACCGGGGCGGCGGAGGCGGTGCCGGTGGTGAGGCACGGGACGGTCAGGCCGACACCCGCGACGCCGACGGCGGCGATCAGGCGGCGGGCGCGACGGGGCAGACTGGTGCCGTTGACGGGCAGCATGAAGACGCGATCCTCTCCCACGCCTGCGAGGTGAGCTGTCGGATTCGGGCTGGAGTTGCCCGGCCGCGCCGTGGCGCGGCTTCACCCCTAGCCCTGAACCGGTTTCGGGAACCGGTCCGGGGCGACTTACCTGTGGGTCCCCCGCTCCTGCCGTGGTGCGTTTCTGCGCTGCCAGCACAACCGACGGCAGGACTCGGCGTTGCGGATGGGCTGGGTTCGTGTAGCCACGAACGGGGAGCACGTTAAGCAGACTCCCGTTCAAACCGCAAACATGTGTGATGCCCGTCACGGTTTACGGGTGAGGGGTTGATTGGCTGTCCACCATGATCAGAAATGACCGATTTTCGGCAACGCCCCTGCGGCCGGACCCAACTGCCTGTGCTTCAGGACGTCAGTACCGACGCGGCCGTCCGGCGGGAGGGCTGCGCGGTGATGGCCAAGGACGAGGGCCCGCGCGCCGGGCGCCCGACCGTCAGGCCTCGGGGGGTGCACCGCCGGGCAAAACGCCGCAGAGTGGACATATCGTCCGAACGGCCCCGAACTCCCGTACGCCGCCGGACGATGCTGCGCTGGCCGGCGGTCGGCAAGGTGTTCGCCGCGGTCGGCGGCGAGGAGATCCTGCGGCGCTCGCTGACCGGGCGGACGCAGCCCGTCGCGGCCACCGGCATGCCCGGTATGCCCGGGGCCCCGGACGGCCCCACCGACGCCGCCGCGGCCCCCGCCGAGGGCGCGGGCATGGACCACCGGCCCGCCGCCCGTCGGCACCTCCGGGGCCGGGCCCGCCGCCGCACCGACCGTCGACCTGGCCGGCCGCCGCTGGTCCGACCCGGCCGGCTGGTGCGGTGCGGTACCCGGCCCGCGGAGCGCCGTCCGGATCGCCGACCGGGTGCTCCTCGACACCGATGCCACCGTGGGCTCGCTGCTGGTCGAGCCGACCGGCGCACTCACCTTCGCCGCCGACCGCACCCTCACCCTCGCCTCGGACGGCAACGTCGAGATCCGCGGCACCCTGGCACTCGCCCCCGAGGGCGCCGCCGTGCACACCGTCCGCTTCCCGTCCGTGGACGAGCGGCGCTTCCAGGGCGACGGCGCCAAGGTGGTCGACACCGACACCGACACCGACACCGGGCTCTGGGTGACCGGCGCCGGCTACCTGCGGCTGGACGGCGCGGCCAAGACCGCCTGGGTCCGCGCCGACCGCGAGCTGCGGGCCGGTGACACCTCCATCGGCCTGGCCGCCGAGCCCACCGGCTGGCTGCCCGGCGACGAACTGGCCGTCACCCCGACCGGCCCGCCCGACGCCGAGGACTTCTCCGCCCGCTACGACCTGGTCACCGTCCGGTCCGTCAGCGGATCCACCGTCACCCTGGACTCCCCGCTGAAGTACGCCCACCCCCGGGTGACCGCCGGAGGGGGCGTCACCGTCGGCGCCGAACTGCTCAACCTGACCCGCGGCGTCCGGGTCGAGGGCACCGTGAAGGGCCGCGCGCACGTCCACGTCACCGGCTCCCGGCCCGCCGACGTATGGCACGCCGCACTGCGCTGGGTGGGTCCGCGCGCCGACACCGAGAAGACCTGGAAGGGCCAGGACGGCACCGTCCCCGTCACCGCGCCCGTGCTCGGCCGGTACGGGCTGCACTTCCACATGCTCGGCGACACCACCCGGGGCACCGTCGTCGAGGGCGTGGTGGTCCGCGACGCGGGCAGCCACGCCTTCGTGCCGCACGCCAGTCACGGCATCACCTTCCGCAGCTGCGTCAGCCACGACACCTGGGAGGACGCCTCCTGGTGGGACGGCCCGTTGGACACCCGTACCCCGCAGCGCCCGTCCGACGACATCGTCCACGAGTCCTGCGTGGCCTCCCGCACCCGGCTCGAACCCAACCCGCGCGCCTACCGCCTGACGGGGTTCAACCTCGGCGCGGGCACCGGCGGCCGGGCGGTGGACTGCGTGGCCGTCGGCGTCCAGGGCGCCACCGGCGCCTCCGGCCACGAGTGGCCGGAGAACAGCGAGGGGGTGTGGACCTTCCAGCGCTGCCTGGCCCACAACAACCTGCAGGACGGCATCTTCGTCTGGCTGAACGCCCGGCATCACCATGTGGTCACCGAGCTCGCGGCCTACCACAACGGCGGCCGGGGCATCGAACACGGCGCCTACCTCAACGACTTCGACTACACCGCGAGCGTGCTGTACGGCAACGCCGCCGGGGGAGTGGCCCCGCACGCGCTCGGCCGGGACAAGGGCAGCCTCTTCGACGGGCTGCTGATCGACGCCGCCGGGCACGAACTCGCCGGGGAGGCCGTCACGTTCAGCCGCAGCCGGTTCACCGGCTACCGGAAGGCCGGGGTCGCCTTCCGCGCCGCCGCGGACGGCAAACCGGACGATGTGGCCGTGCTGGACTGCGAGTTCGGCGGCAACGAGCTCTGGATGGACCCGGAGTCGGCGCCGCCCAGGAGCATCGTGCTGCGCCGGGCCGGGCGCTCCAGGTGCGGAAGGCGGACGGCGGCGGTACGGCGCAACCGCAGTGGAACGCCGCCGTCGGGCCGGTGCCGGCGCTCGCCGCCCGGGCCCGGCCGGTGCAGCCGCCCGCGCTCAGGCTCAGGGGCGCCGCCGCGCCCACCACCCGGGTGGGCGGCCGCTCCTGAGCCGTCCGGACGTCCGCAGGGCCCGGAACGGAGCCGTTCCGGGCCCTGGCGTCGTCGGACGGCCGCGCTATTCGGCGGCGGTCTCCCCGCTCTCCCCGGCGTACGCCCCGGGGTCGGGGACCGGCAGCGCGGCCAGGTAGGTGGAGGCGATCAGCTGGCCCACCGTCGGGTAGGCGCCCAGCGGCGCGGCGCTCGGGCAGCCGGTCTCCTCGGCGGCCGTGGCGAGCAGCTCGGAGTCGGCCTCCGGGCCGATCACCAGCGGGGCCAGCGCGGGGCGCTGGGAGCCGGTCTCCTTGAGGTGCGCGACGGCGGCGGCCACCGAGCCGGGCACGTCCAGCGCGGCCGGGACGACCGGGACGGCGAGCCGGGCGGCCAGCAGCACCCCGGTGACCCCGGCGGCGGCGGTGGCCTCCTCGCCGCCGACGGTGGTGAGCACCACGCCGTCCGCGGCGGTCGCGATGGCGAACAGCCGGGCGCGGTCGGCGCGGGCCAGACCGGCCTCGGAGAGGCGGACGTGGACGGCCTCGGCCAGCAGCGGGTGCGGGCCCAGCACGTCGGTGACGGGGGCGCCGTACTCGGCGGCGAGCGCGTGGAGTTCGGCCAGGAAACCGTGCGGGCCGGGAACCAGCGGCACCACGACCGGCGCGGGCAGGCCCGCCCCGGCGGCCTGGGCCAGCAGCTCGGCGACGGTGCGCTCGTCCCCGGTGCCCTCGAAGTCGCCGTCCCCGACCGGGAGGTACCCGGCCGCGGTCTGGACGCCGTTCTGCTCGCTGCGGACGATCGACAGCAGTTCCTCGACGACGGAGCGGGACTCGGGCCCGGCGGTCGCGGGCACGGCGAGCACCAGGGCCGGGGAACCGGCCGGAATCTCGGGGCGCTCGGGGCGGCGGTGGCGCCCCCGCGCACGGGAGCCTGGGGTTCGGACGGGCAGTGGCGCGCCCGGGATGGCTGCGGTGCTCATGGCGGAGATCGTAGGACATCGCTCCGCCGGTCCCGCAGTCGGCTGCCGTTCCGAGGGCGGTGACCCACGCCGAATCAGGACATAACGCACCCAATCCCGCGCAGTGGCCGGTATCGCCTTCGACGCGGTCGGCCGGGGCGGGAGTTGCGCCTTCCCGGCGTGAGATGTCTCACAGGCCGAAAGGGGTCTGACGGAGGGTCACGGAGGCGCGACTCCCGGCGCTGGAAGATCAACATTCAGCGGGGGGTCGCTTACGGGCGGTTATCGGCGACTTGCCGATTCAGTCGGCTATGTCCGCTTACGGGCTGCCGGGCGGCGGGTGGTGAAGAGTTCCGGCCGATCCGTTAAAGAGGCCGTGCACCTGCACTGTCCCGTGCTGATGCACGTGCACTGGAGCTATCATCACGTCAAGTGAGGCGTTATGCCGGGCCGGTACGGGGCCGGTCCAGTCGTTCGGCCTGTGCCGGGGGCGCCGCGCTGGACGACCACTCCGGAGCTCTTCGGGAGATTTCTATGCACGACAGGTACGACACGAACGACCCGTACAACGGGATGGCGGCTGCGGACCTCGAGAACGTGGTCTGGCAGAAGAGCCTGCACAGCAACTCTCAGGGCAACTGCGTCGAGTTCGCCGCTCTGCCGGGAGGGGACGTGGCGATGCGCAACTCGCGCTTCCCGGACGGTCCCGCGCTCATCTACACCCGGGCCGAGATCGCGGCGCTGCTGCTGGGTGCCAAGGACGGGGAGTTCGACCACCTGGCGGTCTGACCGGCCGTCGCCTTCACCATCGGGGGGCCGTCGTGGGTGCTGACACCGCGGCGGCCTGTGTCTGACGGCGCCCATTCCCTGGTACGGGCGCCGTCGCGCCGGGCCGTTCTTCCGGTCGTGTGCGGCCGCGAGTACGGACGGCCCGACCGAACAGGTCACCTGCCCCGCCGCCCGGCTTGATGTCCGCTCCGATGCCTGCCCTGATGTCCGCGCTGACGCCGGGCCTGGCCGCCGGCCGGGACCGTCGAGCAGGGGTGTGCCGCCCGTGCCCGCGCCTCCTGTGCTCAAGCCGCTCGTGCCCACTGTCGCCGCCCTGCCCGGTCCGGAGCTAGGCCGAGCGCCGGTGCCGTCCGCCGACCTCGGGGGTCGCGCACTGCTCCGCCTCGAAGAGCGCCCAGACCACCTTGCCGCCGCCCAGCGGGTGCCAGCCCCAGGAGCGGCTGAACGAGTCCACCAGGTGCAGCCCGCGGCCCGACTCGGCCACGAAGTCCGCCTCCCGTGCCACCGGGCCGATGCTGCTGGGGTCGCTCACCGCGCAGACCACCTGCGGGGCGCGGTGAACCAGGCTTATTCGGATCGGCAGCCGGCCGTCCGCCGCCTGGGTGGGACAGTCGTAGCCGCCCAGGGCGCCGCCGGCCGGGTCGGGCCGTGCGCCGATCGCGTGCCGGAGGGCATTGGTCACCAGCTCCGAGGCCACCAGCGCGACGTCGTCGAACAGCTCGCCCAGCCCCCAGCGCTGCAGGGCGCTCCGGGCGAAGTCGCGCGCGGTTCTGACGGCTTCGTAGCGAGGAGCGAGCGTACAGGTGACCACATGGGGGTCGACTGCCAAAGCCGTACCGGTGCTCATGAAGAGCTCCTCCCATAAGGGGGCGGACACGGCTGGACCCGCCGGGGTCATGCCGGTCACCTCCGACTCGCTCGGCCGCACGGCCGCCCCCTCGACCAGTCGCGCGCGCACACGAACGCCCGGTGGCGCGAGGGGCGCTGCCGGGCTGGTGCACGGAGTCGCGCGTGGGGTCGACGCGGAGCCCGCGGGATTGCCAGGGATGTGCAGGTGCACGTGCACCATGGTCCTCTGCGCTCACTGCAGATGCAAGAGTCGATTCACGTGCAGTCGCACTATTGGCATATGCAAGCGCCGAATGCACGTGCATCCTGGTGTGTGGAGTGCGGAACTGATAGGAACATCCGTCAGTATCGGCACCGTGAGCGCTCAACTGATGGCAGACTGTGCGCTGTTTGCCCTAGGTGGAGGTTTCGACCGCATGACCACAGTTCAGCCGGGCGGCGGCTCGATGGTCCGCCGGATCCTCCTCGGTTCCCAGCTGCGCCGGCTCCGCGAGGCGCGCGGCATCACCCGCGAGGACGCCGGGTACGCGATCCGCGCGTCCGAGTCCAAGATCAGTCGCATGGAGCTCGGCCGCGTCAGCTTCAAGGAGCGCGACGTCGCCGATCTCCTCAGCCTCTACGGCGTGGACGACGGCATCGAGCGCGAGGCCCTGCTCGGCCTGGTCCGTGAGGCCAACAAGTCCGGCTGGTGGCACAGTTTCAACGACGTGCTGCCGGGCTGGTTCCAGACCTACGTCGGCCTGGAGGAGGCCGCCGCGCTGATCCGCACCTACGAGGTGCAGTTCATCCCCGGCCTGCTGCAGTCCGAGGAGTACGCGCGAGCGGTTTTCGGTCAGAGCCGCCCGGTCATCAGCGCGGAGGAGGTCGAACGGCGGGTCAGCCTCCGGCTGCGCCGCCAGAAGCTGCTCGCCGAGGGCAACAACCCGCGGCTCTGGGCCGTCATCGACGAGGCCGCGCTGCGCCGCCCGGTCGGCGGGCCCGAGGTGATGCGCGGTCAGGTGCAGTACCTGATCGACGTCGCCGAGCAGGCCAACGTGGTGATCCAGGTGATGCCGTTCCGCTTCGGCGCCCACGCCGGGGAGTCCGGAGCGTTCACCATCCTGCGCTTCCCCGAGCAGGACCTCGCCGACGTCGTCTACCTGGAGCAGCTCACCAGCGCGCTCTACCTGGACAAGCGCGACGACGTCGACGCGTACATCCAGGTCATGGAACGGCTCTGCGTGGACAGTCTGACGCCCGAGCGGACCATCGATCTGCTGGCGTCGATCCTGAAGGAACGCTGACAACGAGCTGACCGGCGGCTGACCGGCCGCCGTACAGTCGTCGTCGAACGGCCGTCGCCCCGCGCTCACCCGCGGGCCGACGGCCGTTCGCGCTGCGGCGGCCGCGGCTGCGGCGGCCGGCCCAGCTCCCAGGCCAGGTCGTAGCGGCCGAACAGGTCGGCCCGGATCGGCGCCAGCGATATCTCGGCCCCCGGCAGCAGGACGCCGATGCAGCCGCCCATCAGCGCACTGCGCAGCACCGCGTGTTCGGCGACCGGGTCGGGCGCGCCCCAGTCGCGCAGCAGCCCCTGGAGGAGTGCGCCGAGCCGCTGCTGCTCCGGGTCCTGGACGAAGGCGCCGGAGTCCGGGTCCAGGATCAGCGCCAGATGCGAGCGCATCACCCGGGGGTGCTCCATCGCGAGCGCCAGCACCGCGTCGATCGCCCGGGCCAGCCTGGCCTGCGGAGAAGCGTCCGGTGCCAGCGCGGCCAGGGCCGCGGAGAGCTTCTGGTGCATCATCCGGTGCGTCGCGGACTGCATCAGCAGCCGTTTGCCGTCGAAGTAGTAGGAGAGCAGCCCCCGGGCGAGACCGGCCCGTTCGGCGATGTCGGTCAGCGTGGTGCCCGCGTAGCCGCGCTGATCCACCAGCTCGACGGTGGCGCACATGATGCGCCGGCGGGAGCGTTGACGCATTTCCTCGTTGACCGAATCCCCGCGAGGTGCCATCGTGTCTGCTCCGTACGTTCGTTGGCTCCCGGCCAATATACTGGCGGAGCGAACGGCCGAACCGGGGAACCCGCAAGTCGGCGGGTGCCACGGACCGGCTCGTACGGAGGTGCCGGCTCCACCAAGACGGGGGTTTGGTGGAGCCGGTGCCTGTCCGGCGGCGACCCCGGTGACGACGGGGCGGCCCCGGGCGGCGGTCAGCTCTTGGTCAGAAGCCCGCTCCGGGCCGGCTCGCCGGAGTCGAAGAGCTCGGTCGACGGGCCGCGATGGTCGGCCACCGGCCGGGGAGCCGAGGCCTTCCTCCGGTCCAGCACGGCACCGACGGCGGCGATCAGGAAGCCCAGCAGCGCGACCGCCGTGACGAGGACCAGCGCGGGCCGGTAGCCGTCCAGCTGCGCCTGGGCGCTCTCGCCGCCCCCGCTCCCGGCGGTGATCATCGCGGTGGCCCCGGCGAGTACGACCGCGGTGCCGACCTGGATCGCGGTGTTGACCAGCCCGGAGGCCAGGCCCTGTTCCTCGTCGGCCACGCCGTCGGTGGCGGCGATGTTGACCGAGGGGAAGGCCAGCGAGAAGCCGACGCCCAGCAGGATCATCGACGGCAGCACCAGGGTGAGGTAGGAGCTGTGCTCGTCCAGGCGCAGGAACAGCGCGAAGGCGAGCACCAGGGCCAGCACGCCGATCGGCAGCAGCCGGGAAGTGCCGAAGCGGTCCACGACCGGGCCCATCAGCGGCGCGGACAGCGCGATGAAGGCGCCGGCCGGCAGCAGACCGAGGGCCATCTCCAGGGCCGACCAGTGGAGCAGGTGCTGCAGGTAGAGGGTGACGACGAACTGGAACCCGCCGTACGCGCCGGTCATCGCGAAGGCGACGACGTTGGCCCGGGCGACCGAGCCGTTGCGGAAGATGCCGAGCCGGACCAGCGGGTGCGCGGTGCGGCTCTCGATCGTGAGGAAGGCGGCGGCCAGGGCGGCGACCACGAACAGCGAGCCGATGGTGCGCAGGCTCAGCCAGCCGGCCCCCTGGGCCTCGGTGACGGTGAAGACCAGCAGCAGGACGGTGAGCGTGCCGGTGATCGCGCCGGCCACGTCGTACCCGCCCTTGGCGCGCTCCTCGGTGGGGCGGGGGAGCAGCCGGACGGCGAAGGCCAGGGCGAGCAGGGCGACGGGGACGGGCATCAGGAAGGTCCAGCGCCAGCCGACCGAGGTGAGCAGGCCACTGAGCACCAGGCCGAGCGAGAAGCCGCTGGCGCCGCAGGTGGTGTAGATCGACAGCGCCCGGTTGCGGGCCGGGCCCTCGGCGAAGGTGGTGGTGATGATCGACAGCCCGGCGGGGGCGGTGAAGGCGGCGCTGACGCCCTTGAGGAACCGGGCGGCGATCAGCAGGCCGCCGTCGTCCACCAGGCCACCGAGCAGGGAGGCGGCGGCGAACACGGCCAGCGCGACCAGGAAGACCCGGCGGCGGCCGAGCAGGTCGGCGGCCCGGCCGCCGAGCAGCAGCAGCCCGCCGTAGCCGAGGACGTAGCCGGAGACCACCCACTGCAGGGTGGAGGTGGAGAGGTGGAGTTCGGATCCGATGGACGGGAGGGCGACGCCCACCATGGAGACGTCGAGGGCATCCAGGAACATCGCGGCGCAGAGCACGATGAGCGTGCCCCAGAGGCGGGGTGTCCAGTTCAGCCCGCTGGTTGATGAGTCGTCAGGGGACGTGACGGTCGCGGTGGTCATGGGGAGGAGATTACATGCGCATGCATTCAATGCAAATGAATAAGATGTGAACGCATAAATTTCTGGCGCGCGTGGTACTGTGGCGCCGTGGCTGAACTCGACTCTCCGGCGGAGGCAGGTCTGGTCGCCGAATGGCGAGACCTGCTGGCCCGCCATGCCGCCACCAGCTGTGCGCTCGACCGCGAGCTGGGGGAGAGGCACGGTCTCGGCATGAGCGAGTTCGAGGTGCTGGAGCGCCTCGTCGAGGAGCGCGACGCCGACCGGGGCCATCAACTGAGGGTCCAGGAGCTGGCCGACACCGTGCATCTGAGCCAGAGCGCGCTGTCGAGGCTGATCGGCCGGCTGGAGAAGGCCGGCCTGGTCACGCGGGCGATGTGCGCCAGTGACCGGCGCGGCATCCAGATCACGCTCACCGAGGCCGGCTGCCGGCTCTACGCCGAGGCCCGACCGCTGCACCGCGAGGTGCTCGCCCGCGCCATCGGCGGCGGGCCCGACGACTCGTGCCAGCCTGGCTGACGAACCCTCAAGCCTCTTCTGCCGCATGGGTGTTGCGGCGTGCCTTGACCGGAGGGCCCGGCGGTGGCGGAGCCCGGTGGGCCGTTACAGCAGGGTCGAGAGCCCCGGTGCGGCGGCCAGCAGGACGGCGGCGGCGGGCGCGGCCAGCGCCGCGACGGTGAGCCGCAGCCGGTGCGGGACGGAGAGCCGGGGCCGCCCGGCGAGCAGCCGGTCCACCCGCTTCGGGGACTGCGCCAGCCCGGGCGGGCAGGCGCCGAACACCCCGCGGCCCAGGTTGAGTTCGGCCAGTGCCAGGGCGGTGGTGTGCCGCCCGTGCCGGCGCGCCGCCCGGTCGTCGGCCGCCAGCTCCACCAACTCGCCCACCTGGTCCCGGAAGGCGCTGAACACCCCGACGCCGGGGAAGCCGGAGGCGAGGGCCTGGGCGCACTGGGACAGCCAGTGGTGCCGGGCCCGGACGTGCCCGCGCTCATGGCTCAGCACAGCCGCCAACTCCCGGGCGGTCAGCTGCTGGAGGGCGCCGGTGGTCACCACCAGGCGGGAGTTGTGGCCCGGCAGCGACCAGGCCTCGGGGCGGACGTTCTCCAGCACCACCAGCCGCTCGCGCCGGCTGCGCAGGGTGTCGATGGACTCGGGCAACTCGGGTGCCCGGCTGCTCAGTTGGGCGTGTCGGTGGTCGCGGAGCGCCTTCGCGGACCGGACCTCGCGGGTCAGTGCCAGCAGGGTCTGCACCCCGCCCGCCGCCAGCACCGCGGCGCAGAGCCGCCCCCAGCCCTCGGCCTCCTGCAACCCGTACGCGGCCTCCACACCGTGCGGCGCGCCCGCGAACACCAGCGCCCGAAGCTCGGGCAGCGCGGCCGCGGCGGCCAGGACCAGGCCCAGCGCGCAGCAGAGCAGTACGGCCACCACCAGGCACTGCCACACCAGCAGGGCCAGTACGGGTTCCCGCTCCACCCATCGGGCCCGGGTCAGCAGTCGGGGCACCACGGTCGAGAGCAGCAGTCCGAGCAGCAGCAGGCCGAGCAGGGCCGTCATGGCATGGGCTCCCCGAGTACACACGGAACGCGACAGCGCGCTCCCCGCCAACCTAAGCGCTGCCGACGCCCGGTGGAACGACTTTCGGCCGCCCAGTGACCAACGCCACGCGCGGAGTCGGCGGGGTGGGCCCCAGTAGGCGTCACATCGTCAGGAGCATGGCGAACATCCCGATGCCCATCGAGAGCCGGCAGGCCTGCGGCAGCCCGGCGGTGCCGACCGGGCGCCCGCCGCCCGGGGTGCCCAGCAACCGGGTGCCGGTCCAGAGCGAGTAGCCGCCGAAGTAGAGCAGCAACGCGCCGGTCAGCAGCGGCGCGCCGACGCTCGCGGCGTGGTGCGCATGGGCGGGCGCGGCGGCCATGGCGAGTGCCATGTAAGTCATCGCCAGGGTGCCGATCGCGTGGTGCAGCCGGTGCGTCCGCCGGGCCGGGCCGCGCACGGCGCCGAACAGGAAACAGACCGCCGGGACGCCGAACACCCAGGCCCAGACCATGGCCGGCACGACGGCCCCGGTGACGGCCATCGCCGCCATGCCGAGCCCCATCAACGCCTCGGCGGCGTCGGACTCGTGGGCGAGCAGCCGGTGCGGCGCGGGCTGCACGGAGGAGGGGACGGCAGAGGGGACGGCAGAGGGCCCGGGGGAGGGGTCGGTGGAGCAGGGGGCGTGGCGCAGCCGGGTGAGGCAGTAGGCCCCGGAGGCCGCGGTGAGAACGGCCAGCAGCCAGCTGACCAGAACCGGTCCGTGCAACGGCGACCTCCGCGGCGGCGCGTGCGGGCGTACCGTCCACGATCACCGCTCGGAGCCGCGCACAGCAGGGCGTGCACGGGGGCGCACGGAGTGCTCGCCGTGGTGAAGCCGTTCGGCGAGCACTCCTGTGGCCAGGGTCTGTCGTCAGACTCCCGCCGTCCGCCCGGAGGGCGGGCGCGGCGCCTCGGCGGGTCACTTCCCTCCGGTGGCGGCGCCGGAACACAGGCGGCATGGTCGGCGTACGGAGCCGCGTCCGCGGCGCCCCCGAGCCGGATCAGCGGCAGCGGCAGAGGCCGCGCGCGCAACAGCAGGAAGACACCCGGAGCAGGTCGATGTGGCGTCGGGCCACCAGGATCACCGCCGGGAGCATGACGGGAGGTTCGCATCCCCGTCGTGCATCTGTCCGGAACATCCAGATACCCGCCCACATGCCGGACATCCGGCGCCGGACCCCCTTTCCGGGACAATCAGCGGCCCAAGCCCCCTTGAACAGGAGAACCTTTCGTACTTATGGTGTTCCCGTTGAAATAACTCCTGCCGAAGTGAGTCCACGATGCAGAATCTTTCGCCAAGGCTCGCTGTGGCGGCCGACGCCCCGGTCTCCACCCTCGCCGACCACCCGGCCTGGCTGCGCCTCAAGGAAGCCGTCGAGACCCTGCGCCCGCTGCAGTCCAAGGACGGCTCGATCGACCTGGCCGCCGTCCAGCGGCACACGGTCGACCCGCTGGTCGCCACCGTCCGCAGCGCCGTCGGGGAGCTCGCCCCGCTCTTCCCGCACGACGCCGCCTACCTGGCGGCCGTCGACGCGGACCTGGCGAAGTGGGCCGACACGGGGTACCGGGAGCCCGACTTCCTGGACTCGCTGCTGGCCTTCCAGCCCGCGGAGCAGCGCGAGGACGGCCTGGAGCACCTCGTGGTCTTCCCGATGTACACCCAGAACGGCAACCCGGACCGCAACCTGGAAGCCGTCCTGCTGAGCGTGGTCTGGCCCGAGTGGCTGGCCGAGCTGGAGCGCACCCGCTTCGACAACCCGATGTTCGTGCCGATCACCTTCACCGACTTCACGGCCGGCTACGACACCAACTCCGCCGTCCTCTTCCCCGAGACCGTGGCCGTGCGCAAGGCACCGGAGCGTTTCACCTGGGGCGGCATCTTCTGCGACCGCGAGGCCGCCCGCTTCCGCGCCGTCACCACCAGCGCCGTCCAGCAGCTCGGCCTGGAGATCCCGGCCGACGCCGAGGGCCTGCTGCGGGAGCAGGAGCGCGCCCAGCAGACCTTCGTCCTGTGGGACCTCGTCCACGACCGCACCCACAGCCACGGCGACCTGCCGTTCGACCCCTTCATGATCAAGCAGCGCAGCCCGTTCTGGATGTACGGCCTCGAAGAGCTCCGCTGCGACCTCACCGCCTTCAAGGAGGCCGTGAAGCTGGAGGCCGAGGGCAACGCCCACGCCCGCGACGTCCAGTACGCGATCCTCTTCGACCGTCTCTTCCGCTTCCCGGTCAGCGGCGACCGCGTCCGCAACTACGACGGCCTCGGCGGCCAGTTGCTCTTCGCGTACCTGCACAAGCACGACGCGCTGCGCTGGCGCGACAACCGCCTCAGCATCGACTGGGAGCGCGCCCCGCGGGTGACCAACGCGCTCTGCGCCGAGATCGAGACCCTCTACCGCGACGGCATCGACCGGCCCAAGCCGGCCCACTGGATCGCCGCCTACGAGCTGGTCTCCCGCTACCTCACCCCGCACCCGGCCTCCACCTGGGCGAAGGGCCCCGACGCGCTGCCCCTCGACCTTATCGACGGCAAGGCGCTCAACAAGGCCCTGTGCGACGCCGTGCTCCCGGACGAGTTCCCGCTGAGCATGTTCTACGAGGCCCTCAACAAGAAGCTCAGCGGCGTCATCGCCGCCACCGCGGGCATCACGGCCGCCGGTATCCAGGGAGTCGCCGCATGACCACCGCACCCAACGGACCGCTCACCGGCAAGGTCATCGCGGTGGCCGGTGCCACCGGCCCGGCCGGCCACGCGACGCTGCGCCGCCTCGCCGCCGACGGTGCCACGGTGATCGCCGCCAGCATCGACGCGCGAGCCCTCGAGGCCGAGATGGACGCCACCCGCGCCGCCGTGCCCGGGGCCCGTCTCAGCGGCCAGGTCATCGACCTGCTCGACCCGCAGGAGGTCCACGACTGGGCCGACCACCTGGAGGCGGAGCACGGCCACGTCGACGGCCTGTTCCACCTGGTCGGTGGCTGGCGCGGCAGCAAGACCTTCTTCGACACCCGGATCGACGACTGGGACTGGCTGCACGACACCGTCGTCCGCACCCTCCAGCACACCTCGCTGGCCTTCCAGCCCGCCCTGGTCCGCAGCTCCGCCGGCCGCTACGCGATGGTCTCCGCCGCGTCCGCGCACAAGCCCACCGCCGGCGGCGCCGCCTACGCTGCGGCCAAGGCCGCCACCGAGGCCTGGACCCTCGCGATGGCCGACTCCTTCAAGAAGGAGACCACCGCCGCGGACGGCGATCCCACCGCCGCAGCTGCGATCCTGGTCATCAAGGCGCTGGTCAGTCCCGAGATGCGGGCCGAGAAGCCCGAGGCGAAGTTCACCGGCTTCACGGACACCGCCGACCTCGCCACCACCCTGGCGGGCCTCTGGGACCGCCCCGCAGCAGAACTGAACGGACAGCACCTGTGGCTGACAGCCCGATGATCCACCCCGGCTCGCCGGAGGACCCCCGCACGGACGCGGTACGACGGCACGACCCCGCCGTCCGCGGTTTCGCCAGCGACAACTACGCCGGCGTGCACCCGGAGATCCTCGCCGCGATAGCCCTCGCCAACGGCGGCCACCAGGTCGCCTACGGCGAGGACGACTACACGGCGCACCTGCAGGACGTCTTCCGCCGCCATTTCGGCGAGCAGGCCGAGGCGTACCCCGTCTTCAACGGCACCGGCGCCAACGTCGTCGCCCTGCAGGCCCTGCTCCCGCGCTGGGGTGCGGTGGTCGCGGCCGAGAGCGCCCACATCAACGTGGACGAAGGCGGCGCCCCCGAGAAGATGGGCGGCATCAAGCTGCTCACCGTCCCCACCCCGGACGGCAAGCTCACCCCCGAGCTGATCGACCAGCAGGCCTGGGGCTTCGGCGACGAGCACCGGGCCCAGCCGCTGGCGGTCTCGATCACCCAGAGCACCGAGCTGGGCACGCTCTACACGGCCGAGGAGATCCGGGCGATCACCGACCACGCCCACCAGCTCGGCATGCTGGTCCACGTGGACGGCTCCCGCCTGGCCAACGCGGCCGCCTCGCTCGGCCTGCCGCTGCGTGCCTTCACCACCGATGTCGGCGTGGACGTCCTCTCCTACGGGGGTACGAAGAACGGCCTGCTGTTCGGCGAGGTCGTGGTGGTGCTCAACCCGGAACGGGTACGCAATATCAAGTACCTGCGCAAGACCTCGATGCAGCTCGCGTCGAAGATGCGCTTCGCCTCGGTCCAGTTCGAGGCTCTGCTCTCCGGTGACCTCTACCTGCGCAACGCCGGCCACGCCAACGCGATGGCCAGCCGGCTCGAGGCCGCCGTCCGGACCATCGAGGGTGTGACGGTCGTTCGCCCGGTCCAGGCGAACGCGGTGTTCGCGATCCTCCCGCGGGAGGTCAGCGAGCGGCTGCAGAAGCGCTACCGCTTCTACTTCTGGAACGAGCACACCGGTGAGGTGCGCTGGATGTGTTCGTTCGACACCACGGAGGCGGATATCGACGCCTTCGCGGCGGCCATCGCCGAGGAGATGGGCCGCGCCTGACGGCGCTCGTGGACAGCCGATCGTCCCGTCCTGCGACAGCAGGGCGGGACGATTTGCATGTGGCGTGCCCGGGCCCGTACAGTTCCGGAGTCGCACCGAGAGGGGCGGCGGAAAGCGGATCCGATGAATGAAACTCCGGAAAACGGAGCGGAAAGCATCTGATAAGCTTGAAACACGAAAGAACGAAGCGCCCGGAGGGCCCGCTGGAAGGCGGCCTGAAGGAAGTATCCGTTCCTTGAGAACTCAACAGCGTGCCAAAAGTCAACGCCAGATATGTTGACATCCCCGGCCTCGGATTGTTCCGGGGTTGGAGATTCCTTTT
>NZ_JBFBIL010000075.1:0-31675 GCF_040685575.1 Kitasatospora sp. NPDC088351 | reverse complement strand
GCCGGTCAGCGACGGCACCAGGTCGAGCGGCGGCAGGTCGAGGTCGAGCACGGCGGTGCGGGTGAGCGGGCGGAAGACGGCCCGGCAGGGCGCTGCCGGACAGGCCCTACAGCTCCTTGCGGAAGGCCTCGGCCACCGAGAGGAAGATCGAGTTGCCCTCGACCTCGCCGATCGAGATCCGGACGCCCTCCGGGAACGGGCGGACGATCACGCCGGCCTCGGCGCAGGCCGCGGCGAACTCCGGGGAGCGGTCACCGAGCGCCAGCCAGACGAAGTTGGCCTGCGTGTCGGGGATCTCCCAGCCCTGGGCGCGCAGCCCGGCGACGACCCGGGTGCGCTCCTCGACCAGCGCGTCCACCCGGACCATCAGCGCCTCCTCGGCGCGCAGCGAGGCGACGGCCGCGTCCTGGGAGAGCTGGGTGACGCCGAACGGGACGGCGGTCTTGCGCAGCGCGTTCGCCACCGGCTCGTGCGCGATCGCGAAGCCGACCCGCATGCCCGCCAGGCCGTACGCCTTGGAGAAGGTGCGCAGCACACAGACGTTGGGCCGGTCGCGGTAGAGGTCGATGCCGTTGGGCACCTCGGGGTCGCGGATGAACTCGATGTACGCCTCGTCGATCACCACGAGGATGTCGGCGGGCACCGCGTCCAGGAAGCGCTCCAGCTCGGCGCGGTGGATCACGTTGCCGGTGGGGTTGTTGGGGTTGCAGACGAAGATCAGCCGGGTCTGCCCGGTGACCGCGGCGAGCATCGCGTCCAGGTCGTGGTCCCCGGCGGCGGTGAGCGGCACCGGGACGGGGGTCGCACCGGCGACCTGGGTGATGATCGGGTAGGCCTCGAACGAGCGCCAGGCGAACATCACCTCGTCGCCGGGGCCGGCGGTGGCGAGGATCAGCGACTGGGCGACGCCGACGGAGCCGGTGCCGGTGGCGATGTGCTCGGCCGGGACGTCGAAGTGCCGGGCCAGCTCGGCGGTGAGCTCGGTGACCGCCATGTCCGGGTACCGGTTGAGCGAGCCCGCCGCCGCGACCGCCGCTTCGAGCACACCGGGCAGCGGCTCGTACGGGTTCTCGTTGGAGGACAGCTTGTAGGCGTCGGCGCCGGCCGGCTTGCCGGGCTTGTAGGTGGGGATGCCGTCCAGGGTCGGCCTCAGCCGGGGCCCCTGTGCTGCCGTACCGCTCACGGTCCTTCTCCTTCTCTCTCCGCTGCGTTCGCGCCCGCCACGAACGGGATCGCCGCCGTACCCGGGATCTCGGAACGCACCCGGACCACCCCGGTCGGGTGCCCCGAACGATACCGACCGCGCTCACCCGTAGGAGTGAGATGCCCGGTCGGGTTACCGGTGCAGATCAGCCATTCTGCCGGGTTCCTTTGGCACATGTCAGAGGTAAGACGGCCGGTTTCGGGCAGGTATCGAAGGGGCGTGGGCGGGCTCACTCTTGGAGAAACGTATCTCCGAAGGCTTCCGATGCGCCGGTCACAGACCCTTGTCAGGAGCCATACGATCGGTCCGCCATGACAGCAGCAGCCAACCAGAGCGGTCGGCGACCCACCACCTCACGACGTCTGGAGCGGGCCGGCATCCGGGATGTGGCAGCAGCCGCCGGAGTGTCGATCACCACCGTCTCCGACGCGCTGAACGGTAAGGGCCGCCTGCCCGACGAGACCAGAAGCCGGGTGCGCGAGGTGGCCGAGCGCCTCGGCTACCGCCCCTCGGCAGCCGCCCGCACCCTGCGCACCGGACGATCCGGCCTGATCGGACTGACCGTCACGACCTACGGTGAAGAGCCTTTCACCTTCACCGAGTTCGCCTACTTCGCCGAGATGGCCCGCGCCGCCACCAGCGCCGCCCTCGGCCGCGGCTACGCGCTCGTGGTCCTGCCCGCCTCCTCCCGGCACGACGTCTGGGGCAACATCGCCCTCGACGGCACCGTGGTGATCGACCCGCCCGACCAGGACCCGCTGGTCAGCGAGCTGTACCGGTCCGGCGTCCCGGTGGTCAGCGACGGCAAGCCCGGCAACTGCCCGGTCACCGCCTGGGTCGACAACGACCACGAGGCCGCCGTGCTCGGCATCCTCGACCACCTCTCCGAGGCCGGCGCCCGCCGGATCGGCCTGCTCACCGGCACCAGCACCGACACCTACACCCGGCTCTCCACCGAGGCCTACCTCGGCTGGTGCGCCAAGGTCGGCCAGGAGCCGGTGTACGAGACCTACCCCGCGCACGACCCGGCCTCCGGCGCCGTCGCCGCCGACCGGCTGCTCGCCCGCCCGGACCGGCCGGACGCCGTCTACGGGCTCTTCGACCCCAACGGCACCGATCTGCTCGCCGCCGCCCGCCGGTACGGCCTGCGGGTACCGGACGACCTGCTGCTGGTCTGCTGCAGCGAGAGCGACGTCTACGCGACCACCGAACCGCCGATCACCACGCTCTCGCTCAAGCCCCGGCGGATCGGCACCACCGTCGTCAACCTGCTCATCGACGCCATCGAGGGCGTGGACTCCGGCACCGGCGTGGACATCGCGCGGCTCTTCCCGCCCCGTTTCCGCACCGCCGGCACCGGCCCGCCGCCCGGCACGCTGATGCCCACCGAGCTCATCGTGCGCGCCTCCTCCCAGCGGCGGAGCCCGCGCACCACCGTCAGCCCTCCCCGCTCCCCGGGCGAGATCTAGACCATACCTAGCCGGGACAAAACGGACCTGACGGACCGCCCGGCTGACGCTCCGGAGGATTGGATACCCACCAGGTGACGACGCCGGGAGAGTGGTCTTCCTATGATGGGCGAATGACACCCGAGGACCGCTTCCCCGGGCCTGAACACCCGGACTCAGGCCCCCGCCACCAGCCGGACCTCGACGTGCTGCCCTACGGCACCTACTACGAACCGGAGCCCGCCGGGGGCTATCCCGAGGCTTCGTACGAGGCGGAGACCTACAGCGGCTACGGCGGCGCCCGGTACCTCGAACAGCACTGGCCGGCCCCCGGGCAGGACCAGGAACACGGCGCCCCGCACACCACCGGCCACCACCCCGGACCGGAGCACACCGGCCACCACCCCGGCTACGAGCAGCCCCTCCCCGACCACTCCCCGCCCGCCGCCGCGCACCAGAGCGACGACCCGCCGACCATCGAGCTCGGCCCCCCGTTCACCGAGCCGGGCCTGCCGTACCACCCCTACCCCGCGCCCGGCCCCGGCGAGCCCCCCGGCCCGCTCTACGTCGTCGGCGACGTGCACGGCTACCTCGACGAACTCCGCTCCGAACTGCGCCACCAGGGCCTGATCGACGCCGACGGCCACTGGTCCGCCGGGCGCTCCCGGATCTGGTTCCTCGGCGACTTCACCGACCGCGGCCCCGACGGCATCGGCGTCATCGACCTGGTCATGCAGCTCGCCGCCGAGGCCGCCGCCGCCGGCGGCTACTGCCGCGCCCTGATGGGCAATCACGAACTGCTCTTCCTCGGCGCCGCCCGGTACGGCGACGAGCCCGTCCAGTCCACCGCCGGCACCGCCTCCTTCCTCGCCGCCTGGCGGCTCAACGGCGGCCAGCAGCACGACCTGGACCGCCTGGAGGGGCACCACATCAGCTGGCTCTCCCGGCTGCCGGCCATCGCGCTGGAGGACGGCCACCTGCTGCTGCACTCCGACACCACCGCCTACCTGGAGTACGGCGACTCCATCGCCGCGGTCAACGACGCCGTCCACGACCTGCTCGCCGACGAGGGCGTGGACGAGTGGTGGGACTGCTTCCGCCGCTTCACCAAGCGCTTCGCCTTCCGCGGCGACGCCGGCCCGATGGCCGTCCACGAGCTGCTCGACACCTACGGCGGCGCGCGCGTGGTGCACGGCCACAGCCCGATCCCGTACCTCACCGGCGCGGTGCACGCCGACGACGGCGCCCCGCCGCACATCCCCGGCCCGTACATCTACGCCGACGACCTCGCGGTCGCCATGGACGGCGGGGTCACCATGGAGGGGCGGCTGCTGGTCGCCCGGCTCCCGATCTGAACCGGTCGGCCGCGCCGAACCGACCGACGCGTCGCCCGCCCCTCCGCCAGTCCGTCCGTCCGTCCGTCAACCGGACAGGCGTTCGCCACCGCCCCTGACCTGCGCCGTTCCCCGGCCGGGGGCAAAGTTCCGGAAACCGACTGTCAACGCGGCCGCACCCGCCCCTACCATCGAGGCACACCACACCCGGCCGCTCGTGTGGCGGCCCGTCTCCGTGCCCGCCCGGCGGAGCGGACGGGGTTCGCATGAACGGGGTCCGTATGAACAACGCCCCGCATCTGCTCGCCGAGGACCGCCCGGACTTCGAGCGCCTCCTCGACGAAGCACTGCGCGACGGCACCATCCTCACCGCCCTGCGCGGGCCCGGCGCCCTCACCGCCGAGCAGCTGCGCACCAAGGCCCTGCGCGAGGCCGACGACATCGCGGCCGCGGCCGCCACCGAGTACGCGCACTACACCCGGCTGCGGCAGAGCCTGCGCGACACGCCCCCGCCCGGCCAGGGCGGCACGGCCGGCGCGCCGGGGCTGTTCAGCCAGCTGCGCTCGGCGAACGGCGGCGCCGGACTGTTCCCGGTCCTGACCGTGCTCACCCCGATCCTCGCCTGGGCCGCCGCCCTGGTCCTGCTCCTCATCGGGTACACGCTGCGCGCCGCCAACCCCGGTCTGGCGCTGGCCGGTTCGGTCCTGACGGCCGGCTGGCTGGCACTGGCGGCCGGCCTGGTCGCGATGGCGGCCGGGATCGTCGGACTGGTCCTCACCGCGCTGCGGGACGGCTCCGCGGCCCCCGCCGGCGCCGCCCCCGGGCTCGCGACCGAGGTCGCCGACGCCCGGCGCGCCTGGCAGCGCGCGCTGCGCGACCGCGCCCTGGTGGCGTACCTGCACGCCTGTCTGCACGCCGACCCGGCAGCACCGCCCGGCACCCCGGCGCCCGCCGACGGGCCGGTTCCGGCGGACCCGGCCCGGCCCGAATCCGCCCGGCCCGATTTCAGCAGCCCGGACTTCAGCAGCCCCGGCTACTCCAGCGGCCACTACTCCGGCCCCGGCTTCACCAGCCCCGGCGCCGACGGCCTCACCGACCCCGAAGGCCGCGAGCCGCGTACCGCCGCCTTCACCACCCCCGACTTCACCGGCCCCGGCTACACCCCGCCGGCCTTCACCGGCCCCGACGACGTCTGAGCGGCCAACACCCGCCCAGCTACGTGCTACTGACCCGTGTTCAGCCACCGAACCGGCCGGCCGAGCAGCTCGGCCGCCGGGGAGTGGTTCCCCGGCGCCGACGCCCCCGCCATGGCGGCGGCGGCCGTACCCGGCTCGGTACCGGGTGGCACCACGAGGAGGAGGAAGTGGTCCTCGAAGCCCCGGGTGAGGCTGATGGTCTCGGCGCTGGCGGGGAACCAGCCGATCCGGACCGATTGACCGTCCACGGTGACCGACCGGGGGATGTGGTACCAGGCCGAGGTGGACAGGCCGACCCGGAGGATGGGGCCCAGATGGACACTGAGCGCGGTGATCAGGTCCGGCAGCTCGGCCCGGGCGTCCTTCGTGCGGGGCCACCACGCGCCGTCGAACATCCCGCTGCGGGACATCGTCGGCTCCAGCACCAGCCGCGGCAGCAGGGGAACACCGGGGACGGACCACGGCCCCGGGGCGGAAGGAGTGGGAAGCGGAATCGGCATCATCAGGAGCCGCCCGTCCGGTCCGGAAAGAGGACCGATCATGACCCAGGGCGACACCAATGTGGGTACCGGTGTGCGACATGTCCTCGGTTGCCTCCCACGGTACTCCGCGCCGTCCCGCCCCCGGGCCGACCTGGCCCGGAGTAGCCTGGACATGTCCAGGGCACCCCGCATCCCGGTCACCTTCTCCGGCCTCGTCCTGGACGAAGGACCCTTCCGGGCGGCCGCCCTCGCCGCACCGGAGTCAGGCACCGGTGACACCGTGACCATCCACTCCACGAAGCCGACAGGCCTTCGCCACGACCTCACAGTCGCCGACGCGATGGAACCGTTCGAGTACCAGATCCCCGACGACAGCACCGTCGACCAGGCCGACGACATCCTCCGCAGCGCGGGCGTCCCCTACCTCCTCGTCCGTGACCACAACGGCCGCTGCGAAGGCCTGGTCACCCGGACGGGACTCCACCCGTTCCTCGCCCCGCCCTGGTACACCGAACTCACCCCGGTCAGCAGCACCAGGCACCAGCGCGGCCCGTTCGCCTGGCCGACCATGACCCTCTCCACGGCCGCTGTCGCGATGCGGATCAAGCACCTGACCGTCTGGCCGGTCATCGACGACGACGGCTACCTCCTCGGCATCCTCACCGCCGACCGGGTCGCCGGCCTGATCGACTCCGCCTCCGGCTGACCGGCGCGGAACCGCTGGGAGATCTTCATCAAGCAGAACATGAAAGCAAGCACCATCGGCATCTCCGTCACGCCCGGCCAGGGGCAGATCAACTCGATGCTCGGGAAGTACGTGCGGTAGCGCGTGGCATCACGGGTCAACAACCGGTAGCCGCGCACCGCCGCATGCGCACCGATGTGAAAGTCCGGCAACGGTGCGGGCTTCTGCCCGCCGCGCTTGCGGTACAGCAGAAATGCCTTGCCGGCCAGAAACCCCGCCTCGTAAGGGGCTCCCGCGCGAAGCCCTCGGCAGGAAGAACGGCGTCAAGGTCCTCGATCGCGGCGTACGCCACCGGGACCTCCGCGTAGACGATCGGATTGATCACCACTTCACCCTCGTTCTGGGCCTTGGACAGCGCAGCCTCCGCCCAGTCCGGGCGCCGGCGGTACTCGAACCATCACTGCCGACGGTCGGCCCGACGTCTCGTTATATGGCAGTGACTGGTTTTGTGCTGGTGTGCAAACGATCCACCTGAGAAGATCTTCACATCGCAGCTGTCGGGCCCGCGACGAAGAGGCGGACCGGCCTCAGCGAACGTCTGCATTTGGTTCCTCTGGGGGGGAAATTACCCATGTTCACGCACTCGTCCACCCGCCGTTCCCGCCTGCTCGCCGCCGCCACGCTGGTGGTCGCCACCGGCACCGCCGCGCTCGCCCCGGCGACCGCCTTCGCCGACATCCCCGCACCGAGCGACGCCAAGCCCCTGGTAGCCACCCTGGAGCCGGTTGCGGGGCAGGCCCCGCTGACCCGCGGTGGCAACGGCGCGGCCCTGACGATGACCGTCACCAACAACTCCGACCAGGAGCAGCCGTTCCACCCGGCGGTGACCGTCACGCCGGTGGGCTCCGCCCCGAGGGGATGGACCTGGATCGACTTCAGCGCCAAGGCGATCTCCGCACCGGCCACCTACAGCCTGATGAGTTGGGGCGACAACAGCGATTTCTCCGGCTACGTCGTGCCCGAGAACTCCATGTACTTCGTGCCTTTCAAGGTGCCGGCCCACACGACCTACAGCTGGGCGGTCTCCTTCAAGCTGAAGGCCGCCCTCCCGGCGGACGACACCGCCGTGCAGGTCGGGCTGGTGAACGACCTGAACGACAGCACCAACAGCGACCCGGTGACCCTGCCGGTCGCCTCCCCCACCGGCGCCCTCGTCCAGACCTTCACGAAGAACATGGGCACCGTCTCGTACAAGGAGCCGTTCGAGACCGATCTCGGCCTGACCAACAACGGCGCGGGCATCGACTCGACGATCAACCCGACGCTCCGCTTCAGCGACGGTTCCCGCCCGATCCCGGCCACCCTCAAGCTGGACGTGCTGCAGGACGACCAGTGGATCACGGTCCCCGGCTCGGACAACGTCTGGAAGCTGCCGCCGGTGGCCGGCGGTCTCGGCAAGGGTGCGAGCCACCACTACAACGTGCGGCTGTCGCTCACCGAATACACCGGGCAGTGGTCCTACCTCTCCGGCTCGCTCAGCCTCGCTCCGGACACCGACCAGGGCCCGGTCGACATCGGCGTGAAGGCGTCGTTGACCGTGATCGGCACCCCCGTCCCGTCCACCTTCACCGCCCAGAACTGACCGACACCGGTGCCCCGGGCAACCTTCGCGGCCCGGGGCACCGGCCGTTCCCGGAACGTTCGGCAGAGGGCGGGCTCGACACCGTCGTGGCTGCGAGCGAAGCCGGGGATGCGAACCGCCTCAACGTGCGGCACCTGCCCATAACGATCATTTACAGCGCCGGGCGGGCAGCCTGAGCGCAGTGCCGGGAAGCCCCTCCGCTTCCCGGCACTGCTGTCGGTCGGCATGGGCCGCGAGCCCGGCTTCGCTCCCGGCCCATGCCGACGGTGGAGCCCGATCAGTCCGCGAGCGGGAGGTAGACCCGGTTGCCCTGGGCGGCGAACTCCTCGGACTTGGCCTTCATGCCCGCCAGGGCCTCGGCGTCGAACTCGGTCTCCACGGCACTGGAGCCCTCGCCGTGCTCGGCCCGGATCTTTTGACTGATCTTCATCGAGCAGAACTTCGGGCCGCACATGGAACAGAAGTGGGCCGTCTTGGCGGGCTCCGCGGGGAGGGTCTCGTCGTGGAAGGCGCGGGCCGTCTCCGGGTCGAGGGCCAGGTTGAACTGGTCCTCCCAGCGGAACTCGAAGCGGGCGTCGGAGAGGGCGTCGTCCCAGGCCTGGGCGCCGGGGTGGCCCTTGGCGAGGTCGGCGGCGTGGGCGGCGATCTTGTAGGTGATGACGCCGGTCTTCACGTCGTCCCGGTTGGGCAGGCCCAGGTGCTCCTTGGGGGTGACGTAGCAGAGCATCGCGGTGCCCCACCAGGCGATCATCGCGGCGCCGATGCCCGAGGTGATGTGGTCGTAGCCGGGGGCGACATCGGTGGTCAGCGGGCCGAGGGTGTAGAACGGCGCCTCGTCGCAGATCTCCCGCTGGAGATCCATGTTCTCCTTGATCTTGTTCATCGGGACGTGGCCCGGGCCCTCGATCATCACCTGGACGTCCTTGGCCCGGGCGATCCGGCCGAGTTCGCCCAGCGTCCGGAGTTCGGCGAACTGCGCCTCGTCGTTGGCGTCGGCGATCGAACCGGGCCGCAGGCCGTCACCGAGCGAGAAGGTGACGTCGTAGCGGGCGAGGATGTCGCAGAGCTCCTCGAAGTTGGTGTGGAGGAAGTTCTCCCGGTGGTGCGCCAGACACCAGGCGGCCATGATCGAGCCGCCGCGCGAGACGATGCCGGTCTTGCGGCGGGCCGTCAGCGGGACGTACCGCAGCAGCACTCCGGCGTGGACGGTCATGTAGTCCACGCCCTGCTCGCACTGCTCGACGACGGTGTCGCGGTAGACGTCCCAGCTGAGGTCCTCGGCCTTGCCGTCGACCTTCTCCAGCGCCTGGTAGAGCGGCACGGTGCCGATCGGCACGGGGGAGTTTCGCAGGATCCACTCGCGGGTGGTGTGGATGTTGCGGCCGGTGGAGAGGTCCATCACGGTGTCCGCGCCCCAGCGGGTGGCCCAGGTCATCTTCTCCACCTCCTCCTCGATCGAGGAGGTGACGGCGGAGTTGCCGATATTGGCGTTGATCTTCACCAGGAAGTTGGTGCCGATGGCGGCCGGCTCGACCTCGGGGTGGTTCACGTTGACCGGGATGACGGCCCGGCCGCGCGCCACCTCGGAGCGGACGAACTCCGGCGCCAGGCCCTCGCGCAGGGCGACGAACTCCATCTCCGGGGTCACGATGCCGCGCTTGGCGTAGCCGAGCTGGGTGACTGCGGCGTCGCCGCGGCCGCGCAGGGGGCGGCGCGGGCGGCCGGGGAAGACGGCGTCCAGGTTCTTCAGGTTTCCGCCGCGCGGCGAGGTGTGCTTGATCCCGTCGTCCTCGGGGCGGGCCTCGCGGCCGTCGTACTCCTCGACGTCGCCGCGCTGGCGGATCCACGCGTCGCGCAGCGCGGGCAGGCCGCGCCGTACGTCGGGCTCGTACGCCGGGTCGGTGTACGGCCCGGAGGTGTCGTAGAGCGGGACGCTCTTCTCGTTGGTGAGCACGACCTCGCGGTACGGAACGCGCAGGTCGGGGCGGGACCCGTCGCGGTAGGCCTTGCGCCAGGCCGGGGTCGGATAGCCGGTGCCCGCGCTGCTGACGGCGGCGTTCTGGGCAGACTGCGGCTGTGCATCAAAAGTGGTCATCAGACCTTCAACTCCCTACGCCGGCATTACCCGGTCAGGTTCCTGCGGTCGGCGCAGCGTTCGGCACGTCCAGCGACGTCCCGGTCAGCGCCCTCTCAGCCCGGTGCTCCGAGCTCCCGTGTCCGCAGGCGGTATTGCCCGCGCATGACGTCCAACACCGTAGCGAGCCGATCGCGGCTGGTCCAGAGGGGGTCGGTGCCCGGCGATTCGGCCGGCGGGCCCACCGGGGGAGCCCGGCCCGGCAGACTGGCAGTCACACGGGCAGGCGACGAGGGAGGCCGTAGTGGTCGGAAGCACAGGGCGGGTCACCGGTCCGGTCGGAGCCGGTCTGGTCGGCGAGGTGATGGTGCACGTCAGGGAGCGCCAGGGGACGGAGGCCTTCCTGGCCTACCTCGCCGTACCGGGCGACCGGCTGTCGGTCGGCACACCGGTGGTGGTGGTCGAGTACCACCCGCCCCGGACCGTCTATGTGGCACCGGTCTTCCCGTGACACGCTTGTGACAGCCCGTCACGTCACTTCCCTTTCCTTCGAGTTGCCCTGAGCGGACAATCCGAACCGGCGCATCTCATGCGCCGGAAGGGGGAGTTGAACCATGGTGCTCATCATCGCGGGGGCCGTCGTCGCCGCGCTGGTCTTCGGGATCACGCTCTTCAAACTCATGTGGCGGGTGGCGGAGCCCAACGAGGCTCTGATCATCTCCGGCTCCCGGCACCGGACCGAGGGGGTCGGCGACGGTCTGGGCTTCCGGATCGTCACCGGCCGCGGGACCTTCGTCACGCCGGGTCTCCAGGGTGTCCGCCGGCTCTCACTGGACCTCAACGAGGCCGAGCTGAACGTCGAATGCGTCACCTCACAGGGCATCCCGGTCCACGTCAAAGGCGTGGTGATCTTCAAGGTCGGCGACGACGAGGTCTCCATCGCCAATGCCGCCCGGCGCTTTCTCGACCAGCAGAAGCTGATCAGCCAGCGCGTCCACAACGTCTTCGCCGGCCACCTGCGCTCGATCGTCGGCGGGCTCACCGTCGAGGACATGATCAGGGACCGCGAGCGGCTCACCGGGGAGACCAGGGCCGCCTCCGGGCTGGAGATGGAGAAGCTCGGGCTGATCATCGACACCCTGCAGATCCAGGAGATCATCGACCCCACCGGCTACATCAAGAACCTCGCCATCCCGCACGCCGCCGCCGTCCAGCGGGACGCCCGGATCGCCCAGGCCGAGGCCGACCGGATGGCCACCGAGGCGGAGCAGGAGGCCGCCGCGCGCAAGGCCGAGGCCACCCGCAACAGCCAGATCCAGCAGTCCGCCTACCAGGCCGAACGGGACACCGCCAACGCCCGCGCCGAGCAGGCCGGACCGCTCGCCCAGGCCGCCGCCCGGCAGGAGGTGGTCGTCCAGGAGACCAAGGTCGCCGAGCTGGAGGCCCGCCGCAAGGAGCAGCAGCTGCAGATCGACGTCCGCAAGCCGGCCGACGCCAAGGCGTACGAGACCCGCACCAGGGCCGAGGCCGACCGCGACGCCCGGATCTCCGCCGCCCAGGCGCAGGCCCAGGAGACCGAGCTGAAGGCGGCGGCCGAGGCCGGCCAGGTCAAGATCGCCGCCGCGGCCGCCGCGGAGGCCACCAAGCTGCGCGGGCTCGCCTCCGCCGAGGCGACCAGGGCCACCGGGGAGGCGGAGGCCGCCTCCGCCGAGGCCCGCGGTCTGGCGGACGCTGAGGCGACCCGGGCGATCGGGCTCGCCAAGGCCGAGGGCATCCGGGCCCGGGCCGCCGCCCTCTCGGAGAACCAGGAGGCCGTGGTGGCACAGGAGTTGGCGGAGAAGTGGCCGGACATCGTGCTGGCCGCCGCCGAGTCCTTCGGCAATGTCGAGCACATGATCCTGCTGAACGGCGCCGACGGGGTTGGCGAGCTGTTCGCCAAGGCCCTCACCATGGGCGGCACCGGCCTCGGCCTCGCCCGGCAGCTGCTCACCACCATGCACGGTCCGGAACAGCCGGCGGCTCCGGCGCCGGGGCCGGAACCGGGGCCGGTCCAGCAGGTGCCGATCGAGGACCGCGCGGTGACGGAGGCCCGGGTCCGACGGTCGGCGGACGACAGCTGACGGATGACAGGTAACGGATGACAACTTTCAACATTCGTTTTCTGTTATCTGTTATCTGTTAGTTGTCGGTTGTCCGCCGCCACCAGAACGACCGGCGCCCGCACCCCACGCAGGGGGTACGGGCGTCCGGGGTCCGTACGGGTCAGCTCTTGGCGGCCTTCTTCACCAGGATCACCACGGCGGCGGCGATGCCGACCACCACCAGCAGCTTGATGACCACGCTCAGCAGGGCGCCGACGACGCCGAACACGAACCCCACGATGTTCCAGGCCAGGATCAGCACCAGCACCGGGACGACGATGTTGCGCACCCAGGAGGGCAGCGACTTCCAGAACTCAGCCATGTCCGTTCCTTCTCTCCCCTCGGGGCCGGCTGCCGTCCGGTGCCGCATCCCGTTTGCTTTCGATACTTCGATCGTACGGGGCCGCAAGTGCCGGAACGAGAGCCAACGGCCCGGAGAGAACCCCGAGATCACCCCGACTCCGACCCCCGGGGGCTCCCCTGAGGATCAGACCGGCCAGGAGGATCAGACCGGCCACGTCTCGCCACGCCAGGCGGCGTCCCAGAACATCCACTCGTAGCGCGAGGTGGTGGTGAAGTGCTCGACCACCCGGCGGCGCTCCGCCGGGGAGATCTCCTCGCCGAGCCGGTCGGTGAGCGCCAGCACCCGCCGCACCACGGCCTGGAACGTCTCGTCCCCGTAGGTCGCGATCCACTTCGCGTAGAGCGGGTCGGGGGAGCCCTTGGCGAGCAGTTCGTCACCGACCCGGGCATAGATCCAGTAGCAGGGCAGCACCGCGCCGACGGCCTCGGCGAAGGAACCGCCGTAGACGGTCGCCAGCAGATAGCTGGTGTAGGCCCGGGTGGTGGGCAACACCGGTTCCGTGGCGGCCTGTTCGGCGCTGGCGCCGAAGGCCTCCATGAACTCGGCGTGCATGCCCTGCTCGGCCGCCAGCGCGCCGACCGCGTCGTCGGCGAAGGCCCGCACCTCCTCCTCACCGGGCGCCTTGGCGGCGCAGACGGCGAGCGCGCGGGCGTAGTCGCGCAGGTAGTGCGAGTCCTGGACGACGAAGTGGCGGAACGCCTCCCGGGGCAGGGTGCCGTCGGTGAGGCCGCCGATGAAGGGGTGGTCGAGGATCTTGGCGTAGACCGGTTCGATCGCCGCCCAGAGTTCTTCCGTCAGGCTCAGGCTCATACCCCGACCCTAACCGGGCCCCGGATCAGTCCTCGGGCGGGGAGAACACCACAAGCACCCGCAGTTCCTCGGTGATGTGGTGGAACCGGTGCGGCACCCCGGCGGGGACGTAGACGACGGTGCCGCGCGCGACCGTGGCGGTCTCGTCGCCGACGGTAAGTTCGGCCCGGCCGCTGACCACCTGGTAGATCTCGTCCTGGGCGTGCGCGGTCTGCGGGTCGGTGTCGCCCGGGGAGAGCGCGTAGAGGCCGGCGGACATCCGCGGCTCGCGCAGAAAGCGCAGATAGGCACCGTCGTTGGCGGCGCGCTCGGCGTCCAGTTCGTGCAGCCGGAAAAGCTTCATCGGTGCTACCCCTCCAAGTCCGGGACCACCGGGCATTCAACACCAACATGCCCGGTGGGAGCTTCCCCCGCCCCCCGGTGGCCTGCGACGCTGGGGCCATGAAGGGTTTCGTCATCAAGACACTTATCAACGCGGCCGCCATCTGGGTGGCCGCCTGGATCGTCACCGGCATCACGCTGACCGGTGACGACTGGCAGCACAAGACCCTGACGGTGATCGCCGTGGCGCTGGTCTTCGGGGTGGTCAACTGGCTGATCAAGCCGGTGGTGAAGCTGTTCTCGCTGCCGCTGTTCATCCTCACCCTGGGCCTGATCACCTTCGTCATCAACGCCCTGATGCTCTGGCTCACCTCCTGGGCCTCGGACAAGCTCCACCTGGACTTCCACGTCGAGGGCTTCTGGGCCGCACTGTTCGGCGCGCTGATCATCAGCCTGGTCTCCTGGGGTCTCAACCTCGCCCTGGGCGACGACGACTGAGCGTCCGGCCCGGTGCGCCAGCACGAGAGCCGACACGAGAGCCCACGCGAAAGGGGCCCGTGCCCGGGTGGTTCACCGGGTACGGGCCCCTTCGGCCACGCTGGTCCCGCAGCCGGTCACCCGGCGTTCTCACACCCTCGGAGGATGTCCGCGAGCTCAGCGTCCAGTTCACCCCCGGTGATCTCCTGACCCATCGGCACCAGCCGGTCGGTCCGGGCCAGGAAGGCGATCAGCGGCGCCGCGGAGGCACGCAACAGGGCGTCCCCGTCGGGAGAGTGCAGCACGATGCAGACCTCGGAGAGCTCCCCGCTGACCGGGTGGATGTGCACATCGCCCTCGCCGGCCGGACGACTGATCCCGTCGAGCAGCAGCTCACGGGCGAAGACCCAGGTCACCGGTTCGTCACCGGGCAGGTGGAAGGTGAAGCGGACCGCGTACGGGTCGATCGGGTCGTACGCGAGGTCGACCACGATGCGGAAGGAGAGCTCGTTCGAGGCCACGAGGTTCATCACCAGGTGGCCCTGGACTGTGGTGTGCTGCATGGCGCCAGTACCTCTCGTTCTGCCCGGTCGCACGTGCTGAGGGTCCGCGCGGGCCGGACAAGGCAGTTCGCTGACAGGGGATGAGGGAGTGCGACTGTGTCTGTCGCGTAGACGATTTGGCGGTTTTGTGTAACCGATCCCCGTTCGATCCTCATCGTCCACGTTTGGTCGCGCCATGGACAAGGCGCGCTTTTTCAAATGGTGAACAAAGCGGAACCAAAGCGACACGGGGAGTTTCAGAGGACGAACGACGGTGTCATCGCGCCGACGCTCCGACGCAGTTGCCCGGCGACGACGGCCAGCCGGTCGGCCTGTTCCACCGGGAGCGAGACGGCCATCGTCGCGACCACCGACCCGACGGTGATCGGCACCGCCGCGCAGACCGTGCCGAGCGCGTACTCCTGGCGCTCCAGGACGGGCATGGTCGGCCGTAGCGCGGAGAGCCGGCGCAGGACGGCCGCCTCGTCGACGAGGGTGGACGGGGTGAGCCCGACCGGCGGGTGGCGCGCGAGGTGGTCACGCCGGGCGTCCTCGGGGAGCTGACCCAGCAGGCACTGGCCGATCGCGTGGGCGTGCGCGGTGGCCTGGAAGTCGGCCCAGGGTTCGACGGCGGGCTGCCCCCGTCCGGCGACCACGTCCACCACCCGCACCTCGCCGTCCTGGTAGAGCGCGAAGTAGACCGCGGCGCCGAGTTCGCCCCGCAACCGCTCCATCCGGGCGCGCAGATCGTGCCGCTGGGACTGGCGGTCGTCGGCCCGTCCTATGCCGTCCACCGACTCCCCGTAGAAGAACCTGCCGTCGTCCCGGCGGAGGTAGCCCTCGTGGGTCAGCGTGCGCAGCAGGTGGTAGGCGGTGCCGAGCGGCAGGCCGGCGGCCCGGGCGAGTTGCTTGGCCGTGGCCCCCTGCCGGAACCCGCCGACGGCCTCCAGCAGCCGCAGCGCCCGCTGGACCGAGGCGATCAGGGTGGGCGGCCGGTCCTTGCGCGGAGGTGACGTGGGCGTCGGCAACCTGACCACCCTCCCCGCACGGAGCGCCTTGGACTGCTCTGCGATCTGATCCATGGCCACACCCAGCCCCCAGCCCGAGTCACTGCACAGGTGGACATACGGAGTGAAGTGCTCCGATTCGCCCGATAGTCGCTCATTGCAGCACAGGGACGGCGCGGCTGCAATCACTCTCACACGGTTCACTCGGTAAAATCCTTGGAATCGAAGGTTAAAAGTCCGATCGACCCACTATTTTCATGATCGGTTTAAGCTTCATCTTCATTATCCAAGATCCATCAGCGTCGCGCCCTGTCCCCGAACGGACGCACCCCGGGCAGGTCAGCGTTTCGGCCCCGCCGCCCTGCGGGAGACTCCCGCACAACGCTCCAGCCCCGGAGGTCTCCATGGGCCCAGCGAACACCCACCAGCCACCACGCCCCGTGGTCAAGCGCACCGCGCGGGCGATCCTGCTGGAACTCGACCCGGACGACCCGTACGGCCCGGCCTCGATCGTGCTGATCAAGCGGCTCCGGCCCGACTCCCCGCGCCCGTACTGGATCACCCCGGGCGGCGGGGTGGAGCGCGACGACCGCACCGTGGTGGACGCCCTGCACCGGGAGGTGGACGAGGAGCTCGGCGGCAAGGTCGTCGACGTCGTCCCCGCCTTCGTGGACACCGTCAGCCACCCCCACCCGCACCCCCACGCGCCGGGCGGGACCGCCGTCGACCACGGCGCCCCGCTCCACCCGCACGGGGTCAAGGTGCAGCACTTCTTCGTCTGCCGGCTCGCCTCGATGGACCTCACCCGGCGGCACGGGCCCGAGGTGGACGAGCCCAACGGCGAGTACGAGGTGGTCCGGCTGCCGTTCACCCGGGAGGGCGTCACCTCGGTCAACGTCGTCCCGCCCAGCCTGCGGGCGTACCTGGCGGCCAACATCGAGGGCATCCGCGCGCTCCTCGCCTCCGACCTGGGCTGAGCGGAGCCTCAGCCGGCCGCCAGGTCGCCGACCAGGTCGTGCCGGATCCGCTCCGGCGGCACCCCGGAGCGCAGCAGCACGCCGACCCCGCGCCGCACCATCGCGGCGGGCCCGCTGAGGTACGCCTCGCGGCCCGCCCACGGCCCGAACCGACCTGCGGTCTCCGGCAGTTCACCGGTGAGCAGTCCGCCTCCCGGGGCCCCGGGGCCGGACAGCACCGGGTGCACCGAGAGCCAGCGGTGGCACCGGGCCAGCTCGCTCAGCGCCGCCAGCTCGTAGAGCTCGGCGGCCTGCCGGGCACCGTAGAAGACCTCCACCGAGCGGCCGGCCGCGCCGTACTGGGCGACCTCCTCCACCAGCGCCCGGACCGGGGCGATGCCGGTGCCGCCGCCGAGACAGAGCAGGTCCGAACCGGCCGCGTGGTCGACCGTCATCGCGCCGGCCGCCGGACCGAGCCGCAGCACGTCCCCCGGCGCGGCCCGGTGCACCAGGGCGTTGCTCACCCAGCCCGCCGGGACGGCCTTCACGTGGAAGGTCAGCAGACCGTCCGGCCGGGGCGCCGAGGCGAACGAGAAGTGCCGCCAGACCCGCGGCCACCAGGGCGTCTCCAGGCTGGTGTACTGCCCGGCCCGGTACGGGTACGCCTGGTCGGGGCGGACGGTGACCACCGCGATGTCGGGGGTGCGGCGCTCGTGCGCGACCACCTCGGCCTGCCACCAGGGCGGCGAGGTACGGGCGGACTCCTCGGCGGCCTCGATCATGATCGAGGAGACCAGGCGGTAGACCCGGCGCCAGGCCAGCTCCGTCTCCTGGCCCCAGCGGTTGCCCGCGTACCGGGCCAGTGCCTGCACCAGACACTCGCCCACCGGGCCGAAGTGGCTGGTCAGCGTCCCGTACCGGCGGTGGCCGCGGCCGAGGGCACTCAGCCGGGTCCGCAGGCCGGCCGGGTCGTCGGCGCTGCGGGCGGCCATCAGCAGGGCGCGGAAGAGGCGGTCGCGCTGGACGTCCATGGCGGCCGGGAAGAGCGCGCGGATCTCGGGGTGGTGCAGGAAGATCAGCGCGTAGAAGTGCGCGGTGGCCCGGTCGGCGACCGGCTCGACCGCGGCCAGGCTGGCCCGGATCAGCTCGATGTCCCGGGCGGTGGGCGGCTGTTCGGCCGCGGCGCGCGGATCGGGCGCGGCCAGGGGAGCGGGAGCGGGGACCGCGGAAAAGGGAACGGCGCGGGGCGCGGTGGGGGCCTGCGGTGCCCGGACCCCGGCGCCCGTGGTCTCTCCGGCCGGGGGCTGGGGAAGGCCCCCCGGGCCCGCCCAGTTGAGGCCCGGCGCCCGGGTGAACAGCGGCTCGATCACCGGCCCGGCGGCCGGGGCCCAGAGGTCCGGCGTACTCGGCGCGGGGATCGTGGGCGGTTCGGCCGGCCGGGCGGGGATCACCGCCACCGGCGGGACGTCCGAAGGGTCCGACGGCGCCGGCGGCAGCGCCGGCCCGAGCCGTGCCCCGGGCTCCGGCCCGGCCGGTGCGGCGTCCGGCAGGCCCGGCACGGCCGTGACCGCCGCCGAGCCGTGCCCGGTCCGGACCAGGAACGTTCTGCGTGACTTCACCGCAACGTTTCGAGTACTCAAGAGAATCGTTTCGCCTCCGGCCGGCCTCTGCCACCACCTGGCTTGTCCTACTGACGCCTAGGCAGCGTGGCACGCCCGAAGTGCTCATCCGACGAATCACGCGAAGCCCGGACACCCGGCCCCCGTACGCGCTACTCTCGCCCGATCCATGGCCGTCCTGGGGCGAACTGCCCCCAGGACGGCCACCGCGACCACGAAGGGCCGCCGTGACCACCGCCGCCGTGGCGGTCACAGCCATGGCGGTCACAGCCTGCGCAGCAACGTCCCCGGCTGCTCGACACAGTCCGCGACGAACCGCAGGAACCCGCCCGCGGTACCGCCGTCGCAGACCCGGTGGTCGAAGGTGAACGACAGCTGGGTCACCTCGCGCACCGCCAACTCGCCCTCGTGCACCCAGGGTCTGGCGACGATCCGGCCGACGCCGAGCATCGCCGCCTCGGGGTGGTTGAGGATCGGGGTGGAGCCGTCCACGCCGAACACCCCGTAATTGTTCAGGGTGAACGTCCCGCCGGTCAGCTCGGCCGGGGTGAGCGAGCCCGACCGGGCCGCCTCGGTCAACCTGCCGAGTTCGGCGCCGAGTTCCTCGGTGGTCCGCAGCTGCGCGTCCCGCACCACCGGGACGACCAGCCCGCGGTCCCCCTGGGCGGCGAAGCCCAGGTGTACGGCGGAGTGCCGAAGGATTCCGGAACCGTCCTCTGTCACACTGGAGTTGAGCTCCGGGAAGCGACCCAGCGCCACCGTGCAGATCCGGGCGAGCAGCGCCAGCACGCTCACCTTCGGCCCCGGCGCGGCGTTCAACTGCCGCCTGAGCGCCATCAGTCCGGTGGCATCGGCGTCCACCCAGCAGGTCGCGGCGGGGATCTCCCGGTGGCTGCGGGTGAGCTTCTCCGCCACCGCCCGGCGCAGCCCGCGCAGCGGGACGACGCCCTCCACCGCCGGAGCGACCGGGGAAGCCAGGGAAGCCGGGGAGACCGCGGATGCCACGGTCAGCGCCGCCACCGCCCGGTCCACATCCACCCGCATGATCAGCCCGTCCGGCCCGCTGCCGGTCAGCGCCGCCAGATCGATGCCGTGCTCCCGGGCGGTACGCCGGACCAGCGGCGAGATCACCGGCACCACGGCGGGCCCCGCCGCGGTCACCGGGGCCGGCACGGTCACCGGATCGGCCACGGCCACCCGGGCCGCCGCCACCGCGGGAGCGGCCCCCGCAGGAGCCACCGGCGGTCGAACCGGTCCCCCGACCCGGCGCCGCCGACCGCCCCGGTCGGACTCGGCCACGCCGTACCCGACCAGCGGCCGCTCCAGCGCCGTGGCGGTCTCCCCGGCCGAAGCCGCCCCACCGGTCAACGGCTCACCCGGCTCACCGACGGCGGGCGCCACCGCGACCGTCACCAGCGGCGCGCCGACCGCCACCTCCTCACCCGGCTCGCCGTACCGGGCGGTGACCACCCCGCCGTACGGACAGGGCACCTCCACCACGGCCTTGGCCGTCTCCACCTCCACCACCGGCTGGTCGACCGCGATCACCTCGCCGACCTCGACCATCCAGCGCACCACCTCCGCCCCGGTGAGCCCCTCACCGAGGTCGGGCAGGGTGAACTCGCGCACGACCGGCATCATCCTCAGTCCTCCCACTGCAACCGGGCGACCGCGTCCAGGATCCGGTCCACCCCGGGGAGGTGGTGGTGCTCCAGCATCGGCGGCGGGTACGGGATGTCGAAGCCGGTGACCCGCAGTACGGGGGCGGCCAGATGGTGGAAGCAGCGCTCGGTGACCCGCGCGGCGATCTCCGCGCCGGTGCCGCCGAAGCCGGTCGCCTCGTGCACCACCACGGCCCGGCCGAGCGAACGCACCACCCGGCAGACCGTCTCGTCGTCGAACGGCACCAGAGTGCGCAGGTCCAGCACCGCGAGGTCCCACCCCTCGGCCTTCGCCACCTCGGCCGCCTCCAGGCAGACCGGCAGCGAGGGCCCGTAGGTGATCAGGACGGCGGAGCTGCCGGTGCGCCGCAGCACGGCCCGGCCGATCGGCTCGACCGGCGCCGCCGGGTCGAACCCGGCCTTGCCCCAGTAGAGCCGCTTGGGCTCCAGGAAGATCACCGGATCGTCGGAGGCGATCGAGGCGCGCAGCAGCCCGTACGCGTCGGCCACCGTCGCCGGGGTGACCACGTGCAGGCCGGGGGTGCTGGTGTAGTACGCCTCGGAGGCGTCGCTGTGGTGCTCGACGCCGCCGATCCCGCCGCCGTACGGGATGCGGACGGTGATCGGCAGCGGCAGCCGGCCGGCCGTCCGGTTGCGCATCTTGGCGACGTGCGAGAAGAGCTGCTCCAGCGCCGGGTAGGCGAAGGCGTCGAACTGCATCTCCACCACCGGGCGCAGCCCGTACATCGCCATGCCGACGGCGGTGCCGAGGATGCCGGCCTCGGCCAGCGGGGTGTCCAGGCAGCGGTCGGGGCCGAACTCGGCGGTCAGCCCGTCGGTGATCCGGAAGACGCCGCCGAGGGCGCCGACGTCCTCGCCGAGCACATGCACCGCCGGGTCCGCGCGCATGGCGTCCCGCAGCGCGGAGTTGAGCGCCTGCGCCATGCTCACCGTGGTCGGCATGGTCGGTGTCGCCGGTGTCGCCGGTGTGGGCACGGTGCTCTTCCTGGTCGCCGGTGTCGCTGCGGCCGCCGCACGAGCGGCGACGGAGGCCTCGTTCATCGGTGCCCCACCTCGGCCTCGGCGGCCAGTTCGGCGGCCAGCTGGTCGGCCTGCTCCCGCAGTTGCGGGGTGGGCTCGGCGAAGACGTGGGTGAACATCGACATCGGGTCCAGCTCGGCGTCGGCGTGGAACTCGGCCCGCATCCGGGCCGCCAGCGCCTCCGCCTCGTCGGCGGCGTCCTGCACCAGCGTGTCGTCCAGCACGCCGAGTTCGCGCAGTGCGCGCTCCATCAGCAGGATCGGGTCGTGCTCCCGCCAGGCGGCCACCTCGGTGTCGTCCCGGTAGCGGGTGGCATCGTCGGCGTTGGTGTGCGCCTCGATCCGGTAGGTGAGCGCCTCGACCAGGGTCGGTCCGCCGCCGGCCCGGGCCCGCTCGACCGCCTCGGTCAGCACGCTGTGCACGGCGGGCGCGTCGTTGCCGTCCACCAGGCGGCCCGGTATGCCGTAGCCGACGGCCTTGTGGGCCAGGGTGGGCGCGGCGGACTGCGCGGTGAGCGGGACGGAGATGGCGTAGCCGTTGTTCTGCACCAGGAAGACCACCGGGGCCTGGAGCACCGCGGCGAAGTTCAGCGCCTCGTGGAAGTCGCCCTCGCTGGTGCCGCCGTCACCGAGCAGCGCCAGCGCGACCACCGGCTCGCCGCCCAGCCGTGCGGCGTGCGCCAGCCCGACGGCGTGCGGGGCTTGGGTGGCCAGCGGCGTGCAGAGCGGCGCCGTACGGACGGCGCGCGGGTCGTAGCCGGTGTGGGCGTTGCCGCGCAGCAGTGTCAGCGCCTCCAGCGGGTCGACGCCCCGGGAGACCACGGCGAGGGTGTCGCGGTAGCTGGGGAAGAGCCAGTCCTGCTCGCCGAGCGCCAGCGCGGCCGCGACCTGGCAGGCCTCCTGGCCGGTGGAGGCCGGGTAGACGGCCAGCCGGCCCTGCTTGGTGAGGGTGGTCGCCTGCTGGTTGTAGCGGCGGCCGACCACCAGGCGGCGGTACAGCTCGCGCAGCAGCGCGGGGTCGTACTTCTCCAGCGCGGGGGTGCCGAGCACGCGGACGGGCGAGACGTCCGGGAGCAGCGGGGCCGGGTCGGTGCGCGGGGCGGTCGCCCCGGGCAGCCAGCCGGGCACCGCCGTGTGGTGTCTGTGGTCGAGAACGGTCATCTCGGGGCACCTCCTGGGGTGGCGGGGGCTCCCTACCGATTGTTCGGTCGTCTGTTCATCTTGACCAGAACCATGACAAGGTGGTGGACAATCGGCCCGGGGGGCGGTCGACTGATGGCAGTACGTCCAATCAGGGAGGGTGGGGGGTCATGTCGACTGAACAGACGTCCAGACTCGACCGTGTCGACCAATCGATCCTGCGGCTGCTGCAGCAGGACGGTCGCGCCTCCATCCGCTCGGTGGCCGAGCGGGTGCATGTGTCCAGGGCCAATGCGTACGCCCGGATATCAAGGATGGTCGAGGACGGCGTCATTCGCGGCTTCACCGCCCGCGTGGACCACGAAAGGGCAGGTCAGGGCGCATCCGCGTACATCACCCTGAAGATCGTCCAGAACTCCTGGCGGACGGTGCGGGAGCAGCTGCTGGAGCTGCCCGGGGTGGCGCACATCGCCCTGGTCGGCGGCGACTTCGACGTCATCCTGCTGGTGCACACCGCCGACAACCACGCCCTGCGCGAGCTGGTGCTGAACCGCATCCAGTCGATCCCCCAGGTGCTCGGCACCCGGACCATGCTGGTCTTCGAGGAGACCGACCAGGTGCCGCCGGTCTGATTGTCGCCCGCTCGCCTCCGGGGCGTGCTGTGTTTTCGCCCGCTCGCCTCCGGGGCGCTCTGGTCCGGTGCCGACGGTCGTCGCTCCAAGGCCCCTCGTTCCTCGGGGCCTCCTCGCTCCTTCCTTTCGGCACCGGCGCGCCCCTTCGGCTCGGGGCGGGTAGGGGCGGGTGGGGGGCGGGTGGGGGGCGGGCGGGTAGGGCCGGGGACGGCTAGCGGGCCCGCAGTCCGTCGAAGGCCAGGTGGACCACCGCGTCCGCGACGCCGTCGGCCGCCTTGAGCCCCGGCCGGTACCACTCCACAATCGAGTTGATCATGCCGAAGAGCAGCCGGGTGGCCAGCCGGGGCTCGACGTCCGCCCGTAGCGCGCCGTCGGCCACGGCGGCCCGCAGCAGCTCGGCGACCTGGTGGTCGAACTCCCGGCGCCGCTCCAGCGCCCACTGCTCGGTGACCGTGTTGCCCCGCACCCGCAGCAGCAGGGTGACGTACGGCAGCTCGGCCAGCAGCACCTCGGCGGTCCGCCGCACCACGTGCTCCAGCCGCTCCACGGCCGGGCCGGTCACCGCAGCCGGCTCGGCGAGGATCGCGAACAGCCCGTCCAGGGCCCGGCCGACGGCCAGCCGCAGCAACTCCTCCTTGCCGCGCACATGGTGGTAGATGGAGGACTTGGAGATGCCGGCCGCCCGCGACAGGTCTTCCATCGAGGTGCCGTCGTAACCGCGCTCGTTGAAGACGTCGACGGTCACCGCGAGCAGCGACTCCACGGTGTAGGCGGTACGCGTGGTGTGATCGGCCATCCTCCGAGTATCCCCGCCCTCACTCCACCGGACGCGGTCGGGTCCATCGGTCCGCACCGGTGAAACACCCCAGGGCCTAGACTCTCCGGACGATCGTCCATGGCCAGCAGGGGTGGGGTCCAGTCTGATGAGCGCAATACCGGCAGTCGCGTCCGACGTGCCCGAGCAGCGCAGCGAGAAACCGGATGCGGCGCCGGGGCACGGCTGGCGCGAGCGCGCCCGGGGCCTGGCCGTGAGATTCGGGCCGGCCGTGTGGTGTTACGCCGTGCTCAAGCTGATCGGCTTCACCGTTTTCATGAAGCTGCTCTCGTTCTCCGGCGAGTACCTCAAGAAGCACCCGCGCTTCGGCGGTGGCGCCAACCCCTGGGACGTGCTGGCCACCTGGGACGGCTGGTGGTACCAGCAGGTCGCCGAGTTCGGCTACCACCCTGCGCTGGTGGTGATCCCCGGCGGGACGCCGGGCTTCACCATCGAGCAGAACTCGGCCGCCTTCTTCCCGCTCTACCCGGGCCTGATGCGGCTGGTCTCGGACACCACCGGCCTCGGTCTGTACGGCGCCGGGATGCTGGTCTCGGTGGTGGCCTCGCTGTTCGCCGCCGCCGGGATCTACGCGGTGGTCGAGAAGATGGCGGGCGCCCGGGCCGGTGTGATCGCGGCCGGCATCTGGGCGATCGCCCCGGGCTCCGGCGCCGAGTGGGCGCTCTACTCCGACTCGTCCTTCGTCGCGCTCGCCGCCTGGGCCTGCTACTGCGTGATGACCAAGCAGTGGGTCGCCGCCGGGGCGCTCACCCTGGTCGCCGGCCTCAACCGGCCGACCTCGGCGGCGCTGATCGGCGCGGTCGGCCTGGCCGCGCTGGTCGAGCTGTACCGGCGGGAGAGCGGGATCGCCAGGCCGCTGGCCGCGCTGCTGATGGCCCCCGTGGGCCTGCTCGGCTACGTCGGCTGGGTCGGCTGGCGGATGGGCGACTGGGGCGGCTACTTCAAGCTCCAGCACGACGCCTGGCTGCACTACTTCGACTTCGGCAAGGGCACCTACAAGGCGATCCGCGGGGTACTGCTGGGCCGGAGCGACTACCCGTTCGCCTTCCCGGTCGCCGATCTGCTGGCGACGCTGATCGTGCTCTCGCTGCCGGTGCTGATCGTGCTGATGATCCGGCTGCGCCCGCCGCTGGTGCTGACCGCCTACACGCTGGCCACGATCGTGTCGGTACTCGGCAGCCTGGGCATCTTCGGCAATGTCTCGCGGTATCTGCTGCCCGCGTTCCCGCTGTTCATCGCGCTGGCGGTGGGCATGCGCAAGCTCAGCTGGCCGGTGCTGGCCACGGTGCTCGGCACCGGCGCCGTCGCCTCCGGCTGGTTCGGCGGGTACGTCATCTTCGAACTCGGCATCCCGTAGACCGGCGACCCGCGGACCGACGGCCCACGACTCCACGGCCGGTCGACCGGCAGCCTGTTCCCGCGCGGGGCGCGTCCACTCCGGACGCGCCCCGCGCGTTTTTCGCGTGTTCCGGCGCCGCACACCCCCTTGAGCCGACCGATCGTTCGGTTACTCTGGGACGTGTCCCGTCCTCCCCTCTGAGGAGCGCACACGATGTCCGCAGCGGTCACCCACCCCCTCGTCGCCGAACTGGCCGAACGCCACCAGGCCACCCTGGACGCCGCGCTCGCCGCCGCCGCCGAACGCGACTACTGGTCGCCCTACCCCGAGTTCCCGAAGGCCTACGGCGAGAGCGGCGCCGAGGACGGCAAGGCGGCCTTCGAGGCCCTGCTGAACAAGCCGTTCGCGCTCGACGGCCACCCCGCCGACGGTGACCTGATCGGCGGCGAGGTCTCCCCGTACGGCCTCGAACTGGGCATCGGCTACCCGCACGCCGGGCCGGACGCGCTGATCGCCGCCCTGCGCGCCGCCCAGCCCGGGTGGGCCGCCGCCGGGCCGCTCGCCCGCGCCGCCGTCTGCCTGGAGATCCTGGCCCGGATCAACGCCCGCTCGCACGAGTTCGCGCACGCCGTGATGCACACCACCGGGCAGGCCTACGGCATGGCCTTCCAGGCGGGCGGCCCGCACGCCCAGGACCGCGGCCTGGAAGCGGTCGCCTACGCCTACGCCGAGCAGACCCGGCTGCCGCGGAGCGCCGGCTGGACCAAGCCCCAGGGCAAGCGCGACCCGCTGGTGATGACCAAGGAGTTCACCGTCGTGCCGCGCGGCGTCGCGCTGCTGATCGGCTGCAACACCTTCCCCACCTGGAACGGCTACCCGGGCCTGTTCGCCTCGCTGGCCACCGGCAACCCGGTCCTGGTCAAGCCGCACCCGCGGGCCGTGCTGCCGCTCGCCCTCACCGTCCGGACCGCCCGCGAGGTGCTCGCCGAGGCCGGCTTCGACCCCAACCTGGTCTGCCTCGCCCCCGAGCACGAGGGCGGCACCGTCGCCCAGTTGCTCGCCGTGCGGCCGGAGGTCAGGCTGATCGACTACACCGGCTCCACCGCCTTCGGCGACTGGCTGGAGGAGAACGCCCGGCAGGCCCAGGTGTACACCGAGAAGGCCGGCGTCAACACCGTCGTCATCGACTCCACCGACGACTACCGGGGCATGCTGAACAACCTGGCCTTCTCGCTCTCGCTCTACAGCGGCCAGATGTGCACCACCCCGCAGAACCTGCTGATCCCGCGCACCGGCATCGACACCGACCAGGGTGCCAAGCCGTACGACCAGGTGGTCGCCGACCTCGCCGCCGCCATCGACGGCCTGCTCTCCGACGACGCGCGGGCCGCCGCCGTCCTGGGCGCCGTGGTCAACCCCGGTGTGCTCCAGCGCTCGGTCGCCGCGGCCGCCGGGGAGTACGGCGAACTCGCGCTGGCCCCGCGCGTGGTGGCCTCGCCCGAGTTCCCCGCCGCGACCGTCCGCACCCCGGCGCTGGTCACGCTGGACGCCGACAAGCCGGACGACCGGGCGGTCTTCCACAGCGAGTGCTTCGGCCCGGTGTCGTTCGCCGTCGCGGTGGAGTCCACCGCCGCCGCGATCGAGCTGCTGCACTCCACGGTCCGGTCCCAGGGCGCGATGACGGCCTCCGCCTACACCACCTCGCCCGAGGTCGAGACCGCGCTGGTCGAGGCCGCGCTGGACGCCGGCGTCTCGCTCTCGCTCAACCTCACCGGCGGGGTGTACGCCAACCAGACCGCCGCGTTCTCGGACCTGCACGGCACCGGCGCCAACCCGGCCGCCAACTCCGCCTACTGCGACGGCGCCTTCGTCGCCAACCGGTTCCGCACCGTCGAGGTCCGCCGGCACGGCTGACGGCCGCACCACCCGGCCGCACCGATCAACCGCACCGATCGGCCGCGGCACATCGGTACCGGGCTCCGGCGGGCACGCGCCGCCGGGGCCCGGAGATTCACAGTCCCGCCCGGGGCAGCGATGATGGTGTCCGGGAGAACGCTGAGAGCGGCGTTCAGCCTTCGTCCGAGCACCGGGAGCTGACACATGACCGCGAAGCAGATCGGCACCGACGTCCTCATCGTCGGCGCCGGACCGACCGGCCTGCTGCTGGCCGGTGACCTGGCCGCCGCCGGGGTCCGGGTCACCGTCCTGGAGAAGCGCGGCGCCGAGTCCAACCTCACCCGGGCCTTCGCCGTGCACGCCCGCAGCCTGGAGCTGCTGGACGCCCGCGGGCTGGCCGACGAGCTGATCGCCACCGGCCGTCCGCTCAGCTCGCTGCGGCTCTTCGACCGGCTGAAGGTCGACCTCGGCCAGCTCCCGACCCGCTTCCCGTTCGTCCTGGTCACCCCGCAGTACCAGACCGAACGCCTGCTCCAGGAGCGCGCGCTGAAGGCCGGCGCGACCATCCTGCGCGGCACCGAGGTGACCGGGCTGCGCCAGGACGCCGAGGGCGTCACGATCGAGGCCCGCTCCCGTCCTTCGGGCGAGGAGAACCCCGTGGGCGGCACCACCGTCACCCACCGGGCCCGCTACGCGGTCGGTGCCGACGGTGTCCACTCCGCCGTCCGCGACCTGCTCGGCATCCCCTTCCCCGGCGAGTCCGTGGTCAACTCCGTGATGCTGGGCGACGTCCGGCTGGAACGCGAGCCCGACGAGGCGGTTGTCGTCGGCGCCGCCGAGAACGGTTTCGCCTTCCTCGCGCCGTTCGGCGACGGCTGGTACCGGGTCATCGCCTGGGACGGCGACGACCAGCGCGCCGACGCCGCCCCGCCCTCGCTCGACCGGATCGCCGCCGTCACCCGCACCGCCCTCGGCGAGGACTACGGCCTGCACGACGCCCGCTGGACCTCCACCTTCCACAGCGACGAGCGCCAGGTCCCCAACTACCGCTCCGGCCGGGTCTTCCTGGCCGGCGACGCCGCGCACTGCCACTCCCCGGCCGGCGGCATGGGCATGAACACCGGCCTCCAGGACGCCGCCAACCTCTCCTGGAAGCTCGCCGCCGCCGTCCGGGGCTGGGCCACCGACGCCCTGCTGGACACCTACCAGACCGAGCGGCACCCGGTCGGCAAGGCCGTCCTGCGCAGCTCCGGCGCGCTGATCCGGCTCGCGCTCGCCCAGTCCGCCCCCACCCGGGCCCTGCGCGGCGCCCTCGCCGCCGTCGCCGAGCACCTCGACCTGGTCACCGAGCGCGGCGCCCGCACCGTCTCCGGCATCGGCATCCACTACGCCGCTCCGAAGGACGCCCACCCGCTGGTCGGCCGACGCGTACCGGACCTGCGGCTGACCGGCCTGCGGCAGGCCCGCGAGGGCGAGCCGGCCCCGCCGGAGCGGCTCGCCGAGGCGCTGCGCGCCGGCCGGTTCGTCCTGGTCAGCAATGACGAGCTGTCCGCCGCCGACCCGTGGGCGGACCGGCTGGTCACCGCCGCGCCCGCCGACCCGCACGGCAAGCTGCGCGACACCGTCCTGCTGATCCGCCCGGACGGCTACGCCGCCTGGGCCGCCGTCGACCCGGGCCACGGCGAACTCCGCGCCGCGCTGGCCCAGTGGCTGGGCGCCCCCACCGACGACTGACCACGCCCCGGCGGGCGCCCGTACTCCCCGGGCGCCCGCCGCCCGGACGGCTCCCGGGCGCCCGCCACGAGGGTCGCCGGGAGCCCCGGCCGTCCCCGGGCACCGCCCGATCGGGCGCGGTGTCCGGGGATCCGCATATCCGCGAGCACTGTCCGCGCGCCTTGTCCGCGTTTCCTGTCCGCAGGCCCTGGCCACGCGCCCGCTCATAGTGCCGCGCCGTCTTCGCCCGATTCCCGCACGCCGCCATGGCACACCACCGCCGGCGGCCGTTCCGCGACGTGTCGAAGAAATGCAGAATGCATGCCCCGTGCCCACACCGCCCGATCCGGTGCGGCCCCTGCCGCGGTAGCGCCGCCGGCCCGGCCGGGGAGAGCCGGATCCGGTAGCCGTCCGGCCGGTCGAGCAGGTCGTTCACCGGGGCGCCGGCCCGGCGGGTGTTCAGCAGGTCAAGGGCCGGTGGTCCACCGGTCAACGGCCGGGGACCGCGCGGCTCCGCCACCTGGCGGCCCGTCACCGGCCCTCCCCGGTTCGCGGTCCGCCGAGCCCGCTCCGGTCCGCCTGAGCGCCTCCTTTCCCGTCCTGACGTGATCCGGTTCCGGATTTCCCGCCATTCACTGTATGAAGGCCCGCACACTCTGTTCTGTTTTCCCCCATTCACAGTTGACTGTTTTTTAGCAACGAATTGCTTGACCATAAGCCAATTCGCACACGGGTTCTGTCATGTTCTAGCCAGCGTTTTCGACCCTGGAACGCCCTGGCCCCGGCCGGCCCCCACGCGCCGGCCAGAGGAGGATCCCGTGCGCCCCCGTTCCCTTGCCCTCGCCGCGGCCCTTGCCGTCCTGCCGCTGACCGCCGTCTCGCTCGGCGTGACCGGCGCGCAGGCCGCTCCCGTCCCCAACGCCTCCGCCCCTCGCGTCTCGCTGCCGGACACCGTGACCCCCGCGGTGGCCCGCTCCGAGAAGAAGGGCGACGTCCCCGCCGACCAGCAGCTCTCGGTGGCCGTCAGCCTGAAGCTGCGCGACACCGCCGGGCTGGACCGCTTCCTCGCCGCGGTCGCCACCCCCGGAACCCCCGAGTACGGCGGGTACCTGACGCCGCAGCAGTTCACCGAGCGCTTCGGCCCGACCCAGGCGGCGGTCGAGCAGGTCAGGTCGTACCTCACCGCCCAGGGCCTGACCGTCTCCGGCGTCAGCGACAACCGCCAGGTGGTCGGCGCGCGCGGCACCGCCGCGCAGATCGCCAAGGCCTTCGGCACCCACGAGAGCGCCTACCTGGACCCGCAGGCACAGCGCGCCTTCTTCGCCAACGACGCGGCCGCCTCCGTCCCGGCCGACCTCGCCGGCGTGGTGCAGGGCGTCTCCGGCCTCAACAACCACACCGTCCGCACCACCCGCCTGGCGAAGCCGCAGGCCGCGGCCGCCCCCAACGCCGCGCCCAGCGGCTTCGGCCCGTCCCAGTACGACGGTGCCTACCGGCTGGACAGGACCGGCGCCGACGGTACCGGGGTCACCGTCGCCCTCTGGGAGTTCGACGGCTACAGCTCCACCGACCTCAAGACCTACGACTCCCAGTACGGCCTGACCGGACCGGCCGTCAGCACCGTCTCGGTGGACGGCGCAAGCTACGACTCCGCGCCCGGCGACGGCCAGGGCGAGGTCGAGCTGGACAGCGAGATCGTGCGCGGCGTCGCCCCCAAGGCGACCCAGCTGGTCTACGAGGCGCCCAACAGCGACCAGGGCGAGATCGACATGGCCGCCAAGATCGTCTCGGACAACAAGGTCTCGGTGATCTCCATCTCCTGGGGCTCCTGCGAGCCGGACACCACCGCCTCCTCCATGACGGCCGTGGACAACTCCTTCAAGCAGGCCGCCGCCCAGGGCATCTCGGTCTTCTCCGCCTCCGGCGACGACGGCTCGCGCGACTGCACCCGCTCGACCAGCGGTTCGTCCGTCAAGGCGGTCGACTTCCCGGCGTCCAGCCCGCACCAGACCGGCGTCGGCGGCACCAACCTCAAGGTCTCCGGGACGGGCTACTCCTCGGAGAGCGCCTGGAGCACCGCCGGCGGCGGCGTCTCCACCGTCTTCGCCAGGCCCGCCTGGCAGACCGGCACCGGCGTCAGCGGCACCATGCGCACCGTCCCGGACGTCTCCTCCGACGCCGACCCGGCCAGCGGCTTCGCCATCTACACCGCCGGCGGCTGGCAGGTGTACGGCGGCACCAGCGCGGCCGCGCCGCTCTGGTCCGGCTACGCGGCCCAGTTCGACCAGAAGGCCAAGGCCGCCGGACAGCCGGTCCTCGGCGAGGCCTCCCCCAAGCTGTACGCGGTCGCCAACGGCGGCGGCTACGGCACGGCCTTCCACGACGTCACCACCGGCAAGAACCAGGACTTCCCCGCCAAGGCCGGCTACGACCAGGTCACCGGCTGGGGCAGCCCGATCGCCGACGCCCTGGACACCGCGCTGCTCGGCGGCACCACCCCGCCGCCCTCCGGCGGCTGCACCCCGGCCCAGCTGATCGGCAACGGCGGCTTCGAGAGCGGCACCGCCGCACCGTGGACGGCGTCCAGCGGCGTCGTCGACAGCAGCACCGGCGAGGCCGCCCACACCGGCTCCTGGAAGGCCTGGCTGGACGGCTACGGCAGCAGCCACACCGACACCCTGGCACAGACCGTCGCCGTCCCGGCCGGCTGCAAGGCCGTCCTCTCGTTCTGGGTCCACGTCGACACCGCCGAGACCGGCTCCACCGCGTACGACAAGCTGACCGTCCAGGCCGGCTCGACCACCCTGGCCACCTACTCCAACGCCGACGCGGCCACCGGCTTCGCGCAGAAGTCCTTCGACCTCTCGACCTTCGCCGGACAGACGGTGACCATCACCTTCACCGGCACCGAGGACTCCTCGCTCAAGACCAGCTTCGTGATCGACGACGCCGCGCTCAACGTCTCCTGACCATCTCCACCCCCACACAGGCGGGGGGGGGGGCCCCCGCCCCCCCCCCCCCAGGGTTTTGGGGCCCGTTGAAAATAGGTAAAACCACCGGGCCCCAGCCCGGGGCCCAGGAAAACTTACGGCGGGTGAACACAAGGGAAATCACAAC
>NZ_JBFBIL010000074.1:0-34155 GCF_040685575.1 Kitasatospora sp. NPDC088351 | reverse complement strand
ATCAGGCACAAGATCATCCGACACGTGGAGCACTCTGCCGCCCGAACACATCAACTGCCAAGCCCCTGAGCTGAACTCATTTTGAAACGATCAGTTAGGCACGCCGGCCTCCGGACACCCCTCCGGAACGACGGGATGACAGCCTGGGGAATTACGTGACCGTCCACACCCGGTCCGGGTCCGCCACCGTATGCCGTCGATCAGACGGTCCCGAACTCCCCGGCCTTGACGCCTGCGACGAACGCGGCGAACGTGGCGGTGCGGAAGACCAGGGCAGGGCCCTCGGGGTTCTTGGAGTCACGGACAGGGACGAGCCCGGGATAGTCGAAAGCCACCTCGACGCACTGCCCCTCTTGGGCACTGTGTGAACTCTTGCGCCAACGAGCGCCGAACAGGTCCAGGTCGGCCATGGGTGCTGCTCCTCCCGTGCCTTGCGAGTAGAGACCCCACCACACCGGAGAGGTGGTGGGGTCATCACGTGATCGCCGCAAAGCACCTGGAGGTATACCGCCGTGCCGCCGCAGGCGGCACCTGGACCTGACCTGCGATCAGCGAGGACGCTTCCCGGCGGCGATCCGTTGCCGGGAAGCGTCGTACAGGATCGCGGTCGTGGCGTTCGCCGCGTTCAGCGAACTGGCCGCCCCCGTCATCGGGATGCTCACCGTGTAGTCGCACAGCTCCCGCCACTGGCCGGCCAGCCCGGTCGTCTCGTTTCCGACCAGCAGCAGCACCGGCTGGGTGAGGTCGAAGTCGTAGACGTCCGCGTCGCCCTTCTCGTCCGTGCCCACCAGGACCAGTGGGTGACCGGCGGTGCGCTGCTGCTCCACCCAGGCCATCACCTCGGTCGGCCCCGGCACCCGGACGGACGGCAGCGAGAACAGGCTGCCCGTGGTCGCCCGCACGGCCTTCGGGTCGTAGACATCGGCAGCGTGGCCCGAAACGATCATCCCGTGTGCGCCGAAGGCATCCGCAGACCGGATGATGCTCCCGATGTTGCCCGGCGTGGTCGGCCGGTCGAACAGGACACCGAGGAAGTCCGGCCCGACCTCGATCCGGCCCAGGTCGTCCGTCGGCATGCCGACCACCGCGATCACCTCGGGCGCGCCCTCGGTCTTCTCGCCCAGCTCCGCAAGCAGCTCCGGCGCCATCACGATCCGCTCGGCCCGGGTCGTTCGCAGCAGCTCCTGCGCCCAGCCCGACAGCTTCCGCCGGTCGTCGTAGAGCAGCGCGTTGATCGGCCAGCCGTACTCCACGGCCAGCGAAATCGGCCGAACCCCCTGGACCAGGAATTCACGGAGCTGGCTCCGCTTCTTCCGGTTGGTGAGCAGAGCCTCCCACTGCTGAAACCGGGCGTTGCGGGAGGTGATCCGCTGAACCGCTGGCACCTGTCCTCCAAGGGTGAGCCGGCTACTTCGATGCGTTCCGACCATGGCGGAGTCCGCACCAGCGAAGCTAGAAACCCTACACCGGCACAACCTGTTGACACTAACTGATCGTTTCAGAATGAGTTGAGCAGTAGGCCTTGCGTCTGGCGATTTTGGTCGGCAGGGTGTCCTGGTGCGTGTTGATCTTGTCCCGGACGACCTGTGGGAGCGGGTGGCTCCGCTGCTGCCGCCCGCTCCCGAACGACGCCACCGCCACCCTGGGCGGCTACGGGTCCCGGACCGGGCGGCCCTCGCCGGCATCATCTACGTGCTGCGGACCGGTGTCGCTTGGCGCGACGTTCCCGCCCAGACCGTGGGATGCTCCGGGGTCACGGCCTGGCGCCGGCTGCGGGACTGGACCGAGGCCGGCGTCTGGCCCCGCCTGCACGCCGCGCTGCTGACCGAACTGCGCCGCGCGGACCTGCTGGACCTGGACGACTGCGCCGTGGACGGCTCGCACGTCCGGGCCCTCAAAGGGGGGATCATGTCGGCCCCTCGCCCGTCGACCGCGCCCGCCCCGGCTCCAAGCACCATGTGATCGTGGACCGTTGCGGCACCCCGCTCGCCGTGACGCTCACCGGAGGCAACCGCCACGACGTCACCCAGCTGCTGCCCCTGCTGGACGCGATACCGCCAATCCGAGGACTGCGGGGACGTCCGCGGCGCAGGCCCCGGCGGCTGTTCGCCGACCGGGGTTACGACTTCGACAAGTACCGCCGCCTGCTGTGGAAGCGCGGCATCAAGCCGATGATCGCGCGACGCGGCGTCGCCCACGGTTCCGGACTCGGCAAGGTGCGCTGGGTCGTAGAGCGCGCCTTCGCCTGGCTCCACCACTTCAAGCGCCTCCGCACCCGCTACGAGCGACGCGCCGATCTCCACCAGGGACTACTCGAACTCGCCTGCCGCATCATCTGCCTCCGGCGCCTTCGAAAGTCATTCTGAAACGATCAGTAAGAAAGATTTGCGGAGCCGTCGGAGGCAGATGATGCGGCAGGCGAGTTCGAGCAGGCCTTGGGGAGAGAGGGACAACGGGGGAATTACGTGACCGTCCACACCCGATCCGGGTCCGCCACCGTATGCCGTCGATCAGACGGTACCGAACTCCCCGGCCTTGACGCCCGCGACGAACGCGACGAAGGCGTCGGTGGGGAAGACGAGCGCGGGGCCCTCGGAGTCCTTCGAGTCACGGACGGGGACGATGCCCGGGTGGTCGGGCGAGACTTCTACACATGTCCCGCCGTTGCCACTGTATGAGGACTTGTACCAGCGAGGTTCGATCACGGTAGTTCCCTTCGTTGCCAGCTGATCACGGCCACGGAAGCAGTCTTCGACAGCGCCTCACCCTGTAGCTGATGGTCAGAAGGTTTCGAACTCGCCCAACTTGACGCTCGCGACGAACGCAGCGAACGCATCAGCAAGGAAAACCAAGGCGGGGCCGCTCGGATCCTTGGAGTCGCGCACGGGGACAAGCCCGGGGTAGTCGGGGGCTACCTCAACGCAGGAACCGCCGTTGCCGCTGTGGCTCGACTTGAACCAGGAAGCGCCGGACAGATCTGAGTCGGTCATGAGTGCTATTCCTCTCCTGCCTTGCGAACGGAGATTCCTCCACGCTGGGAGACGTGGCGTCAGGCGGCGCCGAACTCACCGGCCTTCACGCCTGCCACGAACGCAGCGAACGTATCGGTGGGGAAGAGCAGGGTGGGACCGCTGGGGTTCTTGGAGTCACGCACGGGCACGGCACCGTGGGTGCCGGCCAAGTTGGCGGCCACCTCGATGCAGTTGCCACCGTTGCTGCTGTAAGAGGACTTGAACCAGCGAGGTTCGGTCACGGTAGTTCCCCTTCATTGCCGGCTGATCACGGCCATGGAAGCAGCCTGCGACGGTGCCTCCACCTGTAGTTGATGGTAGGCGGTCGCATGGGTGCGGACTCGCTGTTTCGTTCCAAACGCCCCGACAGACGGCGCGCGCAGTACGCACACCTGGCCATGAGACAGCGAGAGACCCCACCACATCGAGGAGAGGTGGTGGGGTCTCGGGTGAGGCGCGCTCAAGGCGCAGCATCAGACGGTGCCGAACTCGCCTGACTTGACGCCCGCGACGAACGCGGCGAACGCGGTGGCAGGGAACACGAGCGCGGGACCCTCGGGGTCCTTGGAGTCACGGACGGGCACAAGCCCGGGGTAGTCGGGGGCTACCTCGACGCACGAACCGCCATTCTGGCTGTGGCTCGACTTGAACCACGAAGCGGCGGCCAGGTCTACGGAGTCGGTCATGTCAGGTCCTTTCGCACATCTCGGATCAGGGCCAGAGACGCGGCCATCGACAGCGCCTCTACCTGTAGTCGATCGTAGGCCCTTTCCCAACTGGTCACGGTCTCCGCGTCGCGGATCACAAACCCGCGCTCGGCCGACTCGGTGTAGCCCGCAACTGATCGATCAGGAAAGGTCAGAAGTGTGATGAAGCCGCTGAACGGCAGCGGCTCGATCAGGGCGAAGGGGGCGATCTGCAGAACCACGTGGGGGCGCTCGGCCATGGCAATCAGGTGGTCGAGCTGATCGGCCATGACGGCCGCGCCGCCGGTCGCTCGGCGGATGCCGCTCTCGTCAATCACGGCGTGAAGCAGGGGAGGCTTGGTTCGCTTGTGCATACGCTGCCGAGCGGCCAGGAACGTCAGCCGATCATGGGCTTGGTCCTGCGTGATGACACCTCGCCGAACCCCAGCATCGGCATGGACAGCCGCATACTCGGGGACCTGCAGCAATCCGGGGATGATGCTCGGCTCGAAGACCCGAATCTCCGTGGCGCGCGCCTCCTGCGCGGCGTGCTCGGGAAACCCCGGCAGGGCTGATCGCTTCACACCCCACCACATCAGTTCCAGCGTCTGGCCGGTGCCCATCGCCTGGTCGGCCGCCCGCGCGAATTTGAGCCCGGGAGATTTGCGTGCGACTTCTACCGCCGAGATGTACGTACCGGAGTACTCCATCCGTGCAGCGAGTTGATCTTGCGTCAGTCCAAGGGCCTCCCGTGAGCTGCGGAGCTGCGACCCGAAGGCGGCACGGGGAGACTTCGCGGGGTCAAGTTCCTTGCGGTTCACGTGATCTCCTCAACTCGCACTTCCGGCCCGGACAGGTTGAACGGTTCTCAACTGTAAGCCACAGTAGGCAGCCCTGGGTAGTGGATCCACTACGGAGAGGAACGGACGTTGACGCGGCGAACCACCCCCACCGACCCCCTGTACGTCCCCCAGCTCGGCGAAATCGTCAAGGACATGGCCCACCGAGGCGTCCACGGTGCCTACATGGGCACCGAGTCCGGCAAGGTCTACTTGCGGCCGGAACACGGCGGGATCGAGTGGACCACCTACCCGAGCGAGATCCAACCGCTCGTCAGACCAATGGACTCGAAGCCCCCCACGAGTCGGGGCAAGCCCCCCGGACGACTGCCCGAACCCTCGGCCGGCGACGCGGCGTAGGGCACCACCCATGGAGCGCTACACGCTGCCGGACCGGACGGCGTGGAACCTAGGCCGCTGCTTCTGCTGCGAGCGGTGGACCCTGGTCGCGCCGGGACCGATCTACGGCCCCCCTGACGATCCGATGAAACTCCCCCTGTGCGTGGTCGGGTTCGAGCGCGCCGAACGGAAGCGGCACCGGGCCCGGCTGCAGACCGGCATGCACGCCCGTACCGAGGGGGCCATCGCGTGAACCCCCACTCCCGACTCGCCTTCCTCGGCCGGATGTTGCGCGGGCTGGCCACCGAACCCCGGGCGACGTGGACCTGGGTCTGGGGTGTCTACCTGCAGTTCTGGCCCCCGGTGCTCTGGGCCAGCCCCAGGCGCCGGAGGGCGGCCCGCGAGTACGACCGGATACTCGCGCAGGAACAGTACGAGGCCGAGATCGGCCGTGAGATCACCCGAAGCATGATCCGGCAGGAACTCGACCGCCCGGTGTTCGACCCGCAGACGACCCTCAGCCTGCTCGGCGTGCTGCTGGACAACCACCCGGATCACCCGGGCCACCGTCGCCCCCGGGGCGCCTGGCCGCCGGACCGGCCGGTCTGATCTTCCGCGCGGACGACGGGGAGCACGTCGGTTCGCCCGTACGGAATCGAGGCCCCGCCCGTCACGGACACCCCGGCGGGACGGGCGGGGCCGCCCAACTGAGCGTCGCCACAAGGGATGAACAGCAAGGCCGAACCCGGCGCGCACAAGCAGGACGCCTAGAAGCGCGCCGCTGGACGAGTCCAACGGGAAGTCCAGCGAGGACCCGAAGAAGGACCAGCACCGTGCTACCGATGAACTCTCCCGGAATCGTTGCCGACGGGTACGTCCCGCTGTACGCCAACTCAGCTGCATTCGAGAGCGGCGCGCCGACCCTGGCCGCGGTCCGCACGCTGGACTGCGGCTGCCCCCGGCGGGCGGAGGGCGGATGCGTCGAATCCCTCGACCTGCCCGCCCTGCAGGCCGAGGCCACGCTTCCGGACGGGCGGACTGGGGTGTTCCTCGGACGCGAGCGGACCGGAGACCCGATCACCGGAGAAGTCCGGTACACCACCGTCGCCTTCCGGAGCCTGGACGAGAACGGCAAGCCCTTCACCTGGGCACTCCGCTGCGCCGGGCCGGCCGTCGTACAGAACCCGTACGAACGGGCCCGCAAGGCGCTCTGAAGAATCCCGCCCCGGACGCCGGTCGAGGCCCTTCCCCGTCCGGGGCGGGGCACCACCATGCATCAACTCACCCATGCGAGCGGTGATTTCGTGACCGCAATCACGGAGCCCCAGGTCGGTGAAGCACCCAGGGTGCCTCGCATGGCCGAGCCGGAGATCACCGGCAACTACCGGAAAGGAACACGCTGATGAACTGGCAGCACCACGCCGCCGCCCTGGCAGAGCGCGCCACCGAACCCGACTCCCGCTGGCGCGCGGCCGTCGCGGACACCCCTCGGCACACCCTGCTCCCGAACTGGTGGGAGAACGGGCCCGAGGGCTGGACGCTGCACAAGGGAGCGGACGACCCGGAGCGCTGGGCGCGAGTCGCCTACGGCAACGAGTCGGCCGTGACCAGCGTCGGCGGGCACCACGCCGACCACGCCGAGCCCGGTGACCACCCGACCGGGCTCCCCACGTCGTCGGCCACGCTCGCCGCCCTGGTGGTGAAGATGCTGCGGCACGGCCGGATCAACCAGGGGCACGATCTGCTGGACATCGGCACCGGGGCCGGCGGGCTGACCGCCTACGCGGCGCTGCGGCTCGGCTCCGGGCATGTGACCAGCGTGGACGTGGACCCGTACCTGGTGGACGCCGCGCGGGACCGGCTGGCCGCCCTCGGCCTGCACCCGGCGTTCGCCGCCGTCGACGCGACGGGGCCCCTCCCCGGCGACCACGACCGCATCGTCTCGACGGTGGGCGTCCGGCCGGTCCCGGCATCGTGGCTCGCCGCGCTGCGGAAGGGCGGGCGCCTGGTCACCACGATCCGGGACACCGCACTGATCCTCACGGCCTGGAAGACCCCGGACGGCGGAGCGCGCGGGCACATCGAACGCGACCGGGCCGGGTTCATGGGCACCCGGCACGACGCGAACTACCCAACCGGACCAGCCGAGTTGTACCGGACCGCCCGCGAGGCGGAGGGTGAGGACATCACAACCGGCCGCTACCCCGTGAGCGATGTGCGGGAGGCGTGGGAGACCTGGTCGTTCCTGTCGGTCTCGGTGCCCGGCATCGAGTACGACTTCGAAGAGAGGGGCGGGTCCCGGACGGCGTACCTGGTCCACCGCGACGGATCGTGGGCACGGGCCACGGCCGTCCGGTTCGAGCCGCCCATCGTCCACCAGGCCGGGCCCCAGCGGCTCTGGAGCGAGCTGGAACGGGTCCGGACCAGGAGTCTGGTCGAAGGCGGCCTGCCGCTGTACGGAGCCGATGCGACCGTCACCCCGGACGGCGTGATCCACCTGTCCCGGGGCCCGTGGTCGGCCACGATCGACTGAGGACGGGCGCGCGGTCTACCGAAGCCCGCGCCACCGAAGCCCGGGTCCCCGGAACGCGGGGACCCGGGCTGCCCGGCCGCCGGGCTGCGCGGTATCAGGCGCCGGTGGTCGCGGCCCGCTCGGCGGCGCTGCGCTCGACGCAGAACTCGTTACCCTCAATGTCCGCCAGGGTCACCCAGCCGAGCCCGTCCGGGGTACGGTGGTCCGCCACCAGGGTGGCGCCCAGGGCCAGCAGGCGCTCCACTTCCTCCTCCCGGGACCGGTCCTGCGGCTGGAGGTCCAGGTGGACGCGGTTCTTCACCGACTTGCCCTCAGGAACGCCGATGAACAGCAGCGAGGCCCCCGCCGACTCCACCACCGCCTCCGCATCGCCCGGGTTGTCGTCCTCGCCCACCGTGCCGTCCAGCGCCTGCGCCCAGAACTCGGCGAGGCGGAAGGGGTCGGTGCAATCGATCGTCACATGTCGCACAAGAGAAGCCATGAGACCACTCTGACCTGCTTCTTCGCTTCGGTCCAACCTGTTTACGGGTCTCGTCGATCCTGCCTAACGCCGCGCGTGGCGGATCTTCAACCGTCCGAACCCCATGGTCCCGGAGATCCGGATCCTCGGCCCGCCGGAGCCGGAGCGCCGCCGGGTCCTGTAGAGCAAGTCTTTCCACCCGGTGTGCAGATCCTCGACGTCGACGATCGCGTCGCGGGGCACCGTGATCCTGGCCCTGCCGGTGCCGAGCTGCAACTCGATGTCGACCACCGGATGCTCGATGACCGCCCGGGACAGGTCCAGGTGCACCCTTCCGAATGCGGACGCGACCTTGAGGATCCGAGGTACCCGCCATGCACCGCGCCGCTGGATCCGTCCGCCGGCGACGGCAATCGTGGACGTGGTGCCCGCGTCCTCCTCCGGGAGCGAGACCAGAGCCCGCACGAGCTCGCTGCGCGTCCTGCCGGTGAGCACCTGGTGGAGGCGTTCGTCCATCTCCTCGTGCGAGATGTGCCCTTCGGCGTACGCCTCCTGCAGGCGCCGCACGGCCGTGTCGCGGTCGTCTTCGCTGATCAGTCGCGTCGGGTCTTCCGGCAGAGAGCTCACCGTCTCACTCTAGTGCCGTGCCAACGATGCGAACACGCCAAGGTCCTTATTCTGCAAGGCATCAGACGGAGAGGCAGGCCGCTCGCCGCTATGGCCTTGATCGCCCGACCGGCGAACCTGTGCGGCCGGAGCGCTAGCCGGGCGGGGTCACCGTCCGCACATGCAGATGGCCGTCCCGGGGGAACGGCGGCCGGGCGGGCAGGACCTCCCGGAAGCGGTAGCCGGACTTCTCCGCCACCCGGCACGAGGCCGGATTGTCCACCTGGTGCAGCAGGTCGAGCCGGACCAGCCCGTCGGCGGCGAAGACCTCGAACGCCCAGGCGGTGAGCGCCTCCACCGCGCGCGGGGCCACGCCGCGGCCCCGGGCGGCGGCCGCCGTCCAGTAGCCCACCTCGGCCGAGGCCCCGCCCGGGGTGCCGCGCTTGAGCACCACGTTGCCGACCAACTGCTCCCCCGCGCGCGCCGCGCCGGGCTCCAGCACCGCGAAGCTGTACCGGTCGCCGTCCGCCCGGCCCTGGCGCTGCACGTCCAGCCAGCGGGCCGTGTCCCCGGCGTCCGCCACCGGGAGCCTGGTGAAACGGCGCAGCAGCGGATCACGGTAGATCTCCACCAGGGCCGGCCCGTCCTCGTCCCGGAACGGGCGCAGGAGCAGTCCGTCGGCCACCGGGAACATGCCGGTGAGGGTGCTCACCTGAGACCGTCGGACAGGTTCTGGGGCCGTTGGCCGGTCGGTCATGTCCCGGTCTCCCCCGTCGTTCCCACCGCGGATCGGTGCGTTGCGACCTTCCTAGCAGCCGCCCGTTCCCGGCCGCTGGTCGCCCCCGGATCGGCAAGCGAAGGCCGGCCTTCCCCGAACGGGTGACACCCCCGATCGGGGGTGTGCAGGATGTGGAGGGCGGAGGACAGTGGGCGCATGCAGATTCCACTCTCCGTGATGGACTTCCTCGACCGGGCCGAGCTGGTCTACGGCGACCGGGTCGGCATCGTCGACGAGCCGGTGCAGCCGGCCGGATCCTGGGGCGAGCTGAGCTACCGCCGGGTCGCCGAACTGGCACGGGCGCAGGCGGCCGGGCTGGACCGGCTGGGCGTCGGGCCGGGTGAACGGGTCGCGATCGTCTCGCAGAACTCGGCCCGGCTGATGACCTCGCTGTACGGCGTGAGCGGGCACGGCCGGGTGCTGGTGCCGGTGAACTTCCGGCTGAAGGCGGAGGAGGTCTCGTACATCGTCGAGCAGAGCGGCGCGTCCGTGCTGCTGGTCGATCCCGAGGTCGCCGAACCGCTGGCCGGGGTCGTCGCCGAGCACAAGTTCGTGATCGGCCCGGACAGCGACGCGCTGCTGTACGACTTCGCGCACGCGCCGCGCCGGTACGAGATCGCCGAGAACGACACCGCGACGATCAACTACACCAGCGGAACGACCGCACGCCCCAAGGGCGTTCAGCTCACCCACCGCAACATCTGGCTGAACGCCGTGCTGATGGGCCTGCACTTCGGGGCCGGTGACCGGGACGTCTACCTCCACACGCTGCCGATGTTCCACGCCAACGGCTGGGGCCTGCCGTTCGCGCTGACCGGGCTGGGCGCACGGCACATCGTGCTGCGCAAGGTGGACGGCGCCGAGATCCTGCGCCGGATCGACCGGCACGGGGTGACCTTCCTGTGCGGCGCACCGGCGGTGATCTCGATGGTGCTGGAGGCGGCGGCCGACTGGGACGGGCCCGTCCCCGGCCGGGACCGGGTGCGGATCATCGTGGCCGGCGCCCCGCCGCCGACCTCGGTGGTGCAGCGCATCGAGTCCGAACTCGGCTGGGAGTTCATGCAGATCTACGGCCTGACCGAGACCTCGCCGGTGGTGACGGTCAACCGCACCCGCGCCGAGTGGGACGAACTCCCCTCGGCCGAACGGGCCGAGCGGCTGGTGCAGGCGGGCGCGCCGGCGATCGGCAACCAGGTCCGGGTGGACGACCAGGGCGAGGTGCTGGTGCGCTCCAACGTCGTGCTGAACGGCTACTGGCAGCAGCCGCGGGAGACCGCCGAGGCGATCCGGGACGGCTGGTTCCACACCGGGGACGGCGGCACCCTCACCGACGGCTATCTGACCATCTCGGACCGGAAGAAGGACATCATCATCAGCGGCGGGGAGAACGTCTCCTCGATCGAGGTGGAGGACTGTCTGTACGACCACCCGGCGGTGGGCGAGGTCGCGGTGATCGGTGTGCCGGACGAGAAGTGGGGCGAGACGGTCAAGGCGCTGGTGGTGCTCAAGCCGGGGCAGGGGGCGACGACCGAGGCGGAGCTGATCGCGCACTGCAAGCAGCGGCTCGCGGGCTACAAGTCGCCCACGTCGGTGGAGTTCCGGGACACGCTGCCGCGGACCACCACCGGGAAGCTGCAGAAGTTCCGGCTGCGCGAGCCGTACTGGTCGGGGCGGGACCGGAAGGTCAACTGACCATCGCCGCAACGCTCTTCGACCTTCGACTCAACCCGCCTCGTCGACCAGGCCGGACTCGCGCGCGGCCAGCGCGAGTTCGGTCCGGTTGCGGACGCCGAGCTTGTGCATGGCGCTCTTCAGGTAGCCGGTCACGGTGTTGCGGGTGAGGCCCAGTTGGGCGGCGATCTCCGGGTTGGTCCGGCCGGTCGCCGCCCAGCGCAGCACCTCGTGCTCCCGGCGGGTGAGCGGGGTCGGCAGCGGTGCCGCGGCGGCTCTTCGGGGGCCGGACCCGTTCCAGGGGCCCGGCCCGCTCCAGGCGGTGGCCCCGGCCAGCGCCCGGGTGGCGGCCGCGGCGAGCTTGGTGACGGCGGCGATCCGGACGTCCCCGAACGGGACGACGGCGCGCAGCGAGGCGTACACCACCCCGTAGACGGTACCGCCGTGCAGCAGCGGGACGGTGAGCATCGCGTACAGGTCCTCGGCGACGACAGCGGCGTCGTAGTGGTGCGAAATGGTGGTGGCGGCGCGGTAGTCGGGCACCCAGTTGGGGGCGCGTTCGGCCAGCGCGCGGCCACCGAGGCCGGTCCCGGCGGGGACGGCGAGGTCGTGCAGCAGATCGGCCCGGGTACCGGCCCAGCGGCGCAGCACCATGCCGTCCGGGCCCGCGCCCGCCCGGGCGCGCCGCGCGGGGTCCTCGTCCGGCACCCCGACCAGGCCGACGTCCGCGCCGCAGTCGGCGACCACCCGGCGGGCGAGGTCGCCGAGCAGGGCGTCCCTGACCAACTCGGCGGCCCGGGCGGCGAGGTCGTCGGGTCGGTCCGGGGCGAGGCCTCCGGGGACGGGTGCAACGGGTGCGACGGGTGTGACGGCCCGGGTGACAGCGCCGCCGGCCGCCTGGATGGGGGTGTCCGCAGCCCTTGTCATCGCGCGATTGTCACACGCGGTACGGCCGGTGGCGAGAGTCGTGACGTGCGTGTTCCGTGGAGTGTCCGGCGGATCCGCGCGGCGCGTCGTAGGGTGCGGCCCTGGGTTACCGGCGGGTCACCGGCGGGTCACCGGTGCCCGGGACGACGACCGATGCGAAGGGGATGTCCATGACGAGCCCGAACAGCCCGAGTGAGCCGGGTGCTCCGGACGTGCTGGCCGGCCTGCTGGGCGATCTGCGGGCCGAGAGCGAGGTGCTGGACGGCCTGGTGGCCGCTCTGGCGCCGGCGGAGTGGGCCCGTGCGACGCCCGCCGAGGGGTGGACGATCGCGCACCAGATCGCCCATCTGGCGTGGACGGACGACTGGGCAGAGCTCTCCGCGCGCGACGCGGCGGCCTTCGCGGAGGCGGTCGGCGGGCTCTTCGGGAAGCCGTCGGCGGCGGGGGCGGGCCCGGTGGAGGAGGGTGCGGCGCGCGGCGCGGCCGAGGAGCCCCGGCTGCTGCTGGCGCGCTGGCGGTCCGGGCGGGAGCGGGTGCTGGCGGCGCTGGGTGCGGTGCCGACCGACATCCGGCTGCCGTGGTTCGGACCGCCGATGAAGCCCGCCTCGATGGCGACCGCACGGCTGATGGAGACCTGGGCGCACGGGCAGGACGTCGCGGACGCGCTCGGCGCGGTGCGGGAGCCGTCGGCGCGGCTGCGGCACATCGCGCATCTGGGGCTGCGGACCATGGGGTTCGCGTTCACCCTGCACGGGCTGCCGGTGCCGGAGGTCCCGGTGCGGCTGGAACTGACCGCGCCGGACGGCGGGCTGTGGGTGTGGGGGCCGGAGGACGCGGCGGACCGGGTGAGCGGGCCGGCGCTGGACTTCTGTCTGCTGGTGACCCAGCGCCGGCACCGGGACGATCTGGCCCTGACCGCCTCCGGGGAGACGGCGACGGCCTGGCTGGCGATCGCGCAGGCCTTCGCGGGCGCGCCGGGAAAGGGCCGGGACGCGGGCGAAAATTACATCTGACCAATCGTCAAAGAATATCGCCAGCAGGCTAAACCACCCCTTCCGGCGATATACAGAGTTCGTTGGCGAATGATGGAATTCCCTCATGAATCGCACGAACACCATGCGCGCCGCCCTGGCCGGCGCCGCCGCACTGCTCGCGATCGGCGGCCTGATCGCCGCCCCTGCCCAGGCTCTCGCCCTGCCCGCCGGCACACCCGGTGTGTCCCGGGTGGAGGTCCGGGCCGGCACCCCCGCCGCCCACCAGGTGGTCACCTTCTTCGAGGAGTACCGGCGGGCGGTGCTCGGCGAGAGCGGCGAGACCCCACAGGCCGTCCGCGAGCGCTTCCTCAGCCCACACCTGAACTTCCGCCTCGACGCCTGGGCCAATGAACACGACGCCGACCCGGTGTTCCGCGCCCAGAACGTCCCGGAGAACTGGTCCGTCCAGCAGGTCAACGAAGAGTACGGCTTCGCGTCGGTCCGCCTCACCGAGCTCTGGGGCGGCGGCGGCAGCCAGGACGTCTGGTACACCGTCCGGCTCACCGATCTGCTGATCGTCGAACTCAACGACCAGCCCGCCTTCTGAGCCCTCACCCGCCCACCCACACCCCCACAGACCCGACGCGGCGCAGGCATCCCCCCACGACTGCGCCGCGTCGGTCCACCGAATGCCGACCTGTCGGCCCCGCCGGATTGGATAGCTGCATGAACACACTGCTCAGCCGCCTGCCCGCCGTATCCGACCTTCGCGACCGCTGCCGCGGACTCGCGATGCTCGACGCCACCCTCAACCCGGACGACTGGGAGAGCCGGTACCACTCCTTCGACTCCCGATGGGCGGAGGGCGAGGAGATGGCGTCGATGCGGAACGGCTCGGGCAGCGACTGGTTCGTGGTCTTCTCCCCCATCGGCGTCTACGACCTGAGGCCCAGGCCCCCCACGACCGGCCTGTCTCCGGGTTCTCGGGCCGGCCCGAGAACCCGGGGGAAGGGTCATTCGCGGTGCAGGAACTCCGCTTTGACCCTGCACCCCAGGGCCGGGAGCGCGCTGAGGCCGGCTGCCACCGCGCCGAGCACCGCGATGCCGGCAATGCTCGCGAAGGCGTCCAGCGGGACGCCGCCCGGGGTCCCCCCGGTGCGGCCGTAGGCGCGACCCGCCAGGAGGGCCAGGCCCAGGGCGAGCGCGATGCCCGCTCCGTAGGGGACCAGGATCTGGACGAGCTGGGCGCGCCGCATGGTCGGCAGCGGCACACCCACCACCGCCTGCAGCGCGACCTCCCGACGGCGCTCGATCGCCCGGTCGATCGACCCCACCGCGATGGTGGCGAAGGAGATGACGAGGGTGAGCAGCGTCCCCAGGATCAGCAGGGCCCGGAAGAGCGGGAACTGGTACTGCGCTTCCAGCGCGATGTCCGGGACGGACACCGTCAGGCTCGGGTCCAGGCGGGCCACGGCCGCGTTCAGTGCCTCGTACGTCGCGGACTTCCCGTCGGTGGCGATCAGGTACCTCTCCGCCGGGGCGCTCAGCTCGGACAGGCCAGGGGTGTCGGGCGGGAGCAGGATGTCGGCGGCCAGCGGCGAGTTGTCGGAGACGGCGTAGAGGTCGGGCACCGCGAGGGTGCGGGTGGGAGGGGTGACGGTCACGGCGGCGCCGGGCCGGGTCTGGGCCATGAGCGTCAGGGGGCCCGTGGCGGCGGGGTCGGTTCCCTGGTGGGGTTGGGGAAGCCAGTAGGCGGTGCCTTCCTGGCAGTCCGTGGGCGGCTGCTTGATCAGGGTGGCCAGGTCGGAGCAGGAGAGAACGACCGCGCTGTGCATGCTCAGAGGTGCCGCCGGGAAGCCGGCGGCACCGGCCGGTGTGCCCGGTGCGTTCTGCAGCGCGGCGGGCAGCGGTGTCTGCAGCCGCCGTACCGGGACGACCTCGCGCACGCCGGGCACGTCCCTGAGCGCGGATTCCGGCACGGGCAGGCCTTCGGCCGTCGCCGCCGGGCCCTGGAGGACTCCGGGAGCCATGAGCTGGGTCCAGGACTCGGCGGAGGCACGTGACTCGACGGCGGCGAAGACCGACTGGCCGAGCGTGCTGGCGAAGACGAGCAGGACCAGGCCCGTCACCACCCGGGTCGCGGTGGCGGCCTCGACCTCCAGACGGCGGGCGCCCAGCAGGACGGCGACCGACCGGGCGAGGCGGCCGAGCAGGACGCCGATGGTCCTGGCGATCAGGGGGGTGGCGGCCGTGACACCGACGAAGGTGAGCAGGAGGCCCGCGCCCATCACCAGAAGCATGGGGGTGTTGGGGTCACCCATCTCGGGGGCCGGGCTCAGGGCGGCGTAGCCGCTGAGTGCGGCGCCGAGCCCGAGGGGGGCCAGGCGCCACGGGGACAGGGGCTTGGGAAGCGCGTCCGCGCGGGCTGCCCGGGTGACCCCGGTGACGCGGCGCACCGCGACCGCGCCCACGCAGACGGCCAGCACGGGGACGGCCAGGAGCAGGGCAGCGGTCTGCCACAGCGGGGGCTGGAGGTCGGCGGAGAACCAGCCGTAGCCGGCGACGGTCCAGCTCGACGCGGCGGGCAGCAGGGCCTCGAAGACCGCCAGGCCCACCAGGACGCCCAGTGTCGAGACGACGGCCGTCTCGCCGGCGTTGACGACCTGGGTCTGGCGCGGTGTCAGCCCCAGCAGGCGCAGCGCGGCCAGGCGCCGGTCGCGGGTGGCGGCGGACAGGCGGGCGCAGGAGGCGAGGAAGAGGAGGACCGGGGTGAGGACGGCGATGATCCCGACGATGAGGGTCACGGTGTTCTTGCGGGTGTCCGCGACGGCGCCGGCCTGGGCGACGATGGCTGGTCCAGTCGCGCCGTGGGCCTGGGGCCCGTACCCGGCGGGGTGCTGGACGTAGGCGTCCGGGGTCTGGTCGACGCCGATGTAGGCGAGGAGTTCATCGGGCTGCAGGAGTCCGGACGGCGTGATCACGGCGGTGAGGCGCCCGGGCAGGCGGTCGCGCAGGGCTTGGTTCCCGGGGGTGTCGTAGAGCTTCTTGAGTGCCGGGGAGACGATGAGCTCGCCGGGCCGGGGAAGGCCCGTGAGGCCGGGCGGCGGCGCGGTGGCGCTGTGGGCGGCGGGGACGAGCTGGCGTTGCAGGGGCGTGCCCTGCCAGGTGTCGGACACGCTCTCCCCGATCAGTCCGCAGCCGGCCGCGGGTTGGCCGTCGGTGGCCGCGCACAGGACCGTCCTGGCGTCGGTGCGCTCGGCCCGGTGCCCCAGCATGCCGGGGACGGCGAGGGCGGTGAGCAGGACGACGGCGCCGAGCGCGGTGCCTCCGGTCATCAGGCAGACGCGTGCCCATCCCGAACGGCCGTAGCCGCGGACGAGCCTGAGGCCCAGCAGGAGGGGGAACAGGCGGGCGCGCAGCATCACACCCGTCCCTTCACGCCGACGATCTCGCCGTTGCTCATGAGGACTTCGCGGTCGGCGCAGGCGGCGACGCGGGCTTCGTGGGTGACGATGACGACTGCGGCGCCCTGGTCGCGGGCGGCGGTGGTGAGGGCGGTGAGGACGCGTTCGCCGTTGACGGTGTCCAGGGCTCCGGTGGGTTCGTCGGCGAAGACGACCTTCGGCCGGTGGATCAGGGCCCGTGCCACGGCGGCGCGTTGGGCCTGGCCGCCGGAGACCTGGGAGGGGCGCTTGTCCGCCAGATCCGGTATCTCCAGGCGGGCGAGGCCTTCGGCCGCCCGCTGGGCCGCCGCCTTGCGGGTAGTGCCGGTGAGCCGCAGGGGAAGGGCCACGTTTTCGAGGATCGAGAGTTCGGGGATGAGTTCGCCGAGCTGGAAGACGAACCCGAAGTCCTTGCGGCGCAGTTGGCTGCGCCCGGCCTCGGGGAGGTCGTCGATGCGCTCGCCGTTCAGGTGGACCGTTCCGCTCATCGGCCGCAGGATGCCGGCCAGGCAGTGGAGGAGCGTCGACTTGCCGGAGCCGCTGGAGCCCGTCACGGCGACGATCTCCCGTGGTGCGACATCGAAGGACACCCCGTTCAGGGCTCGGGTCGAACCGAAGTCGAGCCTCAGCTCCTCGGCCACCAGAAGACTCATCACGCGCCCTCTCTATTGTCACGCTCAGTGCGGATCAACGGCGATCATCTCATCCGGGAGTTCCCTTTGAGAGCGGTTCCACATTCGGAATACTCGCCTCCGCCATGGCTTCGGGGCCGATGAACTCCTTGAACAGATCCTGGTGAACCTTTTCGGCGACCTGGGAGCAGGGGAAAGCCGCGACGGCTGCGGCGATCTCCTTTCGATGGAATTCCTGATATCCCGAATCACCCTTCGCCCGGGCCTCCGGTTCGCCATGCGAGAGCTCTCTACCCGAGATCACCCGGCCGCTGATTCTCCTCATCACAGCCTGGCACTCCGCGCGCGCAGGTCGGCGATGAGGGAAATCCTGGAGGCGCATCCGTATCCGCCGGCCTGAGGAGTGCAACTTTCTTGACGACGACCCGGACCTATCGGTGAAAGCGCGAGGCTAAGGCCTGCTCTGGGTCTGGGGCTGGGGCTGGGGCTGAGGATAGGCGGGGGCGGTCGGCCGGTTGGTGCTCGGCTTGGTCCAGACGCCGACGCCCAGCTTTCCGGTGGTGCCGAGGTCGAGATAGGCGGGGACGGTGACACGGGGGCGGCCCGGGAGGGGCGCGACATCGAGGTACTGGCCGCTGTCCTTGGTGCCCGAGGTGACGGTGTTGCGCCAGACCAGTTGGAATACGGCGGACTCCTGGGGCTGGAGCGTCACCGGGGCCGGGGCCGCGTCGAAGCCGTCGATGGTCGCGATGCCCGCCGAGCCGCGGCGGACGTTGACGTCGAGGGGCTCGCGTTCGGCGCCGAGGACGCGGACGTCGGGGCGGCCGTTCAGCTTGTAGGGGCGGGTGCCGCAGTTGGTCAGCCGGATCGCCATGACGCGCAGCCCCATCGCGGCGTTCGCCTCCTCGGCGGCCAGCAGGACGCCCTCCGGGGAGCAGGTGGGTTCGGGGGTCGGCGTCGGTGTGGCGGTCGCGGCGGAGGTGGAGGTCGCGGTGCCGGTCGGCGTCGCGCCGGTGGGGCCGCCCGTGCCACGCCCCGGCGCGGGCGCTCCCCCGCCCGCGCCCGTCACCTGCGTGCTGCCGCAGCCTGCCAGCAGGGCGGCGCCGGCCAGCAGCAGGGCCGTGCGGGAGAGGGGCGGTATCCGACGGGTTCCGGTCCGGGGCGTCGCGTCCATGTGGCGATCATCGCACGGACGTTCGGCACCCCTGCCGGATCCCCGTCCACCCTCGGTACCACCCCTGCCACCGCCTCACGGCCCGATGCGGAGAGGGGCGAGCCGGGTGGCGACCAGGTTGGTGGCACCGCGATCGCGTTCGATGCGGCCGTGGACGAGCAGCCCGGCGCGGTCGAGGGCGGTACGGCGCTGAGACTCCCAGACCGGCCGGCTGCAGATCACATTGATCAGCCCGGTCTCGTCCTCCAGGCTGAGGAACAGCACCCCGCCCGCCGTCGGCGGCCGCTGCCGGTGGGTCACCAGGCCGCCGACCACCACGGCGGTGCCTGGCGGCACGTCCGGCAGTTCGGCCGCACAGAGCGCGCCGCCGCGCTCCAGGTGGGCGCGGAGATGCTGAACGGGATGGCTGGTGGCGGAGGTGCCGGTGGCCCAGAGGTCGGCGATGGTCTCCTCCACCGGGGTCATCTCCGGCAGCGGCGGCGCCTCGGTGCCGGGCGTGGTGCCCGGGATCAGCGCCGCCGTGACCCCGGCGAACGCCCCCGCCGCCCAGAGCGCCTGGCGCCTGCTCAACCCGAAGCAGCCGAACGCCCCCGCCGTGGCGAGGGCCTCCAGCACCGGCGCGGCCAGACCCGTCCGACGGGCGAAGTCCTCCAGGTCCGCGTACGGCTGCCCGGCCGCGATCACCTCGGCCTGCGGAGCGCCGATACCCCGGACGGTCTCCAGGCCCAGCCGGATGGCCGGCTGCGGCTTGCCCGCGGTGAGCGGCGGCTTCGGAGTCGGCCCCCGGTACGGCTCCAGGGTCGGCCGTGGCCCGCTGGCGTTGACGTCCACCCCGCGCACCCGGACGCCGTGCCGCCGGGCGTCCGGGATCAGGCTGAGCGGCGCGTAGAAGCCCATCGGCTGGTTGGCCAGCAGCGCGCAGGTGAAGGCCGCCGGGTAGTGGTACTTGAGCCAGGCGCTCGCGTACACCAGGTAGGCGAAGCTGATCGCGTGACTCTCCGGGAAGCCGTAGTTGGAGAAGGCCTCGATCTTGGTGTAGACGTCCTCGGCGACCTCCTCCGGGATGCCGCGCTCGGCCATACCGCCCAGCAGCCGCTCCCGCAGGCGGGCGACGCGCTCGTGCGAGCGCTTGGACCCCATCGCCTGGCGCAGCCGGTCCGCCTCCGCGGGGGTGAACCCGGCGCAGTCGATGGCCAGTTGCATCATCTGCTCCTGGAACAGCGGCACCCCGAGGGTCTTGCCCAGCGCGTTCTCCATCAGCGGGTGCGGGCAGCCGGCCGGTTCGGTCCCGGCCCGGCGCCGCAGGTACGGGTGGACGGAGCCGCCCTGGATCGGACCCGGGCGGATCAGCGCGACCTCGACCACCAGGTCGTAGAAGTGGTCCGGCTTCAGCCGGGGCAGGGTCGCCATCTGGGCGCGCGACTCCACCTGGAAGACGCCGACGGTGTCCGCCCGCCGCAGCATCGCGTACACGCCCGCGTCGTCGTCCGGGATGGTCGCCAGGTCGTAGCGCAGGCCGTGGTGTTCGGCGACCAGGTCGCAGGTGTCGTGCAGCGAGGCGAGCATGCCGAGGCCCAGCAGGTCGATCTTCACCAGCCCGGCACCGGCCGTGGAGTCCTTGTCCCACTGCAGCACCGACCGCCCCGGCATCCGGGCCCACTCGGTCGGACAGATCTCGCCGATCGGCTCCCTGGTGAGCACCATGCCGCCCGAGTGGATTCCCAAATGGCGCGGCAACCCGTGGAGTTGCCCGGCCAGCCCCAGCACGTCGGCCGGGATGACGGCGTCCGCGCCGGGCGGGGAGCGGAAGTCGCTCTGCCGGCTGAACGCGTCCACCTGCCCCTGCGGATAGCCGAGCACCCGGGCGGCATCGCGCAGCGCCAGCCGGGGCCGGTAGGTGATCACATTGGCCACCTGGGCGGCGTGCTCGCGCCCGTAGCGGCGGTAGACGTACTGGATGACCTCCTCACGGCGGCGGTTCTCGATGTCCAGGTCGATGTCGGGCGGTCCGTCCCGGGCGGTGCTCAGAAAGCGCTCGAAGAGCAGCTTGTAGTGGACCGGGTCGACGGCGGTGATCCCCAGGGCGTAGCAGACCGCCGAGTTGGCCGCCGAACCCCGGCCCTGGCACCAGATGGACTCGCGGCGGCAGAAGTCCACGATGTCGTGGACGATCAGGAAGTACCCGGCCAGGTCCAGGTCCTCGATGACGTCCAGCTCCTTGGCGAGCTGCCGCCGGGCCGGCCCGTTCCCCGGCCCGAACCGGGCCGGACCGCCCTCGGCGACCAGCGTCCGCAGATGGCTGATCTCGGTGTGGCCGGGCGGGACGGGGAAGCCGGGCAGCTCGGGGTCGAGCCTGGTGAAGTCGAAGGCGCAGGACCGGGCCAGTTCGACGGTGGCCTGCCGCACCCCAGGGAAGCGGGCCAGCCGGGCGGCCATCTCCCGCCCCGAGCGCAGATGCGCGGTGCCGGCCGCCTGCGTCCAGCCCGCCGCGTCCTGGAGCGTGCGGCGCCCGTGCAGCGCGGCGAGGCTCTGCGCCAGCCGCCCCTGGGCCGGGCCCGCGTGGTGGGCGTTGGTGGAGGCGACGACCGGGAGGCCGAGCCCGGCAGCCAGGGCTGCGAGGGCGTCGTTGCGCAGGTCGTCGCCGGGCAGCCACTGGTCGATCAGCTCGACGTACACGTTGTCGCGGCCGAACGCCTCGACGAGGGTGTGCAGTTGAAGCTCGGCGGCGGCGACGGGGGACCGTCCGGAGGGGTCGGGGGCCGCCAGGGCGGCGGGGACCCGGCCGAGGCGGCAGCCGGTGAGCACCGCCCAGTGCCCGTCGTGCGCGTCCGCCAGCGCCGCGAAGTCGTACGCCGGACGGCCCTTGGCTCCGCCCGCCAGCTGCGCGGCACCGATCGCCGCGGAGAGGCGGCGGTAGCCGGCCGGATCGCGGGCCAGGACGAGGAGGTGCTCGGCCTGGGCAGCTTTGTGACGGATCGTCAACTCTGCGCCGAACACCGTGCCGACGCCGGCCTCGTGGGCCGCCTCGGCGAACCGGACCGCGCCGTAGAGGCCGTCGTGGTCGGTCAGGGCCAGCACCTCGATCCCCAGCCGGGCCGCCTCGGCGACCAGCGCCTCGGGGTCGCTGGCGCCGTCGAGGAAGCTGAAGGCGGAGTGGACGTGCAGCTCGGCCCAGGGGACGGGGGGCTCTCCGGCGGGGTCGGTGGGGTCGACGGGGTGGACCGGGTCGGCGGGCGGTCGGCGGAGGGGGACGACCTCGCCACCCGCCGGGCCCGGCCGGCCACCGGCCAGGCGTCGGTGCAGCTCGCTCCAGGGGAGCGTGGGGTGGCTGGTGAATCCCATCGGGAGTGCCTTCGTTCCTGCTGTTCGCCCCCCTGGGTTTGCCTCCTGTCGACCGGCCGCCGGACGTCAGTCGTAGCCGGCCTCCATGAACCACTCGCCACCCTCCACCGTCAGCAGCAGGGCACGGCCGTCTGCGGACGCGACCTGGAAACGCGCCCGGCGGCGGGCGAGCGACTGGTCCCACCAGTACTCGACGGCCGGCCAGGGCCCGGTCCAGCCGTCCACCAGCAACTCCCGCCCCCGCACCACGACGGTGGACGGCCGGGCCGACACCCCTGCCCGGCCGTCCACCGTCACCGGCCGGCCGTCGGCGTCCACCACCGCGACCGGCACCGGGGCCCGGTACACCACGGCCGGCCACACGTCCCGCAGCCGCCCCGGCCAGGGGGCATCGACCGGTGCCCCCGGCTCGTGGGGTTCACCCCACGGCACCCGGACCGCCTGCTCGCCCGGCCCCCGCCCGCCGGCCGGTTCGATCCGGCGCAGCCCGGCATGCCCGAGCACCGCCTGGACCCGGGCCACCGCGCGCTCCACCCGGTCGTCCACGACCGCCTGCCCCCAGAGCGCCAGTTGCCACCCCTGGTCGGGGGCCAGCCCGTCGGGGACGAGGCGCAGGGCGGTGAAGCCCGCGTCGTGTGCTCCCTCGGGCGCTCCGTCTCGCCCTTCGCCGGGGGCGTCGAACGCGCCCGTGCTCTGCCAGGCCTGGAGCTGCCAGCGCACGCGCTCGGCGAGCGCCGTCGCCGACAGCCGGCCCTCGTGCCGCCAGAGCCGCGAGGCCGTCCGCCCGTCGGCGCACACCACCTCGACGGCGACCCGCCCGCAGGTCAGCCCCGCCCCGGCGAGCCGTTCGTGCAGCCGCTCGGCGAGGGGGCGGGCGACGAACACCAGCGGTTCGGCCAGCGGTTCGGGCGGGTCGAAGCGCTGCTCGACGGAGAGGTCCGGCCCCTCCTCGCGTGGCACCGGCGGACGCGGCTGCAGCCCCCGGGCCAGCCGGTGGGCGGCCGTACCGGCCGGGCCGAAACGGTCCGCGACCGCCTCGGCGGGCAGCGCGGCGAACGCCCCGACGGTGGGCAGGCCCAGCCGGTCCAGCAGTTCCGCCGACACCTCGTCACCGAGCGCGGCCACCGGGTAGGGCGCGAGGAACTCCGCCGTCCGCCCGGCCGGCACCAGCACCCCGGCCCGGGCCGCCAGCACGGCGGCGAACAGGCCGTCGGCGACGCCGACCTGGGCGTGCGGAGCCTCGGCGCGCGGACCGGAGGGGTGGTCCAGCCCGGCCGGATCCGCGTCGGCGGGGTGCGCGCCGTCGGCGGGGTGCCCGGGGTGCGCGGAGCCCGTCGCCCACTCCCCCGCCAGCGCGGCCGCCACCGCCGTACGGACCTTCGACGCCAGCGCCTCCTCACCGCCGAAGTACCGGCCCGGCCCCTTCACCGGGATCGCGCACAGACCCGGACGCAGCACCTCCACCCGGGGCGTGAACGCCTCCACCGCCGCGGCCACCGGCTCGAAGCGCCGGGTCTCCGCCTCCGGGTCGCGGTCCCGCAGTTCCAGCGCCGGGCAGAGCCGCTGGGCCAGTTTGAGCCGCTGCCCCTGCCGCACCCCGGCCGCCCGGGCCACCTCCGAGCAGGCCAGGATCCGCCCGCCGACGGTCACCGCCACCGGGCGCCCGTCGGTCCCCGCGCCCTCGACGGCCGCGACCGGCCAGTCCGGACACCAGACCACCAGCACCCTCGGCGTGCCGGGCGTACCGACCGTCCCGGTCTTCGCGCCGTCCGCCATCTCACACCACCGCCATGCGTTCGAGGCCGACCCCGGCCCCCGGCGTCACGGCCTCCCCCATCCCGTGCACCTCGTGCATCTCGTCCGGCCCATCCGGCCCATCCAGCCCAGACGTCCCGGTCACCGCCCGCACCTCTCCGCGCTCGTCCGGCAGCCAGAGCCTGGCGGCACGGCCGCGCACCGCCGAGCCACGCCCCTCGGCCACCACCTCCACCTGCCGCCCGGTGAGCTGCCCGTGCCCGTCCCCCAGCCCGAACCACCGCCCGGACCGCACCCCCACCCGCAGCACCGCGCCCGGCCACGGCCCGGCCACCAGCAGGACGCACCCGCTGCGCCGCAGCACGGCCGCCAGCCGGGCGGCCGCGCTGGGCGCCACCGGCCCGTCCGGGCGCAGCATGACCAGCTCGACCGCACCGGCCAGGACCGACACCACCTCGGCCCAGTGCGGCCCGGGGTCGTCCGCCACCAGCAGCCGCCGCAGATCCAGCCCGTACCCGGCGGCCGCGGCCAGCCCGAGATCCGGCAGCCCGACCGCGGCGACCCAGCCGCCCTCCGCCTCCCCCACCCCGGCCGCCAGCGCCAGCAGCAACCCGGCGTCCCCGCCCCCGACCGACACCGCCGTCCCCCGCCGCAGCCCGCCCTCCGGCAGCACCGCCCCCAGCGCGGGCGGCACCGGCAACAGCCCCCGGTCCCCGGCGGCCACCCCGCCCCCACGCGGCGCAGCCGTCGACACCACCGGCCGGAGCGGCTCCCGCTCGGCGATGGATTCGAAAGCAGATTCGAAAACGGGCACACCTCAGGATCGAACATTCGTTCGTAAAGATTCAAGTCAGATTCGTCCACCCGCCCGGTCACCCACCGTTGTCCCTCATCGAGGAAGGCGTTCCCCTCCGCCTGCGGCTTGGTCGAGGAAGGTTCCCGAGCCGCCGTCCACGGTCCCGCGCCGGCCGCCCGCAGCATGTGCCCGCGCTCTGCCGCCGACCTGCGCCATGCGCACTTCTACAAGACGCCGTCTCCATACCGAGCACAGGCTTCTCTCCAGGAACGAAGCCGCCGGGTGTCGCGCGGTTTCGTTGGCACCGAAAGAGGGGCGGGAGAATGAAGATCAAGACGAGCCGACGGCTCACCACTGTCATCGGGGGGCTCGCGGTGGTCGTGGGGGCGGGGGTGGGCCTGGCTCCGGCGGCCAGCGCCTGGGACGGCAACACCCACATCAACCGGTGCGGCGTCTTCCGCACCGAGAACTGTGGTCACGGTGGTGTCGGCGACGGCAACAGGAGGGTGTTCGCCTATGACCAGCGTTCTGACGACGCCGGCTTCCGGACGAACTACCGGATGATCAACGGCGTCGTTGACTTCGTCAAGGACCCCGACGGCAACGGCGGCGGCTCCGGCCAGGTGTGGACACCCGAGCTCGTCTCCGCCTACCAGGTGTGCTCCGAGCAGCCCGGCGGCCCCGCCTGGTGGTTCTGCAGCGACTGGATCTCCGTCATCTAGCCTCGACACCAGTGGCCCGCGCCGTTCATCACCGGCCGGCCACCTGGCGTGACGCCCCGCCCGGGCCGGTGGCGAACACCGGCCCGGGCGGGCCCGGCGCCGTTACGCCCGCCCCGTGAGGAGGGAGACCCTGACCTGCTCGGGGTAGGCCGGACCGGGCGGGAGTGCGGCGCGCAGGCGGGCGGCGAAGGCCGGGCGGGCGGGCGGGGCGGGCAGGTCGGGGGCCGGGATCGCGGAGTAGAGGGAGCCGAGGAGCTGCTCGAAGGTCAGCTCCGCCGCGTAGTCGAGGGTGGTCTCGTGCACGTCGGCGAACCCGGCGGCGGTGAGGGCGCGGGCGTAGCGCTCCCGGTCGTCGGCGGCGGTGCCGCAGGAGGTCGCGAGGGAACCGCCGAAGTGGTCCTCCAGGGCGGTGCGCAGCGCGCGGGACCAGTCGGTCTCCTGGGCCCAGATCGGGGTCCCGTTGGCGATCACCGCGACGCCGCCGCCGGGGCGGGTGAGCGGGCGGAGGGTGCGGAAGAGCTCCTCGTACCGCATCCAGTGGACGGCGTTGCCGATCACCGTCAGGCCCAGCCGCGCGGGCAGTACACCGTGGAGCGCGGGGACGTCGGTGTCCGAGCCGAGGACCCAGAGCGCGTTGCCGACCCCGCGCCGGGCGGCCTCCGCCCGGGCCTGGCGGAGCATGTCCGGCTCGGGGTCCATGCCGATCACCGTACGGACGCGGGTGGCGAGCGGGAGGGCGAGCTGCCCGGTGCCGCAGCCGAGGTCGAGGGCGAGGTCGCCGATGGCGGCGTCGGCGTCCAGGGTGAACGCCGTCTGCAGGGCGTCGAGGACCGCCGACGGGTAGCCGCGCCGGAACTCGGCGTAGTACTCGGCCACTTCACCGCTGAAGGCACCGGAGTCGCTGTCGGCGGTGGCGGATCCGGTGCTGCTTCCCTGGGCCTGTGCGCGCGTCGTCATGGTGCGCACTCTGCCGCCTCGCCACCCCCGGCGGGGTGCTGATCGCTGTCGGCCGAATCCGCGAGCCGGGCCGCCCGGAGGGTGAGGTAGTGGCGTTCCGGGAGGCTGGCGGTGCGCCGGGCGGCGGTGCGGTAGTCGGCGACGGCGGCCTCACGGTCGCCGGCCAGCTCGGACAGGTGGGCGCGGACCGCGTACAGGCGGTAGTGCTCCAGCAGGGCCGGGGCGGCGGCGAGGACGGCGAGTCCGGCGGCGGGGCCGTCCACCATCGCGGTTGCGACCGCCCGGTTGAGGGTGATCAGCGGATTGTCGGAGATTCGCTCCAGCACCCCGTACAGGGCGAGGATCTGCGGCCAGTCGGTCTCCCCGGCCGTCGGGGCCTCGTCGTGGACGGCCGCGATCGCCGCCTGCACCTGGTAGGGGCCGACCGGCCCGCGCGGCAGGGCGGCCGTGATCAGTGCGACGCCCTCGGCGATCGCGGCGGCGTCCCAGCGTCCGCGGTCCTGCTCGGCGAGCGGGACGAGTTCGCCGCCGGGGCCGGTGCGGGCCGGGCCGCGGGCGTCGCTGAGCAGCATCAGCGCCAGCAGGCCGGTGACCTCGCCGTCGTCCGGGAGCAGCGTGTGGACGGCCCGGGCCAGCCGGATCGCCTCCCGGGAGAGTTCGACGCGTCGCAGGTCGGGCCCGGCGCTGCTGGTGTAGCCCTCGTTGAAGATCAGGTAGAGCACGTGCAGCACCGCGTCCAGGCGGGCCGGCCAGTCGTCGGCGTCCGGCATCCGGAACGGCACGCCGGACGCCTTGATCCGCTGCTTGGCCCGGCTGATCCGCTGCCCCATGGTCGCCTCCGGCACCATGAAGGCGCGGGCGATCTCCCCCGTGGTCAGCCCGCCCACCGAGCGGAGCGTGAGCGCGATCGCCGAGGCGGGCGAGAGGGCGGGGTGACAGCAGAGGAAGAGCAGGGTGAGGGTGTCGTCGTGAGCGGCCCCGTCCCCGGCGTCCGCCGCCGGCGCCGCCTGCCGGTCGGCCGGCACCTGCCCGGCCACCAGGTCCTCCCGGCGGCGGCGGGCCTGCTCGTTGCGGACCTGCTCGGTCATCCGGCGGGTGGCGACCTGGATCAGCCAGCCGCGCGGGTTGCCCGGCAGGCCCTCCCCGGGCCACTGGACGGCGGCGTTCAGCAGGGCCTCCTGGACGGCGTCCTCGGCGGTGTCGAAGTCGCCGTAGCGGCGGGTGAGCACGCCGAGGACCTGCGGCGCGAGTTCGCGCAGCAGGTCCTCGACGGTACGGTCGCCGGTGCTCACAACTCGGTGGGCGGCGCCGACATCACCTGGCGCACCTCGATCGGCATGTTCAGCGGCCGCCCACCGGGGCCGGGGGCGGCGGAGACGTCCGCGGCGATCTCGACCGCCCGCGCATCGCTCTCGCAGTCCACGATCCACCAGCCGGCCAGGAACTCCTTGGTCTCCGGGAACGGCCCCTCGGTGACCACCGGCGCGCCGCCGCTGTGCGAGCGCACGATCCGCGCGGTCTCCGGCATGGCCAGCCCCTGGGCGTCGGCCAGTTCCCCGGCCTCGGCGAGCTTCCGGTTGGTGTCCTGCATGAAGCGGATGTGCGCCTGGACGTCCTCGGGCTTCCACTCGTCGATCTTGGGGAAGTCGACGGTCTTCTCGCTGAACTGCATCAGCAGCATGTACTTCATGGCCCTGCTCCTCGTTCTCTCCGGTGCCGCGCCCCTCGTCCGTCCCGCCGGGGCACTCTCACGGGCAGGTAGAAGCACGGCCCGCGATTTCGACATCCCCGGCGAGGATTTCCGGAGAAAAGTTAGCGGGCCCCCGGGCGCCGGCCCGGCAGCGACGCCCGGACGGCACCGACGGGACCCGTCCCGCCGGCGTTGGCCCGTTCGCGCTGACCCGTTCCGGCCGAGCCGACCCGTCCGCGTTGACCCGTTCCTGACCGGCCCCTATCGTCGGCCTGTGCAGCGATACGACTGGCTGAAGCGGATTCAGCGGATGGATCCCGAAACCGAGTTCACCGAGATCTACCGGATCAGCAGCTGGTACGAGTTCCCCTGGGACACCACCCAGTCGCTCAGCTTCGCCCTCTACCGCACCTACGCCGTGCCCGGCATCGGCCGGCTGCTGGCCGGGACCGGTGAGTTCACCCGGCGCGCGCAGAAGCGGTACGACGACACCACGCTGATCCTGGAGGCCGTCGTCGAGCACGGCTTCGCCTCGGAGCAGGGGCGGGAGGCGATCCGGCGGATGAACCAGATGCACAGGCGGTACGACATCACCAACGACGACTTCCTGTACGTGCTCGCCACCTTCGTCGTGGTGCCCAAGCGCTGGCTCGACGACTACGGCTGGCGCCCGTACTCGCCGCACGAGGTGCGGGCCACCACCAACTACTACCGGGAACTGGGCCGCCACATGGGGCTGAGCGGGATCCCGGGCACGTACGAGGAGTTCGAGCGGCTGCTGGACGGCTACGAGCGCGCCCACTTCGGCTACGACCAGGGCGGGCGGGACGTCTCCGACGCGACGCTCGGGCTGATGGCGTCCTGGTACCCGGCGCCGATGCGGCCGCCCATGCGGACCTCGTCGATCTGCCTGCTGGACGACCCCCTGCGGGAGGCGTTCGGATACGCGAAGCCGCCGGCGGCCCTCCAGCAGGCCGTCCGGGGCGGCATGCGCCTGCGCGGGCGCCTCGTCCGCCTGCTGCCACCGCGCCGCCGGCCCCGCCTGGCCCGGGACAACCGGCAGGTCAGGGGCTACCCCGGCGGCTACCGGATCAGCGAGCTGGGGACGTTCCCGGACGGCGCGGGCCCCGGGCGCGGCTGCCCGTTCCCGGCTGCGGGACCGGGCGCTGTGGGACCGGGCGCTGTGGGACCCGCCGCCCGTCAGGAGGGCTGAACCCGCGCGGCGCGCGTAGAGCGGAGAGCGGAAGTCCGCTCGGGTTCCCTGCGAAGACCACGGGATGGAACTTCAAGCTCGCTTGAGGTCACGTGCGGGTGACGCGGGAGAGACCACCGCCGCCGGCGGGTCGGGGAGGCGGCGGCGGGTGCGGATCGGCGAGAGGTAGACCGGGAGGAAGGCCACCGCGAGGAGGACGCCGCCGGCCCAGAGGGCGGGGTGGAGGCCGGCCAGTTCGCCGAGCAGACCCGCCAGGGCGGCTCCGACGGCCATGGCGCCGGTGAGCAGGAAGCGGAAGGTCGCGTTCATCCGGCCGAGCAGGGCGTCCGGGGTCATCCGCTGACGCAGGCTGACGCCGAGCACGTTGTCCATTCCGGTCTTGAAGAGGAGCAGCAGCCAGCCCGCCCCGGCCACGCAGAGCCAGGCGCCGCCGCCGATCAGCGGGACGAGCAGCCCGGCGGGCGCCACGCAGAGGCCGACGAGGCCGAGCGCCCGGCCGTAGCCGAGGCGGGCGGCGATCGGGTGGGCGCAGCGGGAGCCGAGCAGGATGCCGACCCCGCCCACCGCCCAGAACAGACCCAGGGCGCCTGCCGGGAGATGGAGTTCACGGACGAACAGCACCGGGAGCAGGGTGTTGACGATCTGGAAGCCGAGATTGGTGATGGCGGCGGAGACGGCGAGGGCCCGTAGTTCGGAGTTGCCGAGGACGTGCCGCAGCCCCTCGGCGATCTGCGCGCCGAGGCCGGTCCCGGCGCGGGCGGCCGCCGGGGGCGCGGGGGTTCGGCGCAGGGCGATCAGGCGCAGGGCCGAGCCGAGGTGGCTCAGCGCCGTCGCGCCGATGGCGAACGGGGCGGTCAGGAGCTGGACGAGCGCGCCGCCCGCGCCGCGCCCGGCGATGTTGCCGACGGCCATCAGGCCGACCACGGCGGAGTTCGCCTGCACCAGGTGTGCGCGGCCGACGAGTTGCGGCAGCACGCTCTGCGAGGCGATGTCGAAAAAGACGGTCGCGCACCCGCTCAGCAGCGCGACCGCGTACAGCTGCCAGAGGGTGAGCGCGTCCGCCCACCAGGCGAGCGGGACGGAGGCGTAGAGCGCGGCCTTCACCAGGTCCGCCGCGATCAGCACGCGCCGGTGGCACATCCGGTCCACCCACGCGCCGGCGGGCAGGCCGATGAGGAGGAAGGCGAGGGTGCTCAGGGTGGCGATCGCCCCGACCTGCCCGGCGCTCGCGTCGAGCGCCGAGACGGCGATGAGGGGGACGGCGACGTAGCCGATGTTGGTGCCGAGCTGGGCGAGGGCGGTGGCGGTGAACAGGGTGCGGAAGTCGGCTATCCGCCAGGGTGATTCGGGACGCATGGTCGCTTCGTTCAGTCGGAGGGGCGGCTCGGGAACGGTGCGGGCGGTGCGGGTGGAGCGGGTGGAGCGGGTGGAGCGGGTCGGGCTCGGGGTCGTACGCGAACAGAGGCGATCATGCCGTGTGCACACCGACCGTGGCCAGGGAGATCCGGGCCCGGGCGGCCGCCGTCGGCGCGACGCGGGCGCCGACCTTGGACTTCGGCGGCTTCATGACGGCTCCTGGCGGGGAGGGCTACGGTCGGTTCGGGTGGACTCGATCTCCGGCGACCGGGTCGGCACCCGTACAGCGGACGGCGAAGGCGGACAAGAGTCCGCCGGAATCCCTTGGCAGAGACGGAACAGCGGCGGCCGGGGGTGAGAGGAGAGAACGTGGAACCGGAGACGGGCGAGCTGTACCGGAGGTTCGCGACCCGCGAGGCCCGGGGGAACTCGGCGAGCTATCAGGAACTCTCCGAACGGTGCGCCGAGGACGTCGAGTTGATGGGGCTGGTCAGCGCACTGCCGGCCCCGAAGCGGCAGCCGAACCTGCTCTTCGGGGCGGTCCGGTTCCTCGGCGGCCCGGTGGGCGACGGCTACCCGGCCTTCCGCGCCTGGGTGCTGGCCCGCTGGGAGGACGTCCGCGCGGCCATGCTGCGGCGCCGGACGCAGACCAACGAGCCCGGGCGCTGCGCGAGCCTGCTGCCGCTGCTGGCGGCCCTGCCGCAGCCGCTCGCGCTGATCGAGGTGGGCGCCTCGGCCGGGCTCTGCCTCTACCCGGACCGGTACCGCTACCGGTACGACGGACGGCCGGAGTTCGGGCCCGGCGACGGTCCGGCGACGCTGGAGTGCGCCACCAGCGGCCCGGTGCCGTTCCCGGCCCGGCCGCCCGAGGTGGTGTGGCGGGCCGGGGTCGACCTCAACCCGCTGGACGTCCGGGACGAGGAGGACGTCCGCTGGCTGGAGGCCCTGGTCTGGCCGGAGCAGACCGCCCGGCTGGAGCGGCTGCGCGGCGCCGTCCGGATCGCCCGGGCGGACCCGCCGGAGCTGGTGCGCGGCGACCTCAACGAGACGGTCCGGGAGCTGGTCGCCCGGGCGCCGGAGGGGGCCACACCGGTGGTGTTCCACAGCGCGGTGCTCAGCTATCTGCCCCCGGAGGCGCGGGAGGAGTTCGCGGCGACGATGCGCACGCTGCCCGGGCACTGGATCTCCAACGAGTCGCCGGTCATCCTGCCCGAGGTCCTCCGTCGGCTGCCCCGGCCGGCACCGGCCGACCTGGCGGTGTTCGCGCTCGCCCTGGACGAACAGCCGGTCGCGATCGCCGCACCGCACGGGCAGTGGCTGGACTGGTTCGGGGCGTAGCGCGCGGTCCCGGGGCCCGAGGTACGCGCGGCCGCTCCGTACTACGGGATTGGCCGGACCTGCCCACCTTGATTCCCCACCCGTAGGAGGCTGACCGGGACGTCAGGGGTCAGCCTCCGATGGCGGCCTGGAACTCCTTCCCCTGGGCAGGCGTCAGGATCTTCGAGACCCGTAGTGAGTCGGTGAATGTCACCTTCGAGGTGTATTGGCCGGGCCGTCCAAGCAGGTGGTTGGGGTCGTCCTCGGCGGTGACGGTCTTGCCGAGTTTCGCGGTGGGGACGGCCTTGGCGACCGCTGTGAATGCGGCGGCGGCTGCTGCTGGGGTCGCAGTGGTAGTAGCGGTACCCGGTGCGGCGGCTGCCGTGTCCTTGGCGAGGGTGGCGCCATTCGTGGCTGTGGGCGTGCTCGGGCCTTCCGATTTGTCGCTGCTGCTGGAGCATGCGGTGGCTGTGGCGATGAGGCCGGCGGTGAGCAGGGCGATGGTGGCGCGGCGCATGAATGTTCCAGAGCGTGTGGTGAGTGTGGTGAGGGGGACCGTATCGGCGGTGCGGGTGGTGTGGGCACGCCGTGACGGACCTGTGCAAAGAGGAAACGGGCAACGGTCAGCGAACGACAGGGCCCTCACCCGAGCGCCAGTCAGCGAGCCGCTTGCGGATGCTGGCCACCATCGGCAGCTCGTCCGTCTCGGCCGGGGTGACCCAGGCGACCTCGGTCGACTCGTCGGACACCTGGATCTCGCCACCGACCGGGCGCCCGAGAAGGCAGATGGAGAACTCCTGCCGGACCTCGCCGTCGTCGTAGGCGAAGACGTGGCCGGGGTTGGTGTAGGTGCCGACGATGCCGGTGATCTCGACGACGATGCCGGTTTCCTCCAGCGTTTCCCGGATGCCGCAGTCCGCGAGGGATTCGCCCAGGTTCATCTTGCCGCCGGGCAAGGCCCACATGCCGTTGTCGGTGCGGCGCTGGAGGAGGACGCGGCCGTCGTCGTCAACGACTACGACGCTCGCGGCCGGCACCAGCGAGTTGGCCTTGGGAGCGTTGGGGTCGTCTTCGTAGTCACGCCTGGGCATCGGCCGTCACCTCTGCTGTCGGGATTGTCCATACGTCACGGCCGCGTGCCCACAGGTCTTCGACGTGGCCGGCGAAGCGGTCGAAGACGCCGTCATCCTGTGCCCGCCGCAGGTGCATCATTGGGGCATCGTGGCCGATCCTACCGGGCAGCAGCGGTGTGACGATCATGTCCTGGTCGAACCTGAAGACGGACAACGAGACGTGCCCGGTCTCGTACCGCGCCTCGACGGTGGTGTCTTTCAGCTTGGCCAGCTCGGACAGCGTCACCTCGATTCGGGTGGACAAGGTCAGCGGCACGTCCTCCGCCAGCTCGCGCTGCCGGGTGACCGGGCTGGCGGGGTCGCCGAGGACGAATCGCACGCGGCATCCCCGCGCCGTCTTATTCCGTAGGAGGTCGCCGAAGTTCGACTGCTCCAGCCATAGGAAGTAGTTGGTGTAGCCCGCGAGGGTCAGCTCGTGGTCGGCCTGGTGGATGAGCTGCCGCCACAGGGACGTCGGCGCGGCCGACCGGTACGGGTACATCTGCACCAGCTCGCGGTCCGGGCCCGACTTCACCAGCTGCTGTACGGATGGCCAGAGCACGGTCTCCTCCTCGTCGAGGGCCCTGCTCACCGCCGCGCGGTGCCGGGCATGGGGTACGCGCGCAGGGCTGGCAACCCAGCGGCTGACCGTCTTCGGGTCGACGCCGACCGTGCGAGCGAGCTGTGACTCGGTGATATTCGCACGCACCATCGCCTCGCGCAGGGGCTCGTTCACGTGTGCGCCTCTCTGACCCGTTCTGACCTCCAGGGACGAGTCAAGGTGTACCAATGAAGCGTCCCAAACGTCCGCCGAACGCGGTATGACGTCCCGCCGGATCGGTCGACGATTCAGCTGTGACAGACGCGCCTGCACAGTCGCTGCCCACCCGCGCCCAGCTCCAGGGCCTGGCCTGCATCTGCTGCGGGCGTACTGGCGGCAGCCTGATACCGGCTGGTCACGTCTACACCCCCACCGGCACCGGCAAAGCCCCTCTCGGCTGGGCCGTAGTCGCCTGCCCCACATGCCCCACATGTCCTACCCCCCCGAGGAGGCGCAGTGACCACGCAGCACGTGGTTGACCCGGATCCAGTTGAGCAGGTGTGCGGCCTCTGCCTGGACTGCCGCAACTACGGCTTCGGGAACTACGCCGGGAGATGCACCGGAATCGTTGACTGGATCACCAATCACGTCGGGTGCGTACGCCCAGCCAGGCCTCAGGTGAGCACTGGCGGCGGCGTGCCTGCGGAGGCCCCGGTCGAGCTGGGTATCTGTCCGAACTGTGGCGCCCGGGTGTACGGGCGGTTCATCGAGGACCTGACCGCCTACACGTCCAGCGTCGAACACGATGGCTGCCCGATTCCGGAGCCCGACGATGTCTGAGTTTGAAACTCCTGGCCGGCCGCGCTGCGGAGCCGGAGCTGGCCGCGACCGTCGAGCGGGTCACCGCGACCATGAGCGAGGCCGAGATCGAGGCCGGGCAGCGCGAGCGCACCGCGCTGATGGTCCGGCTGGCCGAGCTGATGGCCGCCGGCGTGCCCGCCGACGCCGAGGCCGTCCAGGCCGAGGCCGACGGGCAGTACCGGGCGCTGGCCGCGCTCCGGCCGGTCTCCGCCGAGGAGTACCGCGCGATCGGGCGCTCCTGCGTGGAGAACGAGCAGTGGCGCGCGGCGTACGAGGCGGTCGCCCCGGGTCTGGCCGCGTACCAGCGGGACGCCATCGAGGCGTACGCCGCCCGGCTGGGCTGAGCCGCACCGGGCCGGGTGCGGCTCGCCGTCCCGGCGGACGGGCTGGACTGGCGGACGGGCTCGATCTGGCGCTACC